>NZ_RJUL01000006.1 GCF_003751625.1 Gallaecimonas pentaromativorans
GCAGCGGTGTTAGACGATGACGCGGTAATGGCCCGTTGGGAGCTGCTGTTTGCTTTGCCACTGCTCGTCAATCGCTATCGGGCCGGTAAGTTAACCTGTGAGGCTGAGCGGACTGTGGCGCGGTCACATATCGATACGCTGCGGCAGCGGCTTTGTGACCTGTCCTGGTTTATGCGTTGCTTGAACGAGCATATTGCCCGCAAGGCCAATGAAGAAGACAAGTGTAAGGGCCGGTTTTGGGAGGCGCGCTTTAAGTCGCAAGCCATTTTGGATGAAGCCGGGTTACTGGCCTGTATGGCTTATGTGGACCTCAACCCGCTTCGCGCCAAGATAGTGGATACCCCGGAAGCCTCAGCCGATGTGTCTTTATCGGCAAGGCTTAACCCCGATAGTGCTAGCCAGCCAGCCCTACTCCCTTTTGTTACCCAGTTTAAAGACAGCCCAAAAGGCATTCCCTTTGCGCTGGCCGATTACCTGGCATTGGTGGATTGGACAGGCCGGGCACAACGAGACGACAAACGCGGCTTCATCACCCCAGACACCCCTGCCATTTTGGAACGCTTAGGCCTGGATGCCGACAGCTTCCTTATCGCCCTGGGCCAACACCAACTTTCCCGTGGCTCTGTGATTGGCCATAAGCAGGCCCAAAGTGCCTACGCCAAAGCCCACCACCGACGGCACGTGGTCGGCCCACCAATAAAAGCCGCTTAATCCCCTCACAGCCCCGCGCTCACAGACCTTCGGCACCCGCTGACAATCTCGCTCGCCTTGGATTTGCGTTTTTAACGACAAAACGCGGTATCAGCGCGAAGCAAACACCCTCAAGGCTGATTAATCCTGCACTATCGATGCAACACAAAAAACTGGACTTTTGTTACTCAGAAGATGGATGTCCTTTATTTTTTTTCTAAACGGCGAGCGTTAGCGAGTCCGGTGGAGGCCGCGGTTTTTGCGGCCAGAACAAATTTAAGCGGCTTGTTAAATGGTTTTTTCAATTGTTTCGCCATTTGGATTTATATATTGGATGCCACTGAATGTTTTAGATGTGCCTGACCACTTTGCTTGTACAACTACCGGAAGCTCTAAGTTATTGCTAACAACAAATGACTTTAACCTTGATAAATCTTCAGCGTTGGGCTCGGCAATACCGTACCAAAAAGAATACCATTGATCGCCAGCGATAATATTAAAAGCCTCGGAACCATCGTAAAACCCAAAACAAGATTTGCCATTGGCAAATTTAAACTCAGATAATTCTAGTTCAATTACGTGCTCTGAGAAATCAGGGTGATTATCTGGGATTACATGTTCAAACGCATCAAAACCCTCTTCATCGTTTTGGTAAAAACACCAACGATGAGCTTTTAAATCTTCGACGGTTATATCTTCTATTGCTTTAGGTTTGCACATTTCCTTTGCCATTTAACGCCTCAATAACCGGCGCGCGCTTTTTGCGCGTCCGGCGCCGCAGGCGCGAAGTTGATTGACTTGTTAAGCATTATTTATAGCCTGTAGTCTCCGGTCTTCGTCCATTTTCATTATTTCTCGACCTTTTTCCATTTGCTCATCTGTAACCTCAGGCAACTCCTCGAACCATTTAGTCCACCGACTTGAAATAGCATTTATCGATATTTCATCAGTGTGACCTCTGTGAAGTTGGCTCTTTATTAGGGTAAAAAGCTCTGGGGCCAGTTCTTTGTTATCCATAAATCGTTTGAAAACCCACAGGTAGATGTCAACAAGCTCTAGGCCAGTGCTATCAGTACCCGCTGTACATGAAATAGGAACCTCTGGCATCCCGCTAAAATCTATATCAGGTAGCCCAGGTCCATTTACTAGAGGTACGTTCTTATTAGCCGCATAAAAGTCAGATAGTTTTTTCTGAGCCTTGTTAAATTGGGATTGTTGGTCAACGACAATTTTCGAGGCGCTTTTCCCATTTTTAATTAAGCGTGAAGCAATTCCATGCATCACAGATTGAAAACCTATTAAGTTTGGGGTTATTTGCAAAAGGTCTTTTTTATTTTTTATGTTGTAGTAAATCTCATTAGGGTTCTCTGCTGCCCAGCTTAATGCATCCCCCATGACTTGACGTGAACGCTCATCGGGAATAGTTATGACTCTTCTCTTCAGCTCAAGGCATATATTCGATAAAGACTCATTTGCTTGTTCTGTATTCAAATTTATTCGAGCCGCCCACGCTTCTTTCAATAGATCTTCATCAAAAAGCGTTGCCAGTTTTACTAGAAGAACATAGCGTAAGGGTGTCCAATATGAAGTCCAGGGTACTGCTGGATTCATCCCTTGATCAAAGACCTGATCAAAAAAGCTTATAAGAGCGTGATCGGCTTTAGCCACTCTGTAAATATCAAATCGAAGATCGTATCGCTTTCTGAGAGCGTCTACGTCTTTAACTATTTCAATAAGCCTTCCATTACCAAGATCAGCAGCATGCAGTCTCTTGACCCCAAGCCTTTTTCTAATTCCCTTAACCCTGCTTTCGGCTGCTGCATCTAAGTTGATTTTGCTAGAAAGCACCCCGTAGTAGAGGATAGGTTGATTTTCATCAAAAAGATTTGGGCCCGTATGCCCACTTTCATCCACATAAAAAAACAAGCTGAAATCTCCCTCGATGCTAAATGCTTAACGCCAAGTTCAGTGGCCCCGGAACGGAGCGGTTTTGTGTGCATTAAAATGAGCGCCAGCGAATTGCACGCAAAATCGCGGAGTGTAGGGGCCCACTTCAACGCCTAAATAAGTGCTCCTAATTGTGAGCCACCCTATATCGCTACAGCCCGCGAAAACATGGGCTTCGTAGGCTGCCCAAGGTGATCTACTATTCGGCACAGCTATTTAGTTAAATGACACTACACCACTGGCCTTTAAGTTTTATGCCATCAGTAGAAGCCTGATGTTCTGCATATGACTTTGCTTCAGTCTCAGATGCCAAAATTGCGGTAGTACTAGGCGCAATTGGGTGCCACGAATGACTTTGAACACAATCGCCCGCGTCGCGCCATGCTACCCAAGCCAAGTAGCCAATGCCAAATGATCCGCTACTTCGACGAAAAATCTGAACCACAATGTCGCCTTCTGCGGAAAGCTGCCATGAGACAACATCAGCTTGAAACTCGATATTCGAGCTAGATTTTTCGACTGGCCTCAGAAATTCATCGATTATTGGAGCCATTATTCGCTCGTGTCATTTAACGCCCAAATTTGCGGGCGGCTGGAGCGAAGCGTAAGCCGCTCCGCAAGATTTGTTTGTTAGCACTTTGCATTAAAACTCTTTAGTGAAATCAGGTAGCTCCAGCTCAGCCTTCAATTTACTGAACCGCGCCTCAGAAAATGGCCCTTGTGTGATTTCGCTTAGATTTAGATAAGTGCTATCTTTACTTTTCTCAACGTAAAAATAGGAAATGCTATCTGAACCAATAACTCTTTGCTTTGCTACTACAAATTTGTCATTGCTACCTACCGCAATAACTTCAGCATCAACTCTTCCAATTGTATCAGGCCCTCCGTTAATCCTGCGAGCCAACGTAACATTGCTTCCTGTATCGACCCAATGAACCTCATATGGGTGATCACTCCATAGAACACCGGAGTCACAAGAACACAAGATGACTGATAAATATATAATTAATGCTCGATTCATATTGAGTGCTAACGCCGCCAACACAGGCGAGCAACTTGTTGCGAGTCCAGCACCAGCTTGCTGGTGCGATTGTGGTTGGCTTTGTTATGTGATGAACTCTCCGACAGACTCGTGGTACTTAAACTTTTCTGTTTTATAGGCCTTACCAGAGTGATCATAGATTTTAACGCTCAATGGATAAAGTTTGTTAAAGGTTTTCTCATCATAGTTTTTCGGGGATTCAATCTCTAAAGCCTCGCAAACCGAACCTAAGTGAACACCAATTTCTTGACTTGAAGTTGGAGGCATCAATTCATCGAATTCATCCATGCCCCAATAATCTTCCCTATCTAGCTTATATGTTTTGCCACTGCACTCGATAATCAGAGTTCTTGGCTTCAAAATCACCGGTTGCGGCCCAATATTCGTGAACCTTACTTTAATAAGTAACTCGCCCTTTGCATCCTCTTCATCCGGAAAATCTAAAGAACTTGATTCAAAAAGCTCTATTTCAATCTTTTTTCTACGCTCTAATCTGGTTAAAACAAAGGTACTAACACTTATAAAGAAACCTAATACCCCTGCAATTTTTGCAATAACTTCGATATTCATAGGTTCACATAACAGTTTTATTAGCGAGCGCGCTCGCTTTCACTCATCTGATCAGTTGTTATTTATTACGCTAACCAACTGATATCCCTATTTATTCTCTACTCATACAGTTTCTTTGACTCGATGAAACCGTGCGGTCTCGTTTTTATGCGAGACATGCGCTCGTTATCATCACCTCGGATGAAAAATAACGTCTTCTACTTCAATGAAGTAAAACTGGTCAGACCGGGGAAAACGAGCGTTCTTTATCGTCATAAATGGCCTGAAGCAGCTGGCCCAATAGATATACTGTTCATCCATACAGTTGTTCAGCCCGGCAGGTAAGAACCATGGACGGTCCGAATAATCCCGGCAGAAAAGGTGTAAACCGCCAAAGCAGAAACAGTATAAAACCATTAATTATCAAATGAATAAGTAGCCAAGCCGAGTAAGCAGAAGGGACGCTACCGCCCCTGAGTCACAGCTCCCACATGCTGATAGCATCCTTGTTATCACTTGATCCAGCGTTGGGAAACCGTCCTTGGCGGTCCTCAGCTCGCAGACGAGCTGCGGGCTGCCTTTATCGGCGCCCAAGCCAGTGCAGATACAAAGGGCTTTATTGCCCACGGTAAACCACAAACCCGAGTTAAACGACGATAACCCTATTGAAATCAAGGGTAAATAGCTTTTTCGGGATTTTATTGGCCAACTGCAGGCATAAAAAAACGCCCCGTAGGGCGTTTTGGCAATGAGGGGATACTCAGCGCTTTTCTACCCCGCAACCGGCGGCGGTAAAGAGCACGTCGGTGGAGCTGTTAAGGGCGGTTTCGCACGAGTCTTGCACCACGCCGATGATAAAGCCGATAGCCACCACCTGCATGGCAATGTTGTTGTCGATACCGAACAGGCTACAGGCCAGGGGAATAAGCAGCAGCGAGCCGCCGGCCACACCGGAGGCGCCGCAGGCGGCAACAGATGCTACCAGGCTCAGCAGCAAGGCGCTTAGCAGATCAACGTCCTGGCCCAGGGTGTGGGCGGCAGCCAATGACAGCACGGTAATGGTGATGGCGGCGCCGGCCATATTAATGGTGGCCCCGAGGGGGATGGACACCGAATAGGTGTCTTCGTGCAGCTCAAGGCGCTGGCAAAGGTCCATGTTCACCGGGATATTGGCGGCGGAGCTGCGGGTAAAAAAGGCGGTCACGCCGCTTTCGCGCAGACATTTAAAGACCAGCGGATAAGGATTTCGGCGCAATTTAATGAAGACGATAAGCGGGTTAACCACCAGCGCGATAATGAGCATGGAGCCAATCAGTACCAGCAGCAGGTGGCTATAGCCGGCCAGGGCTTTAAAGCCGGTCTCGGCGATGGTGTGCGCCACCAGGCCAAAGATACCCAGCGGGGCAAATCGAATAACCCATTTCACCACCGAGGACACCGCTTCGGCGGCGTCTTCTAACAGCGCCCGGGTGTTGTCACCAGCCTTTCTAAAGGCCAGCCCCAGCGCCGCCGCCCAAGCGAGGATCCCCACAAAATTGCCGCTTATCAGGGCATTGATTGGGTTGTCGACAATGCGCATCAGCAAGGTGTGCATCACCTCCCCTATGCCCTGGGGCGCCGCCGAATCCACGCCTTTAATGGCCAATTCCAAGGTGGTGGGGAACAAAAAGCTCATACTCACCGCCACCAAAGCGGCGCAAAAGGTGCCAATCAGGTACAGGTAAAGAATGGGGCGAATGTGGGTTTGGGCGCCCTGGCGGTGGTTGGCAATGGCGGCCATCACCAGCACGAATACCAGCACCGGCGCTACCGCTTTTAAGGCACTGACAAAAAGGTTACCCAAGAGGCCTGCGGCAATGCCAAGCTTTGGGGCCCACAGTGCCAGGGCAATACCCAGCACCAGGCCAATAATAATTTGCACCACCAGGCCCGGGGCGCGGCGATGGGAAACAACGGCGGATTCTGTGTGACTCATGGACTTCCTTCATTCAGGCTGTGGTGGCGCCTGTTCACTGCTTTTTTATCGCCCTCTTTAGCGGGGCCGGGTCACTCTATAGCAGAACGCGCAGCAAGGACAGGCCCGAACCGTTGAGAGTGAACCACTGGCCTTGTTCGTGTGGGCGTCACAAAGAGCGGCTTGCCACTCAGCCCTTGGCCAGCAGCAGCTCACCCTCGATGGGAATAAAAAGACTGGCGGCGTTAATGAGCGAGGCGGCGGTGAGCGGCGCCACGGCGTACACCTCCACCACCACGCCTTTGGCACGAAGGGCGCTGGCCAGCAGATCAAAATCGCCGTCCCCCGACACCAGCACCACCACATCGGCCTTGGCGCCTTCTTCTAAGGCGTCGATGGTAATGCCCACGTCCCAGTCGCCTTTGGCAGAGCCGTCGCTGCGCTGGATAAAGGGCTTGAGTTTGACGGTAAAGCCAATGGCCCTGAGGATATTTTGAAATTGCTGCTGTTTGGCATCGCCCCGGTTAATGGCGTAGGCATAGGCGCTCAGCACCTGGCGGCCTTGGGTGGCGCGGGCCCAGAGCCGGTTGTAATCAACATTGCCGCCAAAGGCCTGGCGGGCAGTGTAATAGGCGTTTTGCACGTCTACGAAAAGGGCAACGCTTTGCATGGGTGAGTCCATTGGCCGGGGTGCGGGCAGCATAACATCCCCTTGCCTGCTCACCTTACCTAACCGCCATTGGCCGGGGGAATGTAGAGTCGCCGGGGCGGCGCTGGTAGACTCTCGCCAACATTTTTGGACTAAGGCCCGTCATGATCTCTGTATCCCCCGTATTTTGGCGCCAGAGCGCCCTCGCCTTGGCCGCTGCCCTGTTTGCCAGCAGTTGCAGCCAGCCGCCCCTGGTCGAAAAAGTCGAAGGCTTTGCCCAGGGCACCAGTTACCACATCAGTTGGTGGAAACAAGGCGGCGACGACCCGGCTGCCATCGAGCAAGACTTCAACGCCACCCTGGCCCAGATTGATAAAGAGCTCTCGACCTACCGCGACGACTCCTACATCTCTGCCTTCAACCACAGCCCCTCTACCCAGTGGCAAAGCGCCTCGAAGGACTTTATCGAGCTGATTGATATCGCCAAGGACATCGACACCAAAACCCAGGGCTGTTACGACCCCACGGTCGGCCCGCTGTTTGATCTTTGGGGTTTTCAAAAGAACATCCTGAACGTGCCGAGCGCCGAGCAAATTGCCGCCATCAAGGCTGCTATCGGCATGGACAAAATCGAGGTGGACCACGCCGGCATGAGGATTCGCAAAACCGTGCCGGGGCTGCAGATAAGCTTCTCCTCCATGGGCGAGGGTTACACCATCGGCAAGCTCAGCCAGGTGCTGGAAAAACACGGCGTAACCAATTACCTGGTGGAATTTGGCGGCGACATGAAGATAAAGGGCCGCAAGCCCGACGGCGCCAAATGGCGTATCGCCATTCAAAACCCCACCGCCAAGCGTGAGCAGGCGAGCGTCTACCAAATCATCACCATTGACGATGCCAGCGGCGTTACCCTTGATACCTCAGGCACTTACCGCCATCACTTCGATGCCAACGGCAAGCGCTATTCCCACATCCTTGACCCGCGTAGCGGCGCGCCGGTCACCCACGACCTTATCTCTGCCTCGGTGTTTGGCACCGACCCAAGAGTCAGTGACGCCTGGGCCACCGCCATGCTCTGCCTCGGCCAACAAGAAGGCATGGACATTGCTCAAAAAGAAGGCCTGGAGGTGTTCTTTATCCAGGACGACAACGGCAAGCTCACCAACTCTGAAAGTAAGGCGCTGGCAGACACCAGCCGCATTACGCTAGAAAAATAAGCCATAAAAAAACGCCGCATTCGCGGCGTTTTTTATTTCACGGCGGTTAGGCCATAGCTGGGTAGTCGGTGTAACCGGCTTCGCCCGGTGAATAAAAGGTGGCCACGTCGGGGGCGTTAAGCGGCGCTTTGGCGGCAATACGGGCCGGCAAGTCGGGGTTAGCCAGAAAATCACGGCCAAAGGCCACCGAATCGGCTTTGCCCAGGGCTATCACCTGGGCAGCTTCGTCATAGCCGTAGGCCATGTTCACCATCAGGTGCCCTTTATAGTGCTCACGGGCGATATCCAGCACATCACCTTGCTGGATGCCAAGAATGTCGCCGCGCAGAATGTGCAGATACGCCAGGTTAAAGCCGTTGAGGTGCTCGGCCAGATAGCGCATCCAGGCGGCCGGATCGCTGTCTTTCATGCTGTTGTAGCTATTAAAGGGCGACAGGCGCAGGCCCACTTTGTCGCTGCCAATCTCTTCGCACACCGCGCTTAGCACCTCGGTCAGGAACCGGGCCCGGTTTTCCAGGCTGCCGCCGTATTGGTCGGTGCGCTGGTTGGCGCTGTCACGGAGGAACTCGTCAATCAAATAACCGTTGGCACCGTGCACTTCCACGCCGTCAAAGCCGGCGGCAATGGCGTTGGCCGCGGCCTGGCGAAAATCCGCCACAATGCTGGCAATGCCTTCCTCGGTCAGCGACACCGGCACCGTGTAGGGCTTTTTGCCTTCGGGGGTGTGGGTTTCGTCGTCAATGGCAATGGCGCTGGGGGCCACAGCGTCTTTACCGCCGTTCAAGAGCGGATGGGCGGCGCGCCCGGCGTGCCAAATTTGCAAAAAGACGCGGCCACCAGCCTGGTGCACGGCCTCGGTGGTGAGCTTCCAGCCTTCAACCTGCTCGGCACTGTAAATACCCGGATCGTTACCAAAAGCCGAGGTGCCGGGGCTGACCATGGTGCATTCGGTGATCAGCAAACCGGCGCTGGCCCGCTGGGCATAATAGGTGGCCATCAGTTCGTTGGGTTGATGGTTAACGGCGCGGCAGCGGGTCAAAGGCGCCATCACAAAACGGTTGGGCAGAGCCAGGGCACCGGCGCTGACCGGCGAGAAAAGTGCAGCAGTATTGGACATGAGTGGTTCCACAATCAGAGAAAAGGCGTATCTCTTACAGTGGGGATGAGTGGCCGCTTTTACAGCCGGTTCTTTTAAGACAATGCGTTTTATCTATCTGACAGTGACTCACCTTCAATAAAAAAGGCCATGCAGTGCATGGCCTTTTTTAAAACAGTAAAGCATCAGGCTTTGGTGGCGCTGCCTTCTACTTCGGCAGCAGCCTGCGGAGCGTTGCTCTCGCGCACCAGAGCGATGTAATAAGCCACACCCACAAACAGGGCGCCACCTACTACGTTACCCAGGAATACCGGTACGAAGTTACCGAAGTACTCGCCCCAGGTTACAGCGCCAGCGAAGATGCCCAGCGGGATAACGAACATGTTGGCCACCACGTGCTGGAAGCCGATGGCAACGAACGCCATGACCGGAAACCACAGGCCCAGGATTTTGCCGATGGCTTCTTTGCTGGACAGGCCCAGCCAGATACCCAGACACACCAGCCAGTTACAGCCGATACCAGACACAAAAGCGTGCATGAAGTCGGCATGAACCTTGGCTTTGGCCACGGCTACGCTCTTGGCAAGGAAAGCGCCTTCAGCCAGGCCCAGGAAGTGGCCAAAGAAGTAGGCGATAAATACCGCGCCGATGAAGTTGGCGATGGTGACCACAACCCAGTTACGCACCAGGGCAGCTACACCGATCTTGCCGGAGAACAGGGCGGTAGCCATGTACATCATGTTGCCGGTCAGCAGCTCACCGCCAGCCAGCACGGTCAAAATCAGGCCCACAGGGAACACGGCAGCGCCCAGGAAGATGGACAGTGAAGCCCACTCGTGCGGCAGCATGGCGGTGACGCGGATATCCAGCAGGAAGCCGATGGCGATAAAGGCACCAGCCATAAAGCCGAGGATCAGCAGGGATAAAAGCGAAAGGCCGCTTTTACGCACGCCGGTCTGAACAACGGCGTTGGTAATTTCGGTTGGCGTCTGTACAGACATGACAAACCTCGAATCAAGAGAATTAAAGAAAGGCGTTCAGTGGTTGTACGCCGGCCTTTGCAGATTCCACCCTTCCCAGCAATATAATTGCCAAGACATCAAGGTTGCCTGCATAAATCTGAGGTGCATTTATGCCATGTTCCTTATATAAGGGTCAAGATTTACAGTGATGTAAACGCAGAATTTCCGAATAATTCACCACGCCAAATCATTGACACGTGAAATTCGAATATCGAACAAAATCAAACACCTAATTACCCATACAAAAGAAAGGGAAATTGCACTGACTTTTAATACCCCGCGAAGGATATGCCGATAAAAATCACGATGTTAATCACACTAATGCCGTGAAAAAGACGCGCCTCACCAACAACTGTTAAATCAAAGTTAAATGACGCCTTTTGCAAATACTTCTTACGAAAAGTGGTACGACCAGATTTAAAAATGCTCTGTCATAAAAATGAAAAAAGCGCCCATCAAGGGCGCCCTTTTTCTTGGCCAGGCTTAAAGCAGGCTGCGAATATTATTGGCGGTAATGTTGACGATGTTTTGCCGCGCCTCGGGGCTTATCCAGGCACTGTGGGGCGTCACAATCAGATTAAGGGGCTCGGCCAAGGCATCCAGCAGCGGGTGACCTTCCCTTGGCGGCTCAACCGGCAGCACGTCTACCGCCAGCCCGCCAAGGCGCCCGGCTTTAAGGGCATCAAGGGCCGCCAGCTCATCAATCACGCCGCCCCGGGCGCAGTTCACTACCAGGCAGCCGGGCTTAATGGCAGCCAGCCGCTCAGCATTCAACAAATGGCGAGTCTGCTCGGTAAGGGGGCAGTGAAAGGACAAAGCATCGGCATCGCTCAGCAAATTGTCGAGGCTGGGGCGGGTGTCTTCGGCGTTGCCGGGGCGAGCGGCGAATTTCACCGTCATGCCAAAGGCCTCGGCCAAGCGCGCCACTTCCGAGCCCAGGGTGCCCGAGCCCACCAGCACCAGGGTTTTACCGGCAAGCTCCAGGGTTTTATTGCCCATCAGGCAGAAAAAGGGGCTTTGCTGCCAAGCGCCAGCGGTCAACTCCTGCTGGTAAAGAGGCAGCTTGGCAGCCAGGGTCAGCAGCAGCATCAAAGTATGCTGAGCCACCGAGGCGGTGCCGTAGTTGTTGACGTTCAGCACCGGGATGCCCCTGGCTTTGGCGGCGGCAAGGTCGACATTGTTGGTGCCGGTCGCCATCACCAACAGGCCTTTGCGCCCGGCCATAATGGCCTCGCCCAACTGCACCTTGTTGGTGAGCAGCAGATCGGCATCACCGGCATGCTCAGCCAATTGCGCCGGGCTGGTGGTGCCAAACACCCGAAGCTCACTCACCACCTCGCGGATGGGAGCCAAGTCGATATCGTCGCCCAAAGTATCGGCATCCAGCAGTACGGCTTTCATAACAGGTCCGGTCAAAGTTAAAACCCTGTTTTAAGCAAAAGCCGCTGCCAGAGCAACTCGCCTTTAGGCTAATACGGTGGGCGAAATAACGTCATTGTCATAAAACTGATATGCCATTGGCAGGGCCGTCTGGACATCCAAAACCCAAGCCACTATCATGCCGCAGTCTGTTAACAAGACCTAAACACAAGCCTTTTTCTGTGGTGCCCGCAAGGGATAATCGGGAAGCCGGTGTAAATCCGGCACTGCCCCCGCAACGGTAACAAAGTTGCGGCTTCAACATGCCACTGTGGCAACACGGGAAGGCGAAGCCGCTCAGCCTTTGAAGTCCGGAGACCGGCCATAGAAGAAAACCCGCAGCCTTCGGTGGGCGAGGTGCGGGTTCGGCAACCTTGCTGTGGTATTGCTTTTGCCCCCATGAAGCTGGACTGACTTTATGGGCTACGCCAAATCCTTAGTTTCCCTCGCGCTGCTGCCGCTGTTGGCACAGGCCGCACCTTCTACCAACGACACCGACGAGCACATTGTGGTGCTGGGCCGCCAGGCGCAATCGGTTGACCAAATCGCAGCGGCGGTGTCGGTTATCGACCAAAGCGATATCGAGCGCAGCGGCGCGACCAATCTTGAAGATCTGCTGCGTGGCCGCGCCGGTATTCAGGTGTCCAATTCCGGTTCAGGCCCGGTGCTGAGCCTGCGCGGCTTTGCCCCCGGTCAAGCGGGCTCCAACGTGCTGGTGCTGGTTGATGGGCGTCGCCTCAACAGCCAAAGCCTGGCGGCGCCTGCCCTTGCCGGGGTGCAACTGGCCAATATCGAGCGCATTGAAATTCTAAACGGCTCGGCCGGTGTCCTTTACGGGGACCAAGCGGTGGGCGGCGTTATCAACATCATCACCAAACACGGCGTTGACGGCGGCCAAGTATCGGCCACCCTCGGCACCGACCACCACCAGGCCCTTGGCGCCAGCGCTTCCAAAGGTTTTGCCAACGGCCTTTATGTGGACACCAACCTGGCCTGGGACAAAAACGACAACTATCGCGACCACGCCCAGAGCCGCACCCAAAGCGCCGAAGGCCGGGTGGGGTATAAAACAGACAGCCGCCATCTTTTTGCCGAGCTGAGTTTTAACCAGGATGACCGCGACCAACCAGGCCCCCTGGCCTTTAGCCAGCAAGACCGTAAGGCATCGCGCCCCGAGTTTGCCAACGACTTTATCAACGAGATAACGCGGGTTGGCCGCCTGGGCTGGGAAGAAAAGCTCGATGACAACTGGCAGTTGCTGGTGGACGGTTCGTCCAGCCACCGCAAGCGCGACTACAACCAGAGTTTCATGGACTGGGCCGTAGATAGCCCTTATCAAGCCAATGAGCGCCTGAACCGGGTTTCACCGCGCATCAAGGGCAGCTTCGAGCATTGGCAGTGGTTGGGCGGCATCGACTACGAGCACGGCAAGTACGATGACAACAACACCAGCCTGCGGGTACATAACAAGCGCGATTCCAAAAGCGCCTACGGCACCGGCCAGTGGCAACAAGGAGCGCTGACCCTGGGGGCTGGCCTGCGTTACACCAAGGTGGAAGACAACCTGGTTTACGCCGGCACCTACGACAATGGCGTGAATATCGACAACCACGCCACCACCTGGTCGCTCTCTGGCCAATACCAACTGAGCCAGGGCCGAGTCTTTGCCCGGGTCGATCGCAACGTGCGTTTTGCCAAGCTCGACGAGCAAGGCTACACCCCGGCCGGTGTTGTGGGCCTCAAGCCACAAACCGGCTATTCCTACGAGCTGGGCTGGGCCCAGCCAGGGCTTAGCCTCTCGGCTTTTCGCCTCGACCTTAAAGACGAAATCGTCTTTGACAACAACGCCCCGGCACCGGCCGGCGGGCTCTTTGCCGGTGCCAACGTCAACGCCGACAAGTCTCGCCGCTACGGCGTCAACATTCATGGCGACCACAGCTTTGACGCCCTGACCCTCGGCTTTGACTACCAATGGCTGGATGCCAAATACACCCAAGGCAGCAGTGACGGCCACCAGGTGCCTTGGGTGTCCAAGCATGCCGGTGGCGTGTATGGCGATTATCAATGGGCTGCCACTGTCTCTACCCGCCTTGAGTACCAATATCGCGGGCCGCAGTATTTGCTGTCCGACAATTTAAACCAAGCGGGCAAACTTGGTGGTTATGGTCTTTGGGCCCTGTCTGGCCAATGGCAACAAGGGCCTTGGCAAGTGGTGCTAAGAGCCGATAATCTTTTTGATAAACATTATGCTGACAATGCACAGTACAATGCCTACGGAGAAAACGCCTGGTATCCGGGCAATGGCCGTGAGGTCAACCTGACCGGCCGCTACAGCTTCTAACGAGGACAACGGATGAACCCGCGCCTGACCACCCTTATCAGTATCATTGCCCTTTGCGCGCTGTACCGGGTGCTGCCGCACCCCTGGAACGTGTCGCCGGTGGCGGCCATGGCCCTGTTTGCCGGGGCCCATTTCCAGACCCGCGCCATGGCGGTGCTGGTGCCGCTGGCCGCCATGGCGGTTTCCGACCTGCTGCTGGGTTTGCACCCTACCCTGCCCTTTGTGTACGGGGCTCTGGTGGTAACGGTGGCACTGGGCTTTTGGGTGGGCAAGGACATCAGCCCGGCCAGGGTATTGGCCGGTTCCTTGAGCGGGTCTTTGTTGTTCTTTTTTGTCACCAACGCCGCGGTGTGGCTGGTGGGTGACTTCTACCCTTCCGGTATTAACGGCCTGTGGCAGGCCCTGGCCGCCGGGGTACCGTTCTTCCAATACACCCTGCTGGGAGACTTGGTGTTTAACGCCTTGTTCTTTGGCCTCTTTTACGCCTTAGAGCGGCATTTCCCCAAGCAGTTTGCCCATTAAAAAAGGCCCCGTTCGGGGCCTTTTTTTTGCCCCGCTAGCGGGGCTTTTTGGCCTAGGGCTGAAGCGGCCAACCGATCAGCAATACTGCAATGGTGGCAGCGCCCACCAGGATATTCATCGGCACCCCGACTTTTAAAAAGTCGTTGAAGCGATAGCCGCCGGGGCCAAACACCATCAGGTTGGTCTGGTAACCGAGGGGGGTAGCGAAACTGGCCGACGCCGCCATCATCAGCGCAAACACAAAAGGCGTGCTGTCAAGGCCGGCCTTGGTGGTTATCTCCAGCACGATGGGCAGCATCAGTAGCGCCGCGGCGTTATTGGTGATGACTTCGGTCAGCAAAGACACCGCCACATACACCAAGATAAGCAGCAGCCAAGGGTGGCCACCGGATAGCGCCACCAATTGGTGGGCAATAGCGCCAGCTACCCCGGTCACTTGCAGCGCCGTGCCCAGGGCAAAGGAAGAAGCAATGGTGATGATGAGCGGCAAGTCGAGGCTTTTTTCGGCCTGGCCGACCGACATGCAGCCGGTGAGCAGCATTAGCCCGGCGCCCATCAAGGCGGCGTTTAGCATGCTGATAAAGCCAAGGCCAGCAGCGCCCACCACCCCTACCAGAATGGCCCAGGCCAGCAGCGCCTTGCGATGACGCGGCGGCTCAACGTCGAGATCGTTAACCAGCAAGAAGTCCTTGTTGTAGCGTTGGCGGCTGACAAAGGCCGGGCGCGCTTCAAGGAGCAAAGTATCCCCCGCTTCGAGCTTGATGGAGCCGAGATTGCCCTTGACCCGTTCGGCGCCCCTGGCCACCGCCAGCACGATGGCGCCATAGCGGTTACGAAACCGCGCGTCGCGAATGGTCTGGCCGATGGCGCTGCAATGGGGCGAGACCACCACTTCCACCAGGCGGCGGCCGTCACGGGGCTGGGCCAGGTGCTCGGCGCATTGATTATCTGCCGAAGCCACAATGCCGTTGATGCGCAGCAGTTCGGAAATGGCCTCGGTATCGCCGGCAAACACCAACCTATCGCCCCCTTGCAGGTGCTCCTCGGGGGCTACCGCCATCAGCAGGTGGCCGTTGCGCTCAATTTCCACCAAGAACACCCGTTGCAGCTCCCGAAGCCCGGCTTCGCGAATGCTTTTACCCACCAGCGGGCCGTCGTGGGCCACCGCCACCTCTAGGGTGAACTCACGCATGTTCTCAAAGGGGGTGTCGTCTTTGCGGTTCGGCAGCCAGCGCGGGAAAAACAACCACATAAAGGCAATGCCAATTACCGCCACCGGCAAGCCCACCAGGGTGATGGAAAAAAGGTGAAAGCCTTCTTCGCCGGTCAGGCTCTGGTACTGGCCGTTCACAATCAGGTTGGTGCTGGTGCCGATAAGGGTCAGGGTGCCGCCCAAAATGGCGCTGTAACTTAGGGGGATCATCAGCTTGGAGGGGGCCAAACCAATCTTGCGGCTCCAGGCATGAATGGCCGGAATAAAGGTGGCCACCACCGGGGTATTGTTCAAAAAGGCGCTCAGTACCAACACCGGCGGGAAGATACGGCCAAGGGCGCCGCGCAGATGCTTGGGGTTACCCAGCACCTTGTGCACCAGCCAGTCTACCCCGCCCGAGGCGCTAAGCCCCCCGGCCACCACCAGCATCGCCGCCACCGTAATAAGGCCAGCGTTGGAAAAACCGGCCAGGGCCTCTTTGGCATCAAGGATCCCGGTCAGGCTCAGCAGCACCAGCACCCCGGCCATGACCAGATGCGGCGCCAGGCGGCTGAACATCAAGGTCAACAAGGCGACCACCGTCAGCCCAAGGACAAA
Organism: Gallaecimonas pentaromativorans; assembly: GCF_003751625.1. Classification (NCBI taxonomy): domain Bacteria; kingdom Pseudomonadati; phylum Pseudomonadota; class Gammaproteobacteria; order Enterobacterales; family Gallaecimonadaceae; genus Gallaecimonas; species Gallaecimonas pentaromativorans. The sequence goes on from NZ_RJUL01000006.1 coordinate 16,259, forward strand.
ATACCCCTGCCAATCCATCCCGTTTCAATCCAAGGTCAAGCGTCATAAAGCAGCCATTGTGAGGCCTATCGAATAGAACCTATAAGACTGTTTGTGAATTTTAATATTCTGATTTGGAATCAATATCTGCGCTCAGCTGCCCCTAATGACTGCGCTAAGCCCCTGAAACTGATAAAGTCCTGCCCAGATACATTTCAAGGAAGGAATTACCATGTTCGTTGTATTAGTGGTTATCGCGGTGTTGGTGCTGGGCACCCCATCCTTATTCACAACGCCATCATCGGCCGCTTTAACGCCAGCCGCCGCGCCTGGGGCGATGTAATTGCCCAGGAACGGCAGAAAAATGAGATATTGCCGGCCCTCGAAAAAGTGGCCAAAGACTATGCCAGCCACGAACAAGGCCTGATGGAAAAGGTAACCGCATTGAGGGGTGCGCTGGCCGGGCTCTCTGGCGAGCACATCGACACCCGCCAACTGGCCGAAGCCGAGCAGCATATGGGTGAGCTGTTGAGCCGCTTAAACCTTACGGTAGAGGCCTATCCCGACCTCAAAGCCACCGACACCTACGGCAAGCTGATGCACGAGATAACCGAGCAGCAGCAAAACGTGGGCGCCGCCATCCGCATTTTCAACCGCAATGTGGAGCGCTTTAATACCGGTATTGAGGTGTTCCCCAATAGCTTTATCAACCGCCTTTTTACCCACAAGAAGCCGCTGGATACCTTTGACGACAGCCAGGCCGCGGCCGGCATCGAATTTAAGCCCAAGTTCTGAGGGAAGGCCGTTGTCGTTTTTAAAACAAAACAAGGATGTTGACGCCCTGGTGGCGGTGATGAAAAGCCGCCTTAGCGAAGCGCGCGACAAGCATGCCCTTTATGCCCTGCTGACCCCGGCGCTCTCGTTCAAGGGCCCGGTGAAATACAACAACACCCCGCTATGGGTTGTCGCTCTGGTGGGAATAACCATTGCGGCCATCAATGCCGCGAATCAACGCAACTTGCGCTTTAACGGCCACCAGGAGCTGGTCACCACCTTGTGGGTGCTGGCCACGCTGGCAACCCTCATCCCCCTTGGCTGGATAGCGTGGCGCTCTCGCCGCCTAAAGGGCCTGAGTGACGCCATCTGGCAAAAAAACCTTTTATTGGACAACCAATTGGCGCCCGTTCCCTGCGACGGCGCCAAAGAAGCCAAGGCCCTTGGCCAGCGCTTTTATGATTTTCGCCGGGGCAACCACAGGCGCAGTATCGATGCCCTGTATAAAGGGCATTATCAGGGTGAGCAGCACAGCTTTGATTACCGGGTTTTTCATTTTCACTATGTCGACAAGCACACCCATACCAGTACCGACAGTAAAGGTCGCACCACCACCCGCACCAGCTATAGCCATTACCACCGCTATGGGTTGCTGCTCGACTTTGGTTATGCCCGAAATATTGCCATTCTCGGCAACGGCAGCAGTGGCCACAAAGGCAGCCGCTGGGAGCCGGCATCGCTGGATTTTCGAAAGTGCTTTAAGGTCCTCACCGACGACGAGATGGCCGCAGCCCGCTTTTTAAAACCGGCGGTGGTCGAAGCGCTCACCACCCTTGGTGCGCAATTTAGGCGCGCCAACCTCGAATTGAATGCAGACGGCGCCCTTTGTTTGTCGGTATCCGACAACGATCTGGTGAGCCTGCCCCGCCCCTTGGGGCTTGAAGCTCCCCAGGCGTTCCTGGCGCTGTTAAAGGAAGACACGCCCCTGCCGAAACTGCGCCAGCTGCTAAAAGAGGTGCATCTTCTGCTGGTGCACAGCGACAACAACTTTTAAAAAAGCCGCCTCAGGGCGGCTTTTTACTGGGAGGGGCGCTGGCGATAGTCGCCAGCGGTCTGGCCGGTGCGCTCTTTGAAAAAGCGCATAAAGGCGTTGCCATCACTAAAACCGAGCAAAAAGGCGATTTCCTGCAGACTCAGGGCCGATTGCCCCAGGTAATTGCGAGCCAGTTTCACCCTGGCATCACCCAGTTCAGCCTGGAAATGAGTGCCCTCGGCGGCGAGTTGCCGCTGCAAGCTGCGCCGACTCATGGCCAGACGCCGGGCCACGGTATCAATACGGCTATCACCGCTGGGTAGCAACTCAAAAAGCACTGCCGCTAGCCGTTCACGGGCCGAGGCCTTACTGGACAGCTCGGCAAGACGCTGGTTAAGGCCGGGCTCGAAAAAATCCCACATGGCACCGTCGAAAGTTAAAAAGGACCGCCGGGCATCAGACGCACTGAAGGTAAGGCTGTTTATCCCCGCTTGGGGCCTGACGCCGAAAAACGCCTCAAAGGGCACCAGCTCCGTTGGCAGTGGCGCCATGCTGACCGCCAGGGGCACAACCTGCTCACGGGTGGCAAGGCGCAATAGTTTGACCAAAAACACCAGTTCAGCAGCGCCAAGCCCTGGCGGCAAGGAGCCTATGGCAGGGTCAAAATGCAGCTCAAGACGCGTGGACTCGGCGCTGATGTTCAAAGTTAGGCGCATCGGGCCAATCAGGGGTTTGTATTTTTGCAGCCGGGTTAGCGCCTGGTTGAAGTCCTGGCTGCACAGACTGGCAAAAATGGGCGGCGAGAATGACTCGGTGGAAAAAGCCTGGCCCAACAGCAGCGGCGCCGTGGGGCCAAGGCTGTCGTGCACCACAGCCCAGAGCCGAAAGTACTCGGCCGGGGCAAGGCTGGTTTGGCGGGCAAAAAGATCAGCGCTAAGACCGGCCTTTTTCAGCAGGCAGCTCACCGAAAGGCCCAAGTCTTTTAGCAGCAGCTGCCAGCCCGGTGCTACAGCAAAACGCTGGCCTACCATCAGCGAGCCTGAACAGCGCCGCTGGCCACCAATTGGGCAAAGAAATCGTTCATGGTCTCTTCTAATGAGCGGTATTGCATACCCAGTTCGCGCACGCTTTTGCGGTTATCGCCATGCCAAGGGTAACCGACATTACGGCTTATCATGGCGCGGGTCAGCGCCTTGTCTGCGAAGGGGGCGGCCAACCAGACCAGCCATTTGGGCAAGGTGCGCCTTGGCAGCGCAAATTTATCACCAAAACGAGGTACAAGCGCTTCGGCCAGGGCCATAAAGCTGGCGTCGTGGCCGCTTATCACATAGCGCCCCCTGGCCTCTGGAGTAAAGGCCGCGGCCAAGTGCGCCTCGGCCAAGTCGCGCACATCCACCACACCAAGAGGCCAGTTTGGCACCCCCACCTTCATGGTACCGTCCCCTAGCTGTTTGATGAGGTTAAAGCTCTCGGAGGTGGCATCGGCTTTAATACCGGGGCCCATCACCAACGACGGATTCACCACCACCAGCTGCCAGCGCTGCTGGGTATCATGCAGTGCCCAGGCTTCACGTTCGGCAAGGGTCTTAGAATAGCTGTAGGCCTGATGGCTGATGTTGGCCGTGGTATTCCACACCGATTCGTCAAAGGCGCTCAGTCCTTTTTCCTTTAAATCGATATTGTCAGCATAAATGGCGGCGCAGCTGCTGGTAAGCACCACCCGCTTTACCGAAGCAGTGCGCTCCACCGCCCTCAGCACGTTACGGGTACCCTCCAAGGCTGGCTGGATAAGGTCAAGGGCTGGATCTGAGACCTGGCTGGTAAAGGGCGATGCGGTATGAAACACCACTGCGCAACCGGCAGCGGCGGCGTCAAAGCTGCCCTCTTTTAAAAGGTCGGCCTCGAACAATTGAAGCTGGCCAGGGCTTTGCTCGGCAAGGTCATACAGGTACTGCAGCCGGGCTTTGTTGGCAAGGTGGCGCACCGTGCCATGCACGGCTAGGCCTTCATCAAGCAGGCGCTTAATAAGCCAACCGGCTACATAGCCGGTAGCGCCGGTCACCATCACCGGTTGGGACTTGTCGATGTTGAACATGGAACTTGCCTCTCATCTCGCCAAATGCGCTAAGCATGGCGCCCTGAAGGCCCAAGGGCACTAGCAAAAGGTGCCAGCTTACTTGCCCATGATGCCACCTTCAAGAAAGCGGCGCAGCGTCTCGGCCTGGCTTGAGATACTGGCAATGCCGTCGAGATGGCCCCAAATGCCGTCGATTTCCTGGTAGTGGCTGTCTTTACCCAGGCTTTGCAGCAATTCATGGGCGTGGCGGGCAAGGTAAGGCATCAGCAGCCGGTCGTGGCTGGCCGGCATAAAGAGGCAGCGCGCCTGCACCCGCTCAAGGTTGTCCTTAAGGTTGCCGCTAAAGCCGGCAATGAAGTTTTGCGAGGCCCGTACCAAATAAAGGATGCTGTTGGCGTCTACAAAAGCGGCCTTGGCCGCCATGGCAGCCAGGTGCTGGGTAACGCACTGGTGGCGGGCGCGAATATCGGTGCAGGGCAACTCGTCGATAGGCGGCGCGTAGAGGCTATTGATACTGGCGGGCGCCGTGGCATCCAAAAAGAGGTAGCCCAACGCCAGGTTGATGCCCTCGGCTGGCTGGCCACTGGCGTAATAGTCGCCGCCTTGCCAAGCGGGGTCGCTTTTGACGGCATCGCTCCAACGCTCAAGGCCCAGTACTGTCCAGGCGTCAAGTTGGCCGGCGCCAATCACACTTGCCATTCTCGGCACCCAATCGGGGTATGCCACCGCCCAATCCAGCGCCTGGAACGAGCCCATGGATGGCCCCACCACGGCATAAAGCGCGGTGATGCCCAGGCTCTCAAGGAGCGCCTTTTGCACATTGACGAAATCGCGGATGGCCACCACCGGAAAATCCAGGCCATAGGGGTGGCCGGTGGCACTGTTGATGCTGGCAGGCCCGGTGGTGATGACATCGGGGCTCAGCGGTTGCAGGTTGGCAAGGCTATCGACACTGACCACATAAAAACGGTTGGTGTCGATAGCCTTGCCCGGCCCGATGATGGCGTCCCAGTAGCCAGGCTCGGCATCGCTAGTGCGATACCGGCCAGCGGCATGGGAATTGCCGGAAAAATAATGGGTGATGAGGATAACGTTGCTGGCATCGGTATTGAGCTCACCGTAGGCCTCCCAGCCTACGGTGACATCCAGCACCGCCCCGCCCTGTGTCTGAAACTGCTTGAGGCTAAATTGGCGTTTCTCGACCAGCGGCAGGGACTCCATCACAACTCCTTAGAACAGGCTGAACAGGGCAATGGCCAGGATCACCCCGAATATCGGCACCACCACCGTCAGGGCGGCCAGGGGCCAATAGGCATCTTCATGGCGCTCTCCACAAATAGCACGGATGGTGGTGACCACGTAACCGTTATGGGGCAATGAATCCAGGGCGCCAGAGGAAATGGCCACCACCCGGTGCAAGGCGCTGGGGTCGACCCCCAGTTGCAGGTAATGGGGCGCCACCGCCGGCAAGGCGATCACTTGGCCACCGGAGGCCGAACCGGTCAGCCCCGCTATCACCGACACCGCGACCGAGGCGCCGATAAGCTCGTTGCCTGGCAGGGAGGTCATGGCGTCCACCACGGTATGAAAAGCCGGTGACAGCTTGGCCACGGCCCCAAAGCCCACCACCGCCGCGGTGTTACCGATGGCCACCAAAGCGCCGGTAGCGGCCGCCGACATGGCCGCCTGCTGGTTGATAAAGTGCTTGAAGTTGATCAGCCACAAGGTGGCTACGCCGCCGGCCAGGGCCACTATCAAGGCCGCTTGGGCCATGCTGTCGTGCAACAGGTAAGAGAGCACCAGCACCACCACCAGCGGCAGCAGCCCGGTCCAGGCCTTGGGCAGGGTGCGCTCATCAGGGTGAGTGTCGCCTTCGCGGTCAACAAAATGCTCGCCACGGGCCACGGCTTTTTTCAGCATGTAGTTAAGCCACAGGTAGCCCACCACCATCATGAAAACGGCCACCACCAAGGATACTTGCCAGCCGGCATAGGGGCTGGTGTGCAGGTATTTGATGGGGATCCAGTTCTGGATCTCCGGTGAGCCGGCCGAGGTCATGGTGAAGGTCACCGAACCAAAGGCCAGGGCCGCCGGAATAAAACGCCGTGGCAGGTTGGCGTCTTTAAAGAGCGACAGCGCCACCGGGTACACCGAGAAGGCCGCCACAAACAGCGACACGCCGCCGTAGGTCAGCACCGCACAGGCCAGCACCACCGCCAGGGCGGCATGTTTGACGCCAAGTTTGCTGATAATGGCCCTCGCCACCGCTTCGGCAGCGCCGGTGTCTTCCATGAATTTGCCGAACATGGAGCCCAGCAGGAACATCAGGAACCAGGCCGAGACAAAGCCGCCAAAGCCGCCCATATAGCCGGTCACAAAATCGTTTTGGCCGCCGTGCCAGAACGGCACGCCGCCAGTAAAGGCCACCAGCAAGGCACAGAGCGGTGCACTCAAAAAGAGGTTCACCCCCCGCATGGTGAGCCAGATAAGTCCCCCAAGACCCACCAGCAAGCCGATTAAACTCAACATGGCAATTTCCTGTTTATGATGTTGTTAACGCAGTCTGGGGGAACATCAAAATCTTGACCATAGTACTAAGGTACAGCGTTCAACAGCGGCTAATGGCCCTATTGTTTTGAAAGTGCAAGGGTTATCCGCCCCTTATCTAGAACAGGTGCTGCGCCGGCGACGCAGTGTCGGTACACTAGCCGCCAGAGTAGACAAGGTATTTATGCCAGCCGTGCATGCCATTATTGCTGACGACCATCCCCTCTTTAGGGGCGCCCTTAAACAGGCGACCGAAACCCTCCTCGAAGGCCCCGTCATGGAAGCGGCCTCGATGGACGAGGTGTGGGAACTGCTAAAGCGCCACCCCAGTACCGAACTGGTGTTTCTGGATTTGATGATGCCGGGCACAGACGGCTTTGCCGGGTTGTCCATCCTCAGGGCCGAGTACCCGGATGTGGTGGTTATCATGATCTCCGCCCACGAAGACGCCACCACTATCGGCCGGGCCATGGCCCTTGGCGCCAGTGCCTTTGTACCCAAATCGGCGCCGCTGCCACTGCTGGCCGAGGCCATTGCTGCGGTGCGAAATGGCGATACCTGGCTGCCTGAAGGCATTGAGGTGGTCAGTGGCGACGACACCCAGCACTTAAGCCTCTTGGCCAAGCTCACACCCCAGCAGCTAAGGGTGCTGAAAATGATTGCCGATGGCCTATTAAACAAGCAGATAGCCTATGAAATGGACGTGCAGGAAACCACCATCAAGCAGCATGTGTCGGCCATTTTGCGAAAGCTCGAAGTCAATAACCGCACCCAGGCCGGGCTTTTGTACCAAAGCCTGCAGCAGGTAGATCACCTCAAGCCAGCAACCTTCTGACCAGATTCTTAAGCGGCATGGGTTTGACCGGTTTTAGCAGGAAGTGAAAGCCAGCGTCGATAACGGCGCTGCGAATCGCATCCCCCTGGTCAGCCGAGTGAATAACACAAGGCAGCTCCCCCCACCGCGCTTGCAGGCGCCGGGCCACGTCTACCCCAAGGGCGCCATCATCCAGGTGATAGTCAATCAGCAGCAGCGCCGGCGCCGCCAGCATCTGGGTCTCGGCCTCATAACGCACGGCGTGCACTTCGGCGCCCCAGCTTTCCAACAGCGCACTTAACGCCTCGCGGACGTTATCGTCGTTATCCATCACCAAAATTGGCAATTTTGGCAGCCATTGCTGGGTTTGGCGCTGGCTCAAGGTCTTTTGAGGCGCCGCCCCGGCGCGGGCCCTTGGCAGACTGACCCCAAAAGCGGCGCCCTGCCCCGGCGCCGAGTCCAAAGCCAGGCGGTGGCCAAGCAGGCGGCAAAGCCGGTCGGTGATGGCAAGGCCCAGTCCCAGGCCCTGCCCCTGGCCGGGGCCGAGCTGCTGGAACTCGGTGAAGATGCGCAGTTGGTCTTTTTGTGCAATGCCGGGGCCGGTATCTCGCACCCAGAGCGTCAATTCCTGCCCTTGGCGCCTTACCCCCAACAGCACTGTGCCTCGCTCGGTGTAGCGCACGGCGTTGGCCAGAAGATTCTGGGCGATACGGCGCAGCAGGCGCTTGTCGGAACGCACCCAAAGCATTGTGGGCACAGCGCGAAGGGCCAAGCCTTTATCAGAAGCGATGGCGGAGAATTCACGCACCAACGGCTCCAGCACCTCGCTTAAGGGGAAATCGCTCAGCTCCGCCTTGACGGCGCCGGCATCGATTTTGGTTATCTCCAGCAGCGCCGAGAGCAGGCTTTCGGCCGATTGCAGCGAGCTTTGCACGTTATCGGCCAGGGCCTTTAACGCCCCTTGTGGGGCTTTTTCCTTTAACAGCGCGCTAAAAAGGATGGCGGCGTTAAAAGGTTGCAAGAGATCATGCCCCGCCGCGGCAAAAAAGCGGGTTTTGGCGGCGGTGGCTTCTTCTACGGCGCGGTTGGCAGCCAGCAACTGGCTGTTAACGGTTTGCAGGGCCTGGGTGCGCTCTTCCACCCGCTCTTCCAGCGCCTCGTTAAGCTCGGTGAGCTGCTGCTGGGCCTGGATAAACTCGGTGATGTCGGTGTAGGTGGTAACAAAGCCGCCGCCGGGCAGAGGGTGGCCTTCCATCTCCACCACGGTGCCGTCGTCCTGGCGGCGCTGGTAGCGGTAGCGCGAGCCCGACCGCAGGTGATTGAGACGTTTCTGCACTTCCTGGGTAGGGTCACCAGTGAGTAAACCACGCTCGGCGTTAAAACGGATTAAGTCTTCCACCGGCCGGCCTACCGTTACCAGGTCGCCTGGGTAGTCGAATAGCTCCAGGTAGCGCCGGTTCCAGGCAATGATGCGCATGTCCCTGTCCACCACACTGATGCCCTGGGAGATGTTCTCGATAGTTGCAGTTAGCAGGCTCTGGTTAAAGCGCAGCACCTGGGAGGCTTCGTCCACAAAGCTCGCCACTTGCGACAGCGGCAGCGCCTTTTGGGCCCGAAGCGCGTCCATCACCATGCGCATCGAGGCGCCGCCAATGACCGCCGAGAGGTGTTTTTCTACCTGCTGAACCAAGGCCGGAGGAGCCGCCTGGCGGGACAGCTCGGTCGCACCGGGGTACTGGCGGCGAATAAGGCCCTCGGCTACGTCTTCGCCGGCAAAGCGTTTGACCAGTTCAAAGCAGTCTTGCACCGTCAGCACCGATGAGGCTACGTGCAGGGGCTGGCGCATAAAAGAGTCGGCCTGCAATTGCTCGCTGACCGAGGTATGGGACAAAAACGACACCAGCACGGTGAGCGCCAGGTTGACCCCAAGGCTAAGCAGCGTGCCAAAACTGATGGCGTCCATGGGCACCGGCAATCCCGGCACCGCCACCCCAAAGCCTTGAGGGAGCAGCAGGGTGTAAGCCCAAAGCAGCGAGCCGGCCATTAACCCGGCACGGGCGCCCTTGGAGTTGGTGCCGCGCCACACCAGCCCCAGCACCAGCGGCGGGAATAGCTGCGCCACCAGCACAAAGGCCATCAGCCCCATTTGCGACAAGGTGTCGCTGCTGACACTGGCCCGGTAATAGAAAAAGCCCCCCAGCACCACCACCAGCATCGCCAGGCGCCGCAGCCACAGCAGCCAGCTGCCCTGCCCCGTCTCCGGCAAGCCCCGCACTTTTAGCAGCATCGGCGCGGTGAGATCGTTGGTGATCATGATTGACAGCACCACCGTTGCCACCACCACCATGGCGGTAGAGGCCGAGAGGCCGCCAAGGTAAGCCAGCAGGGTCAGCCAGGGCGAGTTCAGCGCCATGGGCAGGTAGAGCACGTAGCGGTCCGGGCTTACCGAATCGCCCAGCAACACGGCACCGGCGAGGCCCAGCGGCAGGGTAAAGATGCCAATAGCCACCAGGTAGGCCGGGAACAGCCAGCGAGTACGGCGCAAAAAAGGCAAACGGGGACTTTCAACAAAAGTGAGGTGAAAAAGCCTTGGCAAACACAAGGTAGCGGCCAGCCCTAAGAGGGTGTGGACCCAATAGACATAACCGGGGGCTGCTTGCTGTTGCAGCTTGGCCACCTGCGGGCTTTGGGCGGCCGCCTGAAGCAGCGGGCCAAAGCCGCCAAACTGGCCGTACACCACCACCAGCGCCAACACCCAAAAGGCAATCAGCTTGACGATGGACTCGAAGGCGAGCGCCGTCATCATACCGGCGTTATGGGCCTGGGCCTGGGTGTGGCGCGAGGCAAACAACATGGCAAAGATGGCCATGGCCAGGGCGACCCCCAGCGCGGTGTCTTGCCACCAGTGGCTGCTTTGGTGATCGGTCAGAACATTGATGGCATCGGCCACCGCCCTTAACTGCAAGGCGATATACGGGATGATGGAGGCCACCGCCACCAAGGTTACCGACACCGCCAAGGCGCGGCTGCGGCCAAAGCGGGTGGCGATAAAATCGGCAATGGAAGTGATGTTGTTGCGCCGGATATGAATAGCCAGGCGCTTTAAAGCGGGGAAAGCAAAGAGGTACAGCAAGATAGTGCCGGTGTAAGTGGGGGGGAGCCACCAGCCGTTATGTACCGCTTGCCCTGTTACCCCGAAAAAGGCCCAAGACGTGCAGTAAACCCCCAATGACAAACCGGCTGTCCATCCGGACAGCCGGTGCCTGGCATTGACGCGCTCACCCCAATAGGCGATGGCGAACAGCAGGGCAATATAGGCAAGGGAGACCAGGGTAACCGGCCCCCACCCCAGCGGCATCACCTGGCGGTCCAACCTCCATCCAGCACCAGGGTCTGGGCCGTGATGTTACGGGCCGCAGGGCTGATGAGGAACATGGCAGAGCCCGCGATCTCCTCGAGGGTGATAAAGGCCTTTTTGGCCATGGGTGCCAGGAAGATGTTGGCCACCACATCCTCTTCGGTCATGTTGTTTTCCCGCGCTTGGTCGGCAATTTGCTTGTCTACCAGCGGGGTTTTCACATAAGCCGGACAGATGGTGTTGACGGTGATGTCCGCCTCACCCAACTCCAGGGCCAGGGTCTTGGCAAAGCCTAAGAGGCCATGCTTGGCTGACACATAGGCTGATTTATAGGGGGATGCCACCAGCGAGTGGATAGAGCCGATATTGATGATGCGGCCAAAGTTCTGCTCGCGCATGGCGGGCAGGAAGGCTTTGGTCATGATCATCGGCCCTACCAGCATGATATCAATCAGTTGGCGCCACTTGTCGGCAGGGAAGTCTTCGAGCCGCGCCACGTGTTGAATGCCGGCGTTATTGACCAGCACATCAATGGCGCCCACTTCCTTGGCAAGGGCCTCGGCAGCGGTTGCATCGGTGACGTTAATGGCCACGCCTATGGCCTTGGGTAGCTTGGCGGCGGCTTCTGCCGCCTTGGCGCCGTCCAGGTCAGCCAGCACCAGCTCATGGCCGGCGTTAGCAAACTGTTCGGCGATACCAAACCCGATGCCAGAGGCACCACCCGTTACCAGCACTTTCATGTCATACCTCCATTTCTGGAACATCGTCGGCAGCAATGAGCTTGCCGGCAGTCTTTTCACGGATTTCCTGAACGCTGACCCCGGGCGCACGTTCTTTCAGAACGAAGGCGCCATTCTCTATTTCGAAATACCCCAGGTCGGTAAGGACCTTTTTGATGCAACCGGCCCCGGTCAGAGGCAGCTCGCACAGGGGAAGCAGTTTTGAATTGCCGTATTTATCGGCATGCATCATGGTGACGATGATGTTATCGGCACCAGCCACCAAATCCATGGCGCCGCCCATGCCCTTGACCAGCTTGCCGGGGATCATCCAACTGGCGATGTTGCCTTGGATATCCACCTCAAAAGCCCCCAGCACGGTCAGATCCACGTGGCCGCCACGGATCATCGCAAAGGATTCGGCAGAGTTGAAGAAGCTGGCACCCTTCACAGTGGTGACAGTCTGTTTACCGGCATTGATGAGATCCGGGTCTACCTCGTCTTCGGTTGGGAAAGCGCCCATGCCCAGCAGGCCATTCTCCGATTGCAACATCACATCGATGCCCTCGGGAATGTAGTTGGCCACCAGGGTGGGAATGCCGATACCGAGGTTAACGTAGTAACCGTCTTTGAGTTCTTTGGCGACACGGGCCGCCATTTGTTCGCGGGACAGTGCCATGACTCAGCTCCTTACGGTCCGTTGCTCGATGCGTTTTTCAAAGGTGCCCTTGATAACCCGGTCGACATAAATGCCGGGGGTATGGATAAACTCAGGGTCCAACGCGTCAACGATTTCTTCGGCTTCCACCACGGTAATTTTGCCGGCGGTGGCCATCATCGGGTTGAAGTTCATGGCGGTCTTGCGGAAGGTCAGGTTACCGAAGCGATCCGCTTGATAGGCGCGCACCAAGGCAAAATCGGCGGTCAGGCTCGGCTCAAGCACATAGTGGCGGCCGTCGATTTCGCGGGTTTCTTTGCCTTCGGCAACCGGGGTGCCGTAGCCGGTGGCGGTGAAAAAGGCCGGGATACCGGCGCCACCGGCACGAATTTTTTCAGCCAGGTTACCTTGGGGGGTCAGTTCCACTTCCAGCTCGCCAGAGAGCATCTGGCGCATAAACTCGGCGTTTTCACCGACATAAGACGCCACCATCTTCTTGATCTGCTTGGTCTGCAGCAGCAGGCCAAGACCAAAGTCATCGACCCCAGCATTGTTGGAAATGCAGGTCAGGCCTTTGACACCGGTATCTCGCATGGCGGTGATAAGACCTTCGGGAATACCGCACAGGCCAAAACCACCCACCATTACCGTCATATTGCTTTCGATGCCAGCCAAGGCCTCTTCGTAACTTTGAACGATCTTATTAAACCCAGACATCACAGTCTCCTTATGAAACTTGGGCCATGCTAGCGCCCGGCTTTGCCAAGGCACCAGCCTACTTTAGTGTTAGAGATCCGCTCCCAGGGTATACCTTGCTTTACAGTGCCTTACAGGCCAAGCCGCGTCAGCACGGCGCGCAGGGACAAGCCCAGTTTCTCACCCAGTTTGCGTTTGAGTTGGTAACTGACCGCCAAGATCCGATGGCTGCCGAGTTTGGCAGTCAGGTAAGCATCGGAGGTGGCAATGTCGTCAATCAGGCCTTTCTCCAGCGCATCGACCCCCAGCCACACTTCGCCGGTAGCCACCTGCTCCACATCCAGCTGCGGCCTAAATTGGCTCACGTGGTTGCGAAAGTGACCGTGGATCACGTTGAGATCGGCAACAAACTTCTCGCGCCCTTCCTCGGTGTTCTCCCCCAACACGGAAAGGGTTCGTTTGAATTTGCCTGCGGTGTGTTGCTCGTAGTCGATGTCGTGCTTTTTCAAAACCTTATGCAGGTTAGGAATGCCCGCTATCACACCGATAGAGCCTAGCATGGCAAAGGGCGCTGCCAAGATCCGGTCGGCAACGCAGGCCATCATGTAACCGCCACTGGCGGCCACCTTGTCTACCACAACGGTCAGCGGAACCCCGGCATCCCGGACTCGCGCCAGTTGCGAAGCGGCCAAGCCATAACCATGGACCACGCCGCCCGGAGATTCCAGCCGCAGCAGCACTTCGTCTTGTGCCCCGGCCACCGCCAATACTGCGGTCACTTCTTCGCGCAGGGCTTCCACTTCATGGGCGTCCATGGAGCCGTGAAAATCCAGCACAAAGAGGGTGGGTTTGCCGTCATCACTGGCCTTTTTGGCCGCCTTTTCCTCGGCTTTAAGGGCCTTTTTATCCAGTAGTTCGGCTTTGAGACGCTGGCCATAGCCGCGCAGACGTTTACCCAAGTCGGTAACGGTCAGCTCCCCTTTTTGGCGCTGCTTGCGAAGGGAAAGCGCGGCCACCACCACCAGCAATACCACTATGGCTACCACCAAGGTCAGGGTCTTGGCCAGGAACAGGCCGTATTGAGAAAGAAAATCCAATTTCACTACTCCGTGACTGCAAAGCCTTGAGTGTAAAACAAAACACCCGGCCAGTGGCCGGGTGTTTTTACGCATTTACGGCGACTTAGTCTTGCGCCGCGTCTGCCAGTACCGCGCTGTTGGTGACCAGGATGGTCAAACCTTTACTGGCCAGGAAGCTGGCCACTTGGGTTTGCATCTCGGTGGTCACAGCAGCCGAGCTGGCCGGTGACAGCAAGGAGGTGTGAGCGCCAGCATTAAAGTGCGCTACACCGCTGACCTGGGTGGTGCCGTCAGTGCTGGTCAGGGTAGCCGTGATGGGGGTCAGGCCCAGGCTTGCCACCAGCGGATCGGTACCGGACAGCGGATAACCGAAGGCGGCGTTGCTGTTGGGGATGACCTGATCGCTGGTGCCGGCAGTGCCGTTACCCACCACTTCGTGAACCAGCAGCCCAGGGGTATTGCCCTTGAGGGTCACGCCATAGGCGATGGGGTCGGCCGAATCCAGCACCGTTTGCGCGGCAAACAGGAACTGCGGCAGGAACTGCTCGTACACCGCGTCAACCAGTTGCTCATAGCCGGCATCACCCGGTTGCAGGTTGTTGGTGTTGGCAGCGGCCAGTGCGGTCTGGAAGCTGGAAGACGCCACCAGGCCATCTTGTACCGTGGCTGCAAAAGCCGGTGAGAAGGCGAAAATACCGGCTACACCAGCGCCAGGCACCGACAGGGCCGCGGTCTTGAAGCTAAAGAAGGCCGAGTAATCGTTACCGCTCGGATCCTTGGTTTCAGTGTTACCCACCGCTACCGCCTCAGAACCGACGATGGAGCCCAGGGAGATACCCATGTAGCTGACATCGGTGCCGTCCAGGGTGGTGCCGCCGCCTAGGGTTTGGGCAGTCAGCGCCGCGCGCAGGGACAGCTCGTCCATCACGCTCTCGCGCAGGTTGTCACGCACCGTGCCAAGGCTGGCCAGGTTGGTGTAAATACCGACGTTGTCACCGGCATTGAGGTTCTCTTGGCCGTCACCGGTCAGGTCCAGGCCACGGGTACCGTGCAGCGGCAGGTCGATGGCGATCATCGCCTGGCCGTTAAGGGCCAGAGTGCCGGCGATGGCAAGGCCGGTTTCTTTATAGGAGGTAATGCCGTGGCCGTAGACCACGGTAGGCCAGCCGGCTGCGCCTTTGGCAATAGTGCCGTCCATGCTCAAAGCGCCACGCAGGTTGTTAACGGTGCTGGGGATAGGCAGGGTAACCAGTACGTCAATGGTCTTGATGGAGCGGACCTTAGGCACCGGGTTGTACTTGGTGATGAACTTGAGCGGGTCAACATCATCGCCAGCGTCGTTGGTGAAGCTGGCGCCAACCAGCAGCGCGTTGTTGGTGAGCGCAGCGGTAGGGTCGATACCTTGATTTGCTGCCTGCTGGGCGTAGTTGGCCTGGCTCAGGGTGCCGTTTTGCAGGGCCAGCAGCACCGCTGCCGGGCTGTCACCGGAGGCAATCCAGCGAGAAGACAGGGCGTCGCACTGGGTCAGGTCGCCAGTCGCGATGTTACAGGCGCCGCTTGCAAAATCAGCTGCAGTGGGTTTATCCAGGAAGTACGGCAGGCTCAGAGTGGCTTTATACACTTCGGCGCCGCTGGCCAGTTGGCCGGCGGTGGTGGAGCCATCCAGGCCCAGCACATCGGCAGCGGTCTTGCCAGTGTCGGTCAGGGCCGACAAGCTCAGCTGCCCGGCTTGCAGGGTCTGCATCAACACCAGTTTGGCGTAGTTGAGGGTGTCGATGGTGCTCTGGGTAGTAAAGAGGCCGGAGTAGGTGACGCTGTCTTTGTCGATACCGGCAGCGGCCAGCACCTTTTCATAGGAGTTGACGGCGGTTTGCGCGGACAACTGGCTGGCGGTACCCAGCGGGGTGGTCTCCACGTCCTGTTTAAGCAGGTTATACGTGGCAGAGCCTTGCACGGAGCGGCCTTCGGAGTCATGTACCAGGCTGGTGGTGGCGACAACGTAAGCAGATTTGGCGTCCAAAGGCTTCAGGGGCACGATGGCGATGGTGTTGTCGTTGGTGACTGCGGTGGTGAAATCGGTACCAAAGGTCAGGGCCGATTCGAAGGTGCAGGCGTCAACGGAGGACGCATCGGCGCAGTTGGCGTCTTCGCCACCTTTGGTGACTTTCAAAAGCACTACGGCGCCAGCTTGCTGCACTGAGGCTTCGTCCAGGGTGAGGCCGGTGGGCAAGTCAACACTGATGGTAAAAGGCGTGCTCAACGACCAGCCGTCCATGCCGGACAACACGGCTTGAGGATCGTAAGGGCTGGACTCATCGGCGACACCGGGGATGTTAAGGGTGCCGTCCGTGGTACCGCTCAGCAGCAGATCGTTGGGGATCGGCAGCACTCCATTGGAGGGATCGTAAGCGATACGGGCAGTTGCGATGCTGTTATCTGTTCCGGGTGTTTCGCTGTAGGAGTCATCTCCACAGGCACTCAGGCCCAGTGCTGCCAACACAGCGATGCTGACAAATTTCTTATCCATGATATTCCCCATTAAATGGTTGTTTTGTTTTAGTTGACCATCGGGTCAATACGTTACTCACTGGTCCGACTTTTTACAAATCTTTCCCGTAAAAACTTCTATCCTCGCCTATTTGGGCCCTTCTCCCGGTTCAGGTAGACTGGCGTCAAATTGCCGGACGAGATTATCCATGCTCGACTACCAAGCCTCAAAAGATATCTTAAAAAACAGAGTTGTTCTGGTCACAGGCGCCAGCGCCGGTATCGGCCGGGAAGCCGCACTCTGTTATGCCGCCCATGGCGCCACCGTGTTGCTACTGGGGCGAAATGTTAAAAACTTAGAAGCCGTTTATGACGACATCGCCGCCATAGGCGCCCCCCAGGCCGCCATCATCCCTCTGGATATGCTGGGCGCTACCGACCAGCACTATCGCGATATGGCGCTGACCATTGAAAACCAGTTCGGGCGGTTGGACGGCGTGCTGATGAACGCCGGGGAGCTCGGCACCCTTACCCCCTTTGAGCAGACCGACGACGACAGCTGGGACAAGGTGATGAAAATCAACGTCGACGCCACCTTTCGGATGACCCGCGCCCTGTTGCCACTGTTAAAGGCCAGCGAAGATGGCCGCCTTATCTTTACCAGTTCTGGGGTGGGTAAAAAGGGCCGCGCCTACTGGGGCGCTTATGCGGTGTCCAAGTTTGCCACCGAAGGCATGATGCAGGTGCTGGCCGATGAAAACAGCAAAGGGCCTTTGCGGGTTAACTGCATCAACCCCGGCGGCACCCGCACTGCCATGCGTGCCAAAGCCTTTCCGGCCGAAGATCCCATGACCTTGAAAACCCCGGCCGACTTGATGCCCCTTTATCTGTACCTGATGGGGCCGGACAGCAAGAGCGTCAACGGCCAGAGTATCGACGCCCAGCCCAAATAATGGGCTCATAAAAAAAGCCGGGCTAAAAACCCGGCTTTATTAGGGCTGCCAGGGCGAGCGCTTAAAGACACGGTTATCCGCCGCGAGCTTCTTCTCAAGACTGGGTTTATCCAGCAATTTATTCTTGGCGCCTTTAAAGGCCAGCACCGACTCGGCGTTGAGCATGCCGGCTTTTACCGCCTGCTCCAGCGCCCGGCCACAGGCCAGGGCCGCCACAAAACCGCTGGCAAAGGCGTCGCCGGCGCCAGTGGTTTCAACAATGGTCAACCCTTGCTGTGGCTCGGCCCACACCACAATGTGCCGGTCTGTGGCTATGGCGCCAGCAGCGCCGTCGGTGATGGCAATCACCGGTATGGCAACCCGGCTGGCCAGGGCTTTGAGTAATGCATCGCTGCCGTGGTTTTCCCGCTCGTCCCAGCCCAGCAACATGGCGCTTTCTTCCTTGTTGAGCACCAGCACCGTCAGGCGCTCAAGAATGGGCTGCAAGGCCGCCAAGCCCTCTTTGGCAAGATAACTGGAAGGGTTAAAGGCCACCTTGGCATGAGTTTTGGCTACCAGCGCCTTTAGGGTGGCAAGGCTTTGGCCCAGCATCGCCGAGCAATAAAGCCAGCGGCACCGCGGCAACACGGCCTCATCCTCACTTAAAAAATCGTTGGCGCCTTTGAACGCCAAAATGGTGCGGTCGTCATCAATGGAGTCGAGAATAACCGACAATCCGGTCTGCCCAGCTTTTACACCGACAAAATCGACCCCCTCCGCTGCCAGTAAATCGAGCACCTGCTGGCCTTGAGGGTCATCGCCAATTTTCCCTAAAAAGGCGGTCTTAAGGCCCTGGCGGGCAAAGGCGACGGCGGTGTTGGTGCCGCCGCCACCCACCGTGATATTCAGGTCTTTGATAAGAATTTTGCCCCCCAGCGGATAGGCAATAAGCCGCTCTAAGCTGTGGCGGGTTTCGATTTGTACCAGCTCCGAATCGGTGTCGGCAAAAAGGTCTACCGTTGCCGAGCCCAGGGTAACCACGTCAAACATAACGCCTCCTTTTTATCGAGCATGGCAGCCCCCTGCCCCGGCTGCCTTGACCCGGCGCAATTGGCAGGCGAAGATCCCAGCCCCGCTGCCCAAGGATGCTGTGATGACCCTGAGCCCTACACGTTGGTTATCTTTGTTTTATATACACTTTTTCTTAGGCTGGGGGATCTATCTGCCGTTTTGGTCGCTGTGGCTCAAAGGCCAGTCCCTGACCCCGGCCCTGATTGGCATTTTGCTGGGGGTGGCCCAAGGCACTCGCGCCATGGGCTCGCTTTTTATCACCACCCGCATTCGCCGCTCCGAGCAACTGATGCCGGCGGCAAGGCTATTGTCCCTGGCCACCTTGGTGCTGTTTTGCGGCTTTCTCCTTCCCCAAAGCCTGCCGCTGCTGCTGGGGCTGACCTTAATAAGCTCCCTACTCTACTCGCCGCTGATGCCCATCTCCGACGCCATCGCCACCCGCATGGTGGCGCAGATCGGCATTGATTACGGCAAGGTGCGGCTGTGGGGGTCGGTGGCCTTTGTGGTGATGTCGACCCTGATGGGCTATTTCACCGGCCTGTGGGGGAGCCAGGCGGTGCTGTGGTGCCTGCTGGTCACCCAGATGATGATGTTCCTCGGCACCCTGCCAGCCATGTCGGTGCCGCTCATCGATGGCGCCGCGGCTAAAGCCAGCACGCCCTGGCATCAGTTACTTAAGCTACCCAAACTGCGCCGTTTTCTGTTTACCAATATGGCCATTCAAGGCAGCCACGCCGCCTATTACGGCTTTTCAGCCATTTATTGGCAGTCCCTTGGTATCAGTGCCGGCACCATCGGCTTTTTATGGAGCTGGGGCGTGGTGGTGGAAGTGGCGGTGTTCTTCTTTGCCAAGCGGCTTTTCGGCAACAAGCATGCCAGCTGGCTGCTGAGCATTGCCGCCGTTGCTGTGATGCTGCGCTGGACCGGCACCGCCTTTGCCAGCAGCCTGTGGCAGCTGGTCTTGCTGCAAGCCATGCACGGCCTCACCTTCACCCTCGCCCACCTTGGCGCCATTACCTACATCAGCAAAGAGCTGCCGCGCCACCATGGGGTGGGTACCCAGGCGCTGTATTCGGCCCTGGCCCTGAGCTTGTCGGTAGCGGCGATGATGTTGGTGACAGGTGGCCTCTTTGAGGCCCTGGGCGGCAAGGTGTTCCTGGTGATGGCAGCCCTTGGCCTGCTGGCCCTGCTACTGGCAAGAAAGGTGCGCCCCATTGAAGAGCCAGCATAAAAAAACGCCCCTTCGGGCGCTTTTTTGTAGGCATTTATTGCGGCGTTTTTGGCTTTCGCTGGCGAATAAGCCCTTCTTGCTGGGTGGAGGCCACCAGCCGGCCCTGGCGGTCAAAGAACTGGCCGCGCACCAAGCCCCTGGCGCCACTGGCAATGGGGCTTTTCACCACATACAGCAGCCAGTCGTCCATCCGAAAATCCTGGTGGAACCACATGGCGTGGTCGATGGAGGCCACCTGCAGGGTTGGCTCCATGTAGCTGCGGCCATGAGGCTGTAAAGAAGTGGGCAGGAAATTGAAGTCAGAGGCATAGGCCAGCAGGTACTGATGGATGCGCGGGTCATCTGGCATCATGCCGTTGGCCTTTATCCACACGTACCGGACCGGCTCGGCCACTTCGGGCGCGGTGGGGTCGTGAAACACCACCGGGCGCATCTCGATGGGCATTTCGGTGAGGAAATTCTCGAGAATGCGCTTGGGCAAGCGCTCGGCCAGCGGCTCGGCCAGCTCACGTTCGCTTTTCAGCCCATCAGGGCCGGGTACCGGCGGCATTTCGTCCTGATGGGAAAAGCCTTCTTCGGCGATTTGAAAGGAGGTGGTGAGCTCAAAAATAGGCCGCCCGTGCTGGATGGCCTTAACCCGCCGTGTAGAAAAGGTGCCGCCGTCGCGCAGGTTTTCCACCAGGTACACCACCGGGCTTTTGGCGTCGCCCGCTTCCAGAAAATAGGCGTGCAGGGAGTGGGCGCTGCGGCCGGTATCGACGGTGGCCTGGGCGGCGCTCATGGCCTGGCCCAGTACCTGGCCGCCGAACAAGGCCGGAAAGCCCAAATCCTGGCTCTGGCCACGAAAGATACCCTTCTCTACCGGCTCAAGTTCCAACAGCGACAACAGTTCATTTAATACAGGAGACATGGAAACCTTCCTCAGCCAAAGCGGCTATCGGCAACAAAGGGGTTGGTACGGCGCTCTTCTCCGAGGGTGGACATGGGGCCGTGGCCGGGCACAAAACGCACATCGTCGCCCAGCAGAAACAATTTATTGCGAATGGCATCCAGCAGCTGCTGGTGGTTGCCCATGGGAAAATCGGTGCGGCCGATGGAGCCTTTAAAAAGCACGTCCCCCACTTGGGCCCAGCGAGCCTCACGGTTAAAGAGCACCACATGGCCCGGGGTGTGGCCGGGGCAATGGAGCACCTCAAAGCGAAGGGTGCCGAGGGTTAGCGTATCGCCGTCATCGAGGTAACGGTCGGGGCTAAAGGCAACCGGGGCGGGAAAACCGAACATCCGCGCTTGCTCGTCCAGGCGGCTTAACCAGAAATCGTCGGCTTGATGGGGGCCAATTACCGGCACCCCAAGGCGCGCTTTAAGCTCGCCGGTAGCGCCGACATGGTCAAGGTGGCCGTGGGTCAGCCAGATGGCGTCAAGCTCCAGATCCCGTTTGGCCAGCTCGGCCAGGATGCGCTCGGGCTCACCGCCCGGGTCTATCACGGCGGCTTTGCGGGTTTCGGGGCACCAGACCAGGGTGCAGTTTTGGGCAAAAGGCGTGACGGGAAGTAAGGTAAATTCCATCACTGTCGACTCATGTTCAATCAGGCAATTGCCCATGGTACCCCGAGCCACCGGGCCAAAGGCAAGTGCTTATGGCGCCGGTCGCTGGCCACGGCATTGCTCAAGCCGGTGTAATACCTGCTCGGCCCTGGCCGCCACCCAACTTGGCAGCACCGCATCAACGTTCATGGTTTGGCGGTCATACACCCGCCCTGGCCACTTATCACGACCGCTCTCGGTCAGGCACAGCCCCACCGACGGAAACACGTGATGGTAAACCAGGCCAAGAGTCTCTATTTCCTGCCAGGCAACATGGCCCTTGCTGAACCAGTAATGGAGAGTCAGGCCTTGCTCATCGGCTGCCAGGTACATGCAGCTGCGGCTAAGGGCGCTTAAAAACAGCAACGCGAAGAGGCTGAAGATCCCCATCACCCACACACCGTAGGCTTCCCCTACTTGCCAGCGCCAGCCGCCAATGGCGGCGATCAGCAGGCAAAGCAGTACAGACAGCAGCACAATGCCTTTATTGGCACCTCGGCTATAGTGGTTCATAGGTCCTCCCATTCGTGGCGGGCCAATGATACGACGTTGATAAGCGCTTGTCTTTCAAGGATGAAAATTACCGGACCCAAGCCAATGACAGCAGCATCGCCTTCGGAAAAAGCCGCGACGGGGGGCCTTAGGGCGCAGCTAGCGCCCTTTAGCCTGCATTTTGTGGGTAACCAGGCCGATTGGGAGCAGCCCTTTCGCGAGGCGTATTTCCACAACACCCTGGGCCAGGCCCGCATTGCCATCGGCTTTGGCGTCTTTTACTTTTCCCTGTTCGCCATCTTGGATTTACTGGTACTGCCAGAGCGCCTCCTTGAGGCTTGGGTTTGCCGCTTCGGGGTATTCTTGCCAGCCGGGCTCATGGTGCTGGCCCTGTCCTTTCATAAAAGCTTTATGGGCTTTTATCAGGGCGCACTGGCTTTTTTGGTGCTGCTGGGAGGTAGCGGAGTCATTTATCTCACCACCCTCACCTCCCAGACCGACAGCTACCTCTATTACGCCGGGCTTATTCTCGCCTTCATGTTCGGTTACGGTTTTGCCAAGCTGCGCTTTGTCACCGCCACCTGCTGCTGCTGGACCCTGGTGCTGATATTCGAGGTGGTGGAATTTACCGTCAACCACCCCAGCCTTAAGGGCCTGCTCTCTAACCAGTTCTTTTTTATTGGCGCCAATATCGTTGGCATGATGATTTGCTACCACCAGGAAAAATCGGCAAGGCTGGCGTTTTTACTGCAAAACCAGCTTGCCGAGCAAAATGCCCTGCTGCTCAGCCACAACCAGAATCTTGCCAAACTCACCAACCTCGATGGCCTGACCAAGGTGGCCAATCGTCGCCACTTGGACCAATTCTTTCACCAGGCCTGGAAGCAATGCCTGGATGAGCGCCATCCGCTTGCCATCATCATTTGCGACATCGACGTCTTTAAACAGTACAACGACCATTACGGCCACGTGGCGGGCGATGATTGCCTGATCAAGGTCGCCAAGGCCTTGAGTCAAAGCGTGCGCCGCGCTAATACCCTGGTGGGCCGCTACGGCGGGGAGGAGTTTGCGGTGGTGATGGCAGGCGCCTATACCGAAGAGGCGCAAACCGTGGCCGAGCGCATTCGCCAGGCGGTGCAGCAACTGGCCCTGCCCCACGTAAAGTCCGAGACCAAAGTGGTGACCTTAAGCCTGGGGGTAGCGGCGGCCGTGCCCAGCCAGTACCTCACCCAGCGTGAGCTCTTTCAGTGCGCCGACAGCGCCCTGTACGAGGCCAAGCTTGCCGGACGCAACCAAGTGAAGGTGGGCCAGCTTATCAAGGCATAAAAAAAGCCGCCTTAAGGCGGCTTTTTAGCAAAACAACCGAGCTTACCAGCCGGTTACTTCGCGCAGGGCTTTGCCGATATCGGCCAGGGAGCGCACGGTTTTAACACCAGCGTCTTCCAGGGCAGCGAACTTCTCATCAGCAGTACCGGCACCGCCGGAGATGATGGCGCCAGCGTGACCCATACGCTTGCCCGGAGGAGCAGTTACACCGGCGATGTAGGACACAACCGGCTTGGTGACGTTGGCTTTGATGTAGGCAGCCGCTTCTTCTTCAGCAGTACCGCCGATCTCACCGATCATCACGATGGCTTGGGTTTCGTCGTCGTTCTGGAACATTTCCAGAATGTCGATGAAGTTGGAGCCCGGGATCGGGTCGCCACCGATACCCACACAGGTAGACTGGCCGAAACCTTCGTCAGTGGTTTGTTTAACCGCTTCGTAGGTCAGGGTGCCAGAGCGGGAAACGATACCCACTTTACCTTTCTTGTGGATGTGGCCAGGCATGATGCCGATTTTGCACTCGTCCGGCGTGATAACGCCGGGGCAGTTCGGGCCGATCATGCGCACACCGGTCTCTTGCAGCTTGACTTTAACGTCCAGCATGTCGAGGGTCGGGATGCCTTCGGTGATACAGATGATGAGTTCGATACCAGCGTCGATGGCTTCGAGGATGGCGTCTTTACAGAACGGAGCCGGAACGTAGATAACAGTGGCGGTAGCGCCAGTGGTTTCTACGGCATCACGCACGGTGTTGAACACCGGCAGACCCAGGTGAGTGGTGCCGCCTTTACCCGGAGACACACCGCCAACCATCTTGGTTCCGTAAGCAATGGCTTGCTCGGAGTGGAAGGTACCTTGACCACCGGTGAAACCTTGGCAGATGACCTTGGTATCTTTGTTAATCAGAACGCTCATTATTTACCCTCCGCAGCTTTGACAACCTGTTGGGCAGCGTCAGTCAGGCTGGTGGCGGCAATGATGTTCAGGCCGCTTTCGGCCAGCTTCTTGGTGCCCAGCTCTGCGTTGTTACCTTCCAGACGAACAACAACCGGCACTTTCACGCCGACTTCTTCCACAGCACCGATGATGCCTTCTGCGATCATGTCGCAGCGCACGATGCCGCCGAAGATGTTGACCAGTACCGCTTTAACGGCGTCGTCAGACAGGATGATTTTGAAGGCTTCGGATACGCGCTCTTTGGTAGCACCGCCGCCTACGTCCAGGAAGTTGGCAGGTTGGCCACCGTGCAATTTCACGATGTCCATGGTACCCATGGCCAGGCCAGCGCCGTTAACCATACAGCCGATGTTGCCTTCCAGAGCAACGTAGTTCAGTTCCCACTGAGCAGCACGGGCTTCACGGGCGTCTTCTTGAGACGGATCGTGCATTTCGCGCAGCTTGGGCTGACGGTACATGGCGTTGGAATCGATGTTGATCTTGGCGTCCAGGCAGTGCAGGTTGCCTTTGTCGGTGATGACCAGCGGGTTGATTTCCAGCAGGGCCAGATCGTAATCGGTGAACAGTTTGCCCAGACCCATGAAGATCTTAACGAACTGCTTGATTTGGTCGCCTTCGAGGCCCAGCTTGAACGCCAGCTCACGGCCTTGGTAAGGCTGCGGGCCGACCAGCGGGTCGAGGGCCATTTTGAAGATCTTCTCGGGGGTTTCGTGAGCAACGGTTTCGATGTCCACGCCACCTTCGGTAGAAGCCATGAACACCA
The DNA here is from genome assembly GCF_003751625.1 of Gallaecimonas pentaromativorans. Lineage (NCBI taxonomy): Bacteria > Pseudomonadati > Pseudomonadota > Gammaproteobacteria > Enterobacterales > Gallaecimonadaceae > Gallaecimonas > Gallaecimonas pentaromativorans. Next base: position 40,836 of record NZ_RJUL01000006.1, read on the forward strand.
CGCGACGGCTGGCGCGGTCCAGAACGGCACCCAGGTACAGTTCTTTGGCGATGTCGGTGCAGGATTCAACCAGGATCTTGTTGATCGGCTGACCTTTCTCGTCAGTCTGGTAAGTCACCAGGTTTTTGCCCAGCCAGTGCTCGGCAAATTCGCGCACTTTCTCTTTAGAGTCGACGACCTTTACGCCGCCCGCTTTACCGCGGCCACCAGCGTGTACCTGACATTTTACGACCCACTCGGAGCCGCCGATGGAGGAGGCAGCTTCTACAGCAGCCTGAGGGTTGTCAACCGCGAAGCCTTCGGATACGGGCAGACCGTACTCGGCGAGCAGTTGCTTAGCCTGATACTCGTGCAAGTTCATTATGCTCAGTCTCTTTGCGTGTTTGTGGCAGCTAGGGGCTACCATCCCAAAAAAGGCCTTGCGGCCTTTCGTCCAGATTTAGGGGGGCCTTGGCCCCCCTTTGCCTGAAAGCTTAAACGTCCAGCAGAAGACGCGTCGGATCTTCCAGCATGTCCTTGATGGTGACCAAGAAGCCTACGGACTCACGGCCATCGACAATGCGGTGGTCATAAGACAGGGCCAGGTACATCATCGGCAGGATCTCGACCTGACCATTCACCGCCATGGGCCTGTCCTTGATGGCGTGCATGCCAAGGATAGCGCTCTGGGGCGGGTTAATGATGGGGGTAGACATCAGAGAACCGAATACACCGCCGTTGGTAATGGTGAAGTTACCGCCGGTCATGTCTTCGATGGACAGCTTGCCGTCACGGGCCTTGATGGCCAAGTCGCGGATGGCTTTTTCGATGTCAGCCAGACCCATCTGGTCGGCGTCGCGCAGCACAGGGGTAACCAGGCCTTTGGGCGTGGATACAGCAATGCTGACGTCGAAGTAGTTGTGGTAAACGATGTCGTCGCCGTCGATGGAGGCATTGACATCGGGGAAACGTTTGAGCGCTTCAACAACCGCCTTCACGTAGAAGGACATGAAACCCAGCTTGATGCCGTGTTTCTTCTCAAAGATCTCTTGATACTGCTTACGCAGGCTCATGATCGGTTTCATGTTGACTTCGTTAAAGGTCGTCAGCATGGCGGTGTTGTTTTTGGCGTCCAGCAGGCGCTTGGCAATGGTTTTGCGCAGGCGGGTCATGGGCACGCGCTTCTCGGAGCGCTCGCTCATGGCTGGGGCAGCAGCGGCCGGGGCGGCTTTGGCAGCACCGTTTTTGATGTAGTTGTCTACATCTTCTTTAGTGATACGGCCACCAACGCCAGTGCCTTTGATGCCGTCCGGGCTCAGGCCTTTTTCAGCCAGGGCGCGGCGCACGGAGGGGCTCAGCACGTCAGAGGTTTCGTCGCTGCTAGCAGCAGCGGCAGGCGCAGCGGCTTCGGCCTTGGGCGCGTCGGCAGCGGCAGCCGGAGCAGCAGCAGGGGCAGCGCCCGCTTTCAGGATGGCAATCACTTGCTCGGCGGTGACGGTGGCACCTTCTTCGAACAGGATCTCACCCAGCACGCCGTCTTCAGGAGCGGGTACTTCCAAAACCACTTTGTCGGTTTCGATATCAACCAGGTTCTCGTCACGGGAGACCGCTTCACCGGGTTTCTTGTGCCAAGTGGCGATGGTGGCGTCCGCCACAGATTCCGGCAGGACGGGTACCTTGATTTCGATGCTCATTCTATTGTTCCTTTTGCCTTAATCTTTTACTTCGAGGTTGAGTGCATCGGCGACCAGCGCCTGCTGCTGCTTGGCGTGCACCGAGGCATAACCCACGGCCGGTGCGGCGGACGCTTTGCGACCGGCATAGCCAAGGTTGGCACCTTTGGGCAGGGCCTCACGGATGTCGTGCTGGATGAAGTACCAGGCGCCCTGGTTCTTCGGCTCTTCCTGGCACCAGGCAAATTCAGTGACATGGCTGTACTGGGCCAGCACCTTCTGCACTTCCTCGGCCGGGAACGGATAGAGTTGCTCGATACGCACGATGGCGATGTCCGAAATCTCGTTCTTGCGGCGCGCATCCAGCAGATCGTAATAAACCTTGCCGGCGCAGAACACCACTTTCTTCACTTTTTTCGGATCCAGGGCGTCTACTTCGTTGATGACGTTCTGGAAGCCTTCGGTCGCCAGCTCATCCAGGCTGCTAACGGCCAGCGGGTGGCGCAGCAGGGACTTGGGTGACATCACGATCAGCGGGCGACGAACCGGACGCACTACCTGGCGGCGCAGCATGTGGAACACCTGGGCCGGAGTAGAGGGTACGCAAACCTGCATGTTGTTGTCGGCGCACAGCTGCAAGAAACGCTCAAGGCGGGCACTGGAGTGCTCAGGGCCTTGGCCTTCGTAGCCGTGGGGCAGCAGCATGGTCAGGCCGCACAGACGGCCCCATTTCTGCTCGCCGGAGCTCAGGAACTGGTCGATAACCACCTGGGCACCGTTGACGAAGTCACCGAACTGGGCTTCCCAAATGAACAAGCCGCGTGGCTCGGCAGAGCTGTAGCCGTATTCAAAAGCCAGTACCGCTTCTTCAGACAATACCGAGTCGTAGATATCCAGCTTGCCTTGGTCCTGCTTGAGGTTGGCCAGCGGCAGGTACTCGGAAGCGTCGGTCTGGTTGTGCAGCACAGCATGGCGGTGGAAGAAGGTGCCACGGCCTACGTCCTGGCCGGTGATGCGGACATGGTAGCCCTCATCCAAAAGGCCAGCATAAGCCAGAGTTTCACCCATACCCCAGTCCAGGGCTTTCTCGCCTTTGGCCATCAGCAGGCGATCTTCATAGATCTTGCCAACCTGGCGCTGCAGTTTCACGTCGTCAGGGATGGTGGCGAGGGTCGTACCCAGCTCAGCCAGCTTCTCGGTTTTGATACCGGAGTTGTAGGCGGCGTCGAACTCTTTATTGAGGTAGGGGTTCCAGTCGGAGCTGTGCTCGCTCATGGGACGCCATTCCTCAACCACACACTCGCCTTTGTCCAGTTGGTCACGATAACCGTCGGACAAGGCCTTGGCTTCGTCGGCAGAGACGCTGCCCTCACTGGCCAGACGGTCGGCGTAGATGGCGCGCGGCGTCGGGTGGCTCTTGATTTTCTGGTACATCAGCGGCTGAGTCGCATTGGGCTCGTCCGCTTCGTTGTGGCCATGGCGGCGGTAGCACACCAGGTCAATTACCACGTCACGCTTGAAGGTGTTGCGATAATCCAGAGCCAGCTGCGACACGAATACCACCGCTTCCGGATCGTCACCGTTCACGTGGAAGATGGGCGCCTGTACCATCTTGGCGATGTCGGTACAGTACTGGGTGGAACGGGCATCTTCGCGCTTGGAGGTGGTGAAACCCACTTGGTTGTTGATGACAATACGGATAGTACCGCCCACACCGTAAGCGCGGGTTTGAGACATGTTGAAGGTCTCGGCAACCACACCTTGGCCGGCGATGGCCGCGTCACCGTGCACGGTGATCGGCAGCACTTTGGAGCCGTCTTTGTCGCCACGGCGGTCCATACGGGCACGAACGGAGCCCATCACTACCGGGTTAACGATTTCCAGGTGCGAGGGGTTGAAGGCCAGTGCCAGGTGCATATTGCCGCCCGGGGTGGCGAAGTCGGAGCTGAAGCCCATGTGGTACTTCACGTCACCGCTACCCAGGGTGTCCTTGTGCTTACCGGCAAACTCGTCAAAGAGATCCTGGGGCTTTTTACCCAGCACGTTGACCAGCATGTTCAGGCGGCCACGGTGGGCCATGCCGATCACGGTTTCTTTGACGCCCTGCTCGCCAGCGCGGCGGATGATTTCCTTGACCATGGGTACCAGGGCATCACCACCTTCCAAGGAAAAGCGCTTGGCACCGGGGAACTTGGCACCCAGGTATTTTTCCAGGCCTTCGGCAGCGGTCAGGCTGTTCAGAATCCGGGTTTTGTCTTCTTTACTGAAGCTGCCTTTACCGGCCACCGCTTCCAGGCGGGATTGGATCCAGCGCTTTTCTTCGGTGTTGACAATGTGCATGTACTCGGCACCGATGGGGCCGCAGTAGGTTTTCTTCAGCAGGTCAGCCAGCGCGCCCAGCTTCATGGTGTCATCTTTGACCGCCAGTGAGCCGACGTGGAACGTCTTGTCGTTATCACTGCTGTCAAGGCTGTGGAAAGCCGGGTCCAGTTCAGCAACACGCTCTTGCTGCCACAGGCCCAGAGGGTCGAGGTTGGCGTGTTGGTGACCACGGAAACGATAGGCGTTGATGAGTTGCAGGACTTTAACCTGCTTGGCGTCTACGCCGTCGCCGGAGGCGCTGACAAAACGTCGGGGTTGCGATGCCATGACCCGGAATTGCTCGCGGATTTGGCTGAAATTGGCTTCAGGAAAGCCTTCTTTGACCTTGGGAAGCTTGTCGAACTCGGCTTTCCATTCTGAGGGTACAGAACTTGGGTCTTCCAGGTAGCTCTCGTAGAGCTCCTCGATGTAGCTGGCATTACCGCCCGCAAAGGGAGACGATTCCAGCCACGCCTGCATTGTGCCTTCGTGCATAGTGATCCCTTGAACCTCGCGTTTTCTCGCAGTTGGGATTGGCCTGGTTTAAACGGCTGCTGTTACCACAGCCACCTTCTTTCTTTTTCAAAAAAATAGCCACCCCTCAAACAGAGGCGTGGCTATTTAGCTAGCGCTCGGTCCCCAGTCCAGGCTGAGGAAGCACGAGACTAAACAGCCCGCTTAAGCAGCATGGACTTGATGTGGCCGATAGCCTTGGTGGGGTTCAACCCTTTAGGACACACGTTCACACAGTTCATGATGCCATGGCAGCGGAATACGCTGAATGGGTCTTCCAGACCGGCCAAACGTTCCTCGGTGGCGGTGTCACGGCTGTCAGCCAGCCAGCGGTAAGCGGCAAGCAGACCGGCAGGGCCGATGAACTTGTCAGGGTTCCACCAGAAAGAAGGGCAGGAAGTGGAGCAGCAGGCGCAGAGAATGCACTCGTACATGCCGTCAAGCTTGGCGCGTTCTTCAGGAGACTGGAGGAACTCGCGAGCCGGCGGTTGCTTGCTGTCGTTGAGCAGGTAAGGTTTGACCTTTTCCCACTGGGTATAGAACTGGCCCATGTCCACGACCAAGTCGCGGATAACCGGCAGGCCAGGCAGCGGACGGATCACCACGTGCTTGCCAAGGGCAGACAGCGGAGTGATACAGGCCAAGCCGTTCTTACCGTTCATGTTCATGCCGTCGGAGCCACAAACCCCTTCACGGCAGGAACGGCGTAGGGACAGGGTCGGGTCCTGTTCCTTCAGACGAATAAGCGCATCCAGCACCATCAGGTCGGAACCGTCCGGCACGTCCAGGCTGTAGTCCTGCATGTGCGGCTTAGCGTCGACGTCCGGGTTGTAGCGGTAAACAGAAAATGTAACTTTCATCCCGTACTCCTTAGTAGGTCCGCGCCTTGGGCTTGAACTTCACCAGCTCTTCATCAGTCAGCAGGGTCGGCGCGCGGTTTACTTCGCGGCGGCTCATCTCACTGGTGATCGGGTCGAACAAGCTGTGGCACAGCCACTCTTCGTCGTTACGATCCGGGAAGTCAAAGCGGGTGTGGGCGCCACGGGATTCGGTACGGAAGTTGGCAGCCAGGGCGGTCGCGAAAGCGGTTTCCACCAGGTTGTCCAGTTCCAGACACTCGATACGCTGCGTGTTGAATTCCTTGGAGGTGTCGTCCAGACGGGCGTTTTTGACACGCTCGCGGATTTTCTTGAGTTCCTCCAGGCCTTCGGCCATGGCTTCGCCTTCACGGAACACAGAGAAACTACGCTGCATGCAGTTTTGCAGATCTTTTTTGATCTGAACCGGGTCTTCGCCAGTCTTATTGCTTTCCCAGCGGTTGTAACGCACCAGGGCATTTTCGATGTCTTCATCGGTAACGCTAGGCGCTGGCAGTTCGTCCAGAGCCTTGCCCAGATGCAGACCGGCCGCACGGCCGAAGACCACCAGGTCAAGCAGGGAGTTACCGCCCAGACGGTTGGCACCGTGTACGGATACACAGGCAATCTCACCTACCGCAAACAGGCCGACAACCGGCTCGTCCTTGCCATCGACCTGCTTGATAGCCTGGCCGTGCACGTTGGTAGGAATACCGCCCATCATGTAGTGACAGGTAGGGATAACGGGGATCGGCTCTTTAACCGGGTCCACGTGGGCAAAGGTGCGGGACAGCTCCAGAATGCCGGGCAGACGGCTTTCCAGCACTTCCTTACCCAGGTGATCGAGCTTGAGCTTACAGTGAGGACCCATGTGGGGGTCGTCAAAGCCGCGGCCTTCGCGGATTTCGATCATCATGGAACGGGCCACCACGTCACGGGACGCAAGGTCCTTGGCGTTGGGAGCGTAACGCTCCATGAAGCGCTCACCGTCTTTATTGAGCAGATAACCACCCTCGCCGCGGCAACCTTCGGTTACCAGCACGCCGGCACCGGCGATACCGGTGGGGTGGAATTGCCACATTTCCATGTCCTGCAGGGGAATGCCTGCACGGCTGGCCATACCAACGCCGTCACCGGTATTGATGTGGGCATTGGTGGTGGACTGGAAGATACGACCGGCACCGCCGGTAGCCAGTACCACAGCCTTGGACTTGAAGTACACCACTTCACCGGTTTCGATGTCGATGGCGGTACAGCCAACGATGTGGCCTTCGCTGTTCTTTACCAGATCCAGCGCGTACCACTCGGAGAACACGGTGGTGTTGTTCTTCACGTTCTGCTGATACAGGGTGTGCAGCAGGGCGTGGCCGGTACGGTCAGCGGCAGCAGCGGTACGAGCGCCCTGCTCGCCACCAAAGTTTTTAGACTGGCCGCCAAAGGGACGCTGGTAGATTTTGCCGTTCTCCAGACGGGAGAAAGGCAGGCCCATGTGCTCGAGTTCGAGGATGGCTTCAGGGCCGACATTACACATGTACTCGATGGCGTCTTGGTCACCGATGTAATCGGAACCTTTGACGGTGTCATACATGTGCCATTTCCAGTTGTCATCATGGGTGTTGCCCAGGGCCACAGTGATACCGCCCTGAGCGGAAACAGTGTGGGAACGGGTCGGAAACACCTTAGACAGCAGAGCGCAGCTCTTGCCTTCTTTGGAAATTTGCAGCGCAGCGCGCATACCGGCACCGCCGGCACCTACTACGACTGCATCAAATTCATAAGTTGGAATAGTCACTTACACACCCCACAGAATCACAAAGCCGCTGATCACATAGGCAAAGGCAATGATGTTCAGTACGAACTGCAGCACGATGCGAAGGCCAGTCGGTTTGACATAGTCGGTCAGAACCTGCCACAGGCCAATCCAGGCGTGTGCCAACAGGCTGATCAGGGTCAGAAGAGTGAATACTTTAACGCCCAGATTGCTGAAAAAAGCAGTCCAGGTGGCGTAGGTCAAGTCGGGGGTAATAACCAGAAAGCCAACCAGGAACAACACGTAAAGTGTCATTACTACGGCGGAGGCTCGCACCAGTACGTAGTCATGAACGCCGGTGCGGCCAAGGGTGCCTGCATTAGTTACCATAGCCACACTCCTGCGAGAACGGAAAGGATCACGGTGATGATAAAGGCGGCGGAAGCGGAGGCTTTACCGCTGGGAAGTTCTTCCCAATAACCCATATCCATGATCAAGTGACGGATACCGCCTACCAAATGGTATGCCAGAGCGGTCAGGATGCCCCAAACGATGAACTTGGCAAAAAAGCCACTCATCATGCTTTGCACGGCAGCAAAGCCGGCTTCAGACGACAGGGACTTGGCCAGCATCCACATCAGGATGGCTACGGCAAAGAACATGATAACGCCAGAAACGCGGTGGAGGATTGACGCAATAGCAGTAATTGGAAAGCGGATGGTCTGCAATTCTAAATTGACAGGTCTTTGCTTTTTCACGATGTCTGCCCACTCGGCTCTTAAGAGCCTTTGTTGTTGTATCACCAGCTAAACCGGATGGAGGTGCCCCTGGGCTTCGCTGGTCATGTCCCAAAAGAAGGAACATGCAACTGGGTGACTGATAAGAAGTCAGACAGCATTCGGCAAAGCCGGCAAGGCCAACCCGGGGCCAAGTATAATGAGCCAAGATGCCAATTTCAACGACTTGAGCTCGATCACAAATTACCTTGCGTTCTACTGTTTATCAGTGTCTTGAAAGCAACAGTAAGGATGCAATTGTGCCTTTCAGAAAGTGCAAATATGACCCATTAAATAAAGGTGCCATTTAGGGTAATTCGACAAATCCCAGATTTGTCTTAAATTGACAAATCGGACCATTTGCGATTAAAAAGGGCGGCTGTTTGCGACCGCAACATCGACGAATTCACGACCAAAGGAGACATGTTGTATGGCGGAAAATATTGCCAAACTTATGGTGGAAGGCAAGGAAGCTATTGAATTGCCTATCCTTTCTGGCACCGCCGGCCAGGACGTAATCGACGTCCGAACTTTGGGCAAACACGGTCTTTTCACTTTTGACCCTGGCTTCCTGGCCACTGCATCCTGCGAATCTGCCATTACCTTTATCGACGGCGGTAAAGGGGTTTTGCTGCACCGCGGCTACCCCATCGACCAATTGGCCGAAAAGGCAGAATACCTGGAAGTGTGCTACATCCTGCTCTACGGCGAAGCCCCCAATAAAGAGCAGTTTGATGAGTTCCGTAACATCGTAAAAACCCACACCATGCTCAATGAGCAGCTGCGCGCTTTCTTCCAGGGCTTCCGTCCTGACGCGCATCCCATGGCTGTCATGTGTGGTGTAGTCGGCGCCCTGTCTGCGTTCTATCACGACTCTTTGGACATCAGCAATCCTCGCCATCGCGAAGTAGCGGCCTTCCGCTTGCTGTCCAAAATGCCGACCATCGCTGCCATGTGCTACAAGCACAGCATCGGCCAGCCTTACATCTACCCGCGTAACGAACTGTCTTATGCAGAAAACTTCCTGCACATGATGTTCGCCACCCCGTGTGAAGACTACAAGGTGAACCCGATCCTGGCCGACGCCATGGATAAGATCTTCATCCTCCACGCCGACCACGAGCAGAATGCTTCTACTTCTACCGTGCGTCTGGCCGGCTCCTCCGGTGCCAACCCCTTCGCCTGTATCGCAGCCGGTATCGCCTCCCTGTGGGGCCCTGCCCACGGCGGCGCCAACGAAGCCTGCCTGCGCATGCTCGAAGAGATTGGTTCTGTTGACCGTATCCCCGAGTTCGTGGCTCGTGCCAAGGACAAGGACGATCCGTTCCGCCTGATGGGCTTTGGTCACCGCGTCTACAAAAACTTTGACCCCCGCGCCAAAGTGATGCGTGAAACCTGCCACCAGGTGCTCAAGGAGCTGAACATCCAGGATCCGCTGCTGGATGTGGCCATGGAACTGGAGCGCATTGCCCTGTCTGATGAATACTTCGTTGAGAAGAAGCTCTACCCCAACGTGGACTTCTACTCCGGTATCATCCTCAAGGCTATCGGTATCCCCACTTCCATGTTCACCGTGATCTTCGCCATGTCCCGTACCATCGGCTGGATCGCCCACTGGAACGAAATGCACTCTGACCCGACTGCCAAAATTGGCCGTCCCCGTCAGCTGTATGTAGGCCAGACTCTGCGCGACTTTGCTTCCAAGAAGTAAAGTTGTCCGGAATCAAAAAGAGCGGCTTAGCCGCTCTTTTTTTTCGTTAAAACGTTAGTTTCACGCCGCAAACCGTACGTTATAACGGTTCTATCTCTCCGCTTAAAAGCGCATGCTGATAAAGCTGCCCCTGTCACACCCGTCTCGAAAGAGCACTTTTCATCCCACCAGGGCAGCCCTGATAACAACATCGTTCAGGAAGCTGAGAGTATCGACATGCATTTTGCCAAACATCTCTTGATCACCTGCCTGGCCGCCGCGCCTATGGCATCGGTCGTGGCCGCGACCGACCATGAACCCCAGCAACAATCCCAAACCGCCGAACCCAAGGAAGACGCGGTTACCACCAGCCACGAAGTGCGCCTGCACGGCGACAGCATCGATTACAAGGCAACTGCCGGTAACCTGCTGATCCGTAAAGACGACGGTACCGCCGACGCATCGGTGTTCTACGTTGCCTACACCGTCAAAAGCGACAAGCCACGGCCGGTTACCTTCCTTTATAACGGTGGTCCAGGCTCGTCTTCCATCTGGCTGCACATGGGCTCGGTTGGCCCGGTGATGGTGCAAACCGCCGACGGTAAACCTACGGCGCCGCCGCCTTACAAAGTAACGGCCAACCCCAACAGCATCTTGGATAAATCCGATCTGGTGTTTATCGACGCCATGGGCACCGGTTTTTCCCACGGTATTACCCCTAAAGACGACAAGGCCGACAAAGGCGGCAAGAAGGAAGACCCTTCCAAGCCGTTCTGGGGTGTAGACCAGGACGTTGACGCCTTTGCCCGCTTTATCGAGCGTTATGTCACCGTCAACAAGCGCTGGAACGACCCCAAATTCCTGATGGGCGAGTCCTACGGCACTACCCGCTCCGCAGCCCTGGTTAACCGCCTGCAAGAAGACGGCGTGACCATGAACGGCGTGGTGCTGGTATCGAGCATCCTCAACTACGGCGCCGAAATGCCTGGCCTGGACCGCGAATACATCAACAACCTGCCCACCTACGCCGCTATCGCCTGGTACCACAATAAGCTGACCAACAAACCGGCCGAGCTGGCGCCTTTCCTTAAAGAAGTGCGCGACTTTGCCAGCGGCGAGTACGCCCATGCTCTGGCTCAGGGCCAGAACATCTCTGAAAGCGAGGCCGATGCCGTCGCCCAGAAGCTGCACCAGTACACCGGTCTTTCCGTGCAGTACATCAAAGAGGCCAACCTGCAGGTTGACCCCAGCCGCTTCCGTAAAGAGCTGATGCGTGACGAGCGCCTGACCGTGGGCCGCTACGATGGCCGCTTCATGGGTATCGATGAAGACGCCGCCGGCGAAACCCCGGACACCGACGCTTCCGACACCGCCGTTACCGGCGCCTTTGTGGCCGCCTTTAACAGCTACCTGGCCAACGACCTCAAATTCGAGAGCAAGGTGCCCTATAAGCTGTTCGCCATGGACGCCATCCGCACTTGGGATTGGAAACACGCCGTGCCCGGCAGCCACTGGCCAGTGCCCATGCCTTACGTGGTCGCCGATCTCGGTAACGCCATGCGTACCAACCCTTACCTCAAGGTGTTCAGCGCCAACGGTTACTTCGACTTGGCCACGCCGTTTTTCGGCACCGAGTTCGATTTGGCCCATATGGAGCTGCCAAAATCCCTGCAGAAAAACCTGCAGTTTGGCTACTACCCTTCAGGCCACATGATTTACCTCAACCCCACCGCCCACAAAGAACTGGCGGACGACCTGGAAAAATTCTACGACCAGGCCACCCACAAATAAGCAAAGGGACCTTCGGGTCCCTTTTTCATGCTGCCATTGCCAAGCCGCCCCCATTCCCTGCCCTTGCAATAAAACTGACATACCGGTGTCAATTTGATTGCCGACCATGGGCTGCCAACGCGCGTTATTGCCTTTTTATTTCTCTTATCCGATACGCCCGTCCATAAGGAAGATACCGATGTTTCGTTTGACCTCTGTTTCCCTGGCGCTGGCCCTTGGCGCATTCCCTGCTCTGGCCTTGGCCCACCCTCATCACACCCCGGCCGACCACCTTGCCACCCGAACGCCCATCAAACACCTGGTGGTGCTGTACAGCGAAAACGTCTCTTTTGATCACTACTTTGCCACTTACCCAAGGGCCACCAACCCTGACGGCGAACCGGCATTCCATGCCCTGCCCCACACCCCTAAGGTCAACAACCTGGTCAGTGCCGGGCTGCTTAGCAACAACCCCAATGCCACCAACAGCGCCAACGGCAGCGATGCGGCCAATCCCTTTCGCCTAGACCGCACCCAGGCCAACACTGCCGACCAAAACCACGCCTACAGCGCTGAGCAGCAGGCCTATGACGGCGGCAAGGCCGATCTTTTCCCCAAATATACCGGCCGCGGCTCTGCCGGTAACGTGGGCGCCTTTGGCACCAAGGGCCAGGTCATGGGGTACTTTGACGGCAACACCGTTACCGCGCTGTGGCACTACGCGCAGCGTTTTGCCATGAGCGACAACGCCTACACCGACACCTACGGTCCCTCCACCCCCGGCGCCCTGGAAGCGGTATCAGGCCAGACCAACGGCCTGCAATTGGTGGAATCGTCCAAGCACTCTTACTACGTGGATGACGGCCAGGGCGGCTACACCATGATCAACGACGTCGACCCGGCCACCGATGTCTGCTCCTCGGCCACCGATCAGGCCTGGATGACCGGCAAAAACATCGGCGATCTGCTCAACGGCAAGAACATCAGCTGGGGCAGCTTCATGGGCGGCTTTGACCTTAGCGCCAATAACGCCAACGGCTCCACCGACTGCCAGCGCAGCACCTATTCCCAAGTGGTGAGCAGCAGCGTGACCGACTACATCCCGCACCACGCCTGGTTCCAGTATTACCAGTCCACCGCCAACCCCAGCCATGCCCGCCCCTCTTCGGTGTCGGCCATCGGTTACTCCACCCTCGCTGACGGTAAAACCGCCGAGCCAGCCAACCACGAGTACGACCTGACCGACTTCTTTGCCGCCGTTAAAGCCGGCAACTACCCGGCGGTGTCCTACCTCAAGGCCCCGGCCTTCCAGGACGGCCACGCCGGTTATTCCGATCCGCTGGACGAACAGGCCTTTATCACCAAGGTGGTCAACTTCCTCGAGCAGCAACCGGATTGGAAAAATACCGCCATCATCGTTGCCTGGGACGACTCCGACGGTTGGTACGACCATGCCTACCAGGCGCCCACCCATGCCTCTTATGATGCTGCCGACAAACTCGGCGGCGACGGTGTCTGCGGCAGCGGCGACGCCCCGAATGGCCTTGCCGGCAAGCCGGTCAACGGCCGCTGCGGCCCCGGCACTCGGGTGCCTTTTTTGGTGCTCTCACCCTTTGCCAAGCGCAACTACGTGAGCCACACCCCCATCAGCCAGGCCTCCATTGTCCGCTTTATCGAGGACAACTGGCTGGCCGGGCAGCGCCTGGGTGGCGGCTCCTTTGATGCCAGCGCCGGTAGCATCATGGATATGTTTGATTTCAAACACCGTAATGAGAAGCCGCTGTTTCTTGACCCGGATCTTGGCACCCCGGTAAAAGGCCGCGACCAGCATCCTCATCACCAAGCCTGAGTAAAAAGGCCGCCTGCGGGCGGCCTTGATTGCTGATGTCAGTAAAATACCTATCAAAAGCGCGCTGGCTGCTGTTGCCAGCGCTGGCGCTTATCGCACTGGTGGGCCTTTCCCCCCTGAGCCTTGCCAGTTGGATTCATCCCGTCGATGCCCTGAAACTGAGCTTCGGCATCAACCCTCACCCCAAGGCACTGGTATTGCCTACGCCAAAGCCGCTCTCGGCCATGGCCAAGCTGGGTAAGGGGCTTTTTTTCGATAAAACCCTGTCAGGCTCCGGGCAACTGGCCTGCGCCAGTTGCCACAGCCCCGAGGCCGACTATGGGCCACCGGGCAATGCCGCCGTGATGGCCGGTGGCCCGGCCCTGCACCAGCAAGGCTTCAGGGCGGTGCCTTCCCTTAAATACCTCTACCGCCAGCCGCTTTTTTCCATCGGCCCCGATGCGCCAGGCGACAACGACCAGGTGCTGACGGTGCAGCAACAGGCGGCGTTAGCCGCGGCCAGTACCCACACAAGTAAAAGCGCCGGCAATACCGCACGCTCCGCCGCCAACTTGGTGCCCATGGGCGGGCTTTTTTGGGACGGCCGCGCCGACACCTTGCAGCAGCAGGCAAGCGGCCCGCTGTTTAACCCGGTGGAAATGGCGGCCCCTTCCGAGACCTTTGTGGCCAAGGCCCTGGCCAGTGGGCCTTATCGCCAGCAGATGCAGCGCCTCTTTGGCCAGCAGGTGTTTGACAGCCCGCGCCAGGCGGTAAGCGAAGCGATGTTTGCCATCGCCCGCTACCAGATGGAAGACACTGCCTTTCACCCCTTTAGCAGCCGCTTTGATGCCTGGCTGCAAGGTAAGGCAAGGCTCAGCCAGAGCGAACTGCGCGGCTATCTGGCCTTTAACGACCCCAAGACCGGTAACTGCGCGGCCTGCCACCTTGATACGGTCAGTAAAGACGGCCTGCCGCCGCTTTTTACCGACTTTCAATATGAAGCCTTGGGCGTGCCCCGCAATCCAGCCATTGTGGCCAACCACAACCCCCACTGGTTTGATTTGGGTCTGTGCGGCCCCTTTAGAGCAGACTTACAGGCCCAGACCCAATACTGCGGCATGTTCCTGACCCCAAGCCTTCGCAACAGCGCCAGACGCCGCCACTTTTTCCACAACGGCGTCTTTTCGTCCCTCAATGAGGTGCTGAACTGGTATGTGTACCGGGATTTGGCGCCAGAGCGCTTCTACCCCAAAGACCCCAGCGGCAAGATATTGGCCTTTAACGACCTGCCAAGGCGCTACCAAGCCAACATCGACACCACCGACGCGCCCTTCAATCGCCACCCCGGCGAAAGCCCCGCGCTAAGCGCCGCCCAAATCAAGGACATCATCGCCTTTTTGGGCAGCCTCAACGACGGTTACCGCCCCGGCCACTAAGGCCGGGCGTTTTTTAACCTTTTGCGATCAATTTCGCCACGCAGTGGTGAAATTCACCAACACAGCCTGAACGAGAAACCATAACCACATGATTTTAAACAAATAAAAATATTGGCACGGCCCTCGCTAATTAAGAGCATCTGCGAACGTTAAGGAACACGTCATGCAAAAGTCTCTTATTGCCCTGAGCCTGGCCCTGGTGCTGAGCGCCTGCTCTTCCGGTGAAGCCACCGCCCTCAAAGACACCCAGGAAAAAACCGTCAAGATCCCGGTCAACGTCGCCACCGTCAAAGTGGCGCCCATGGCGGCCCGCTTTGAAAGCCACGGCACCCTGAGCGCCGAGCACGAAGCCCAAGTGGTAGCAAGGGTGTCGGGCTTGGTGGAGTCTTTCGACATCGAAGAGGGAGACGAGGTGAAGGCCGGGCAGGTCTTGGCCCGCATCGAGCCGGACCGCTACCAGTTCGAACGTGACCGCATGGCCGCCCAGGTACGGTCGGTGTCCCAGGAGCTGGAGCGCACCCGTAACCTCTACGCCAAAAAGCTGGTGAGCGCCGATACCCTGGACAAGCTTGAGCAGTCTTTGGCCGGCCTCAAAGCCCAGTTGGGGCTGACCGAGCTTGATCTGAAATACGCTACCGTCAAGGCGCCCATTAGCGGCACCATCTCGCGCCGCTACATTAAAGCCGGCAACCTGGTGAATCCCGACCAGCCGCTGTTTGATATCGTTCAGCACCAGGATCTGCGCCTGGATATCGCCGTACCGGAGCAATACCTGGGCCAGCTGAAAAACACCCACGGCGCCCACTGCACCTTTGCCGCCCTGCCCGGCCAACGCTTTAACGCCGAAATAACTCGCCTAAGCCCGGTGGTGGACCCTAAAACCGGTACCGCTCGCCTGACCCTGCACCTGGCCAACAGCGACGGCCGGCTGATGCCAGGCATGTTTGCCAACGTACAGATTGAATACAACCTGCACCCCGACGCCCACCTGGTACCGCGCCAGGCCCTTATCAACCAGAACGGCGCCTATAAGCTTTTTGTTATCGAAAACGGCATCGCCAGCCTCAAGACTGTCACCCTGGGTAACGGCGACAAAGATTGGGTGGAGGTCAATGGCCTGACACCGGGCGCCGAAGTGGTCACCCTTGGCCAGCATCACCTCAAGGACAAAGCCGAAGTTGAGGTTATCGCCGGATGAACAGCCTGGTTGCGTTTTCCGTCCGCCGCCCGGTGACGGTGGCCATGATGACCCTGGCGGTGATGCTGTTTGGCATGGTCGCCCTTGGCAAACTGGCGGTGACCTTGCTGCCGGATTTGAGTTACCCAACCCTCACCATTCGCACCGATTACGACGGCGCGGCGCCGCTGGAGATAGAAACCCTCATCTCCAAGCCCGTTGAGGAATCGGTGGGGGTGGTCAAGGGCCTCAAACGCCTGACCTCCTATTCGCGCCCTGGCCGCTCCGATGTGGTGCTGGAGTTCGAGTGGGGCACCGACATGGACTGGGCCAGCCTTGAAGTGCGGGAAAAACTCGACTTGGTATTGCTGCCCCTTGACGTGCAGCCGCCCATTATCCTTCGTTACAACCCCAACCTTGACCCGGTGCTACGCCTGGCCCTAAGTGCCCCCGAGGGCGATTTAAAAGCCCTTCGCAGCTTTGCCGACGACGACCTCAAGCAGCGCCTTGAAGGCATAGACGGCGTGGCCAGCGTGCGCCCCGGCGGTGGCTTGGAGCAGGAAATTCAGATCCTGGTGGACGATACCAAAGCCTCGCAGCTGGGCCTGAGCCTTGCAGGCATTGCCGATCGCCTAAAAGCCGAGAACATTAACCTCGCCGGTGGCCGCATCGAAGACAGTGGCCGCGACCTTTTGGTGCGCACCCTCAACCAGTACACCAGCCTCGATGCCATAGGCGATACCTGGGTGGCCGACGGCGTGCGGCTCAAAGACATTGCCACCGTCAAGGACGGCCACAAGGAGCCGGACGCCATCAGCCGGGTCAACGGCCAGCAGATGATTGAGCTCGCCCTCTACAAAGAAGGGGACGCCAACACCGTGGCCATGGCCACGGCGGTCAAGGCCGCCTTGCCGCGCCTTGAAAAAATGCTGCCCCCCGGCGCCACCCTTACCCTGCTTTACGATCAATCCACCTTTATCGACAACGCCATCAAGGAAGTGATGGACTCGGCCTGGCTTGGCGGCCTGTTGGCGATGCTGGTGCTGTACCTCTTTTTACGGGATTTCAAAGCCACCGCCATTATCTCCCTGGCCATTCCGGTATCGGTTATCGCTACCTTCAACCTGATGCTGTTCGAGCATGTCAGCCTGAACATCATGTCCCTGGGGGGGCTCGCCCTGGCGGTGGGCATGCTGGTGGATAACGCCATCGTGGTGCTGGAAAACGTAGCCCGTTACCGGGCCCAGGGGCTTTCTCCCTTGGAAGCGGCCCACAAGGGCGGCACCGAGGTCGCTGGCGCCATTACCGCCTCTACTCTTACCTCGCTGGCGGTATTCGTGCCGCTGGTGTTTGTTGAAGGCATTGCCGGCCAGCTGTTTCGCGACCAGGCCCTGACCGTGACCTTTGCCCTGTCGGTATCCTTACTGGTGGCACTGAGCCTTATTCCGATGCTGGCCGCCCGTGGCAAGCATGCGGATACCGTAAAAAGTGCCCCGCCCCTTCGCCGCCGCGCCTTGCCGCTGATGTGGCTGCTGGCCGCCTTTTACTGGCTGTGGCGCCAGGCAGGCCGCCTGCTAGGCTTGCTGTTCTGGCCGCTGCGAAGCGCCTTTGGCGCAGGCTTTAATGGCCTTGCTAAGAGCTACAACACGCTGCTGCCCCGTTGCCTGACCCGGCCCTGGTTGACCCTTGGGGCACTGGTGTTGGTGGTGGGTACCTGCGGCGCCCTGGCCACCCGCTTGCCGGTGGCCTTGCTGCCAAACCTTGCCCAGGGCGAATTCTTTTTAGACCTCACCTTGCCGGCCGGCGCTCGCCTGGAAGACACCGATAAGGCCCTCGATCAGTTAGCGCAGGTATTGAAAGACGACCCTCGGGTAAAACACGCCTACACCCAAGCAGGCGGCGCCTTGCTGGCCAACCAGGGGGCGGCGGACAACAGGCCCAACAAGGGTCGCCTGAACGTGGTGCTGAACCACAGCAGCGACGAAACGCAGGTGATAGATAAAATCCGCCAAGCGCTGGATCTGCGGCCCGGCGTGGAAGGCCAGTTCAACCGCCCGGCGCTCTTTAGCTTCAACCAGGATTTGAGCATCGAAATAAGCGGCCATAACCTCGATAGCCTGGCCACCGCATCACGGCTGGTGGCAGCGGGCCTTGAGAGCCAAAGCCGCTTTACCGACATCAAGGCGGCGCTGGCCAGTGGCCAACCGGAGCTGACCGTGGATTTTGACCACGCCCGCCTGGCAAGCCTCGGCCTTACCGCGCCACAAGTGGGCCACCGCATTGCCGACAAGGTCAAAGGGGCGCTGGCCTCCCAGTACCAACTGGATGACCGCAAAATCGACATGCTGGTGCGCCTGGACGACAGCCACCGCGACGAAGTGGCAGACGTGGCCGGGCTTTGGATAACCCCGCAGCTGCCGCTCTCGGCAGTGGCCAAGGTCAGCCAGCGTATGGGCCCAAGCGAAATTACCCGTATTGATCAGTCGCGGGTTGCCCTGGTGGACGCCGCCATCGCCCAAGGCGACTTAAAAGAGGGCGAACAGGCCGCCAAGGCCGTGATTGCCAACCTCAAACTGCCCCCCGACGTGCACTTGGAGCTCGGCGGCCAGAGCGGCGAGCGCCAGGCGGCGTTCTCGTCCCTCGAAGCGGCGCTACTGGTGGCGATTTTCCTGGTGTACCTGGTGATGGCCTCGCAGTTTGAGTCCTTTATCCAGCCGCTGCTGATTCTGGTGACTGTGCCCTTGGCCGGTGCCGGCGCCGCCTTGGGGCTGTGGCTGACCAACACGCCGCTGTCGGTGGTGGTGTTTATCGGCCTTATCATGCTGGCCGGCATTGTGGTCAATAACGCCATCGTGCTGATTGACCGGGTCAACCAGCTGCGCGCTGAAGGCGCGGCCCTGCAAAGCGCCATCATTCAATCGGCCCAAAGCCGGCTGCGCCCCATCGTCATGACCACCCTGACCACGGTACTGGGGCTACTGCCCATGGTATTGGGCTTTGGCGACGGCAGTGAAGTGCGGGCGCCCATGGCCATCGCGGTGATGTCGGGGTTGGTGTTTGCCACCTTGCTGACCCTGATTGTGCTGCCGGTACTGCTTAAGATCACCAGCCGGGAGAGCGCTCATGAATAACGCCGCCGCTCGCCTTGCCAGCCTGTCGTTAAAGCGCCCGGTAACGGTGCTGATGGTGTCTATTTCCATGTTGATGATGGGCTTTCTCGCCTCTCGCTGGTTGCCGCTGGAGATGTGGCCGGGCATCGAGATCCCGCAAATCAGCGTGCAGGTCCCCTACGCCAACGCGACCCCTCAGGAAGTGGAAACCAACATCACCCGCCCCATAGAGGAGGCCCTGGCGGGACTTTCCGGGGTCAAGGAGATGAAATCCGAGTCCACCAGCGACGGCGCCTCTATCCAGATGGAGTTCGACTGGGCCACCAACGTCAACGCAAAAAGCATTGAGGCCCGCGAGCAGATTGACAGCATCCGCCACCTGCTGCCCAAAGACGTCGAAAGGGTGTTTGTGGTGCAGTTCTCAACCAGCGACATGCCGGTATTGACCCTGCGCCTTTCCGGCAAGACCGACTTTGCCACCGCCTATGAGCTGTTGGACCGTGAACTAAAGCGCCCCCTGGAGCGGCTACCGGGAGTGTCGAAGGTGCAGCTTTATGGCGTCGACAAGCCGGAGCTGAAAATCGACCTTAGCGCCGAGCGCCTCTACGCCATGTCCCTAAGCCCGCTGGCAGTGGCCAAACGGCTGCAGGCGGCCAACTTTCAACTGGCGGCGGGCAACATTTATGGCGCCCACCAGCAATGGCTGGTGCACCCCAACGGTACTTGGCTAAGCCCCAAAGACGCCGGCGATATCTACCTCACCCCCGCCGTGCAGCTAAAAGATGTGGCCAATATCAGCGTTGGCGAGCCCGAGCGCCGTGAAGGCCGCCATTTTGACCAGACCTACGCCGTCGGCCTTGATGTCTACAAGGAGTCCGGCGCCAACCTGGTGGATGTGGCCGGTGAGGTGCTCAAGGTCATCAAGGACGCCGAGCACAACCCGGCGCTCGATGGGGTGCGCCTGTACGTGATGGAAAACCAGGCCCAGTCGGTGCAGGACTCCCTGTCTGGCCTGTTGCAATCGGGCATGGTGGGAGCGGCGCTGTCGGCCCTGGTGCTTTTTGCCTTTTTGCGCCGCTTTGCCATGACCGCCGTGGTGGTGCTGTCGGTGCCCTTTGCCATCTGCCTGACCCTGGCGGTGATGTACTTCATGGGGCTGAGCCTCAATATCTTGTCGATGATGGGGCTGATGCTGGCAGTAGGTATGCTGGTGGACAACGCCGTGGTGGTGGTGGAGTCCATCGCTACCGAGCGGGCCCGGGGCTTGAGTGGCGATGAGGCGGTGACCGAAGGGGTGAACAAGGTGGCGCTGGCCATGGCGGCCGGCACCTTGACCACCGCCATTGTGTTCCTGCCCAACCTCTTTGGCGCCAAGATTGAGCTGACGGTGTTTCTAAAGCATGTATCGGTGGCCATCTGCATTTCCCTGGCCGCCTCCTTGCTGCTGGCCATTACCCTCATTCCACTGCTCACTAAGCGCTATTCAGGCAAGGCGCCAATCGCGGCGAAAACACCGGCCCGTTACCTTAAAGCCCTGCGCTGGCTGCTGGCGCGGCCGCTAAGGGCCTGGCTGCTGTTTATCCTGCTGGGAGCCTCGACCTTCCTGCCCCTGAGCCAGTTGCCCTCCGACGACGGCTATGACGGCGACGACAAACAGCTGTATATCTCCATGGCGCTGCCCGGCGAGTTTCCCCTGGCCATGGTAGAGGCGGAGGTGACCCGCATGGAAACCTACATCTACGCCCACAAGGACGAGTTGGGGGTAGACAGCGTCTACTCCTACTACGCCCCCTCTGAAGCCACCCTCACCTTGCTGCTGGCAAAACCGGCGGTGATGCCAAGGGACGCCCTTAAAAAGACCCTGCGCGAGCATTGGCCCAAAACCGCCCTGGCCCGGCCCCAATTTGGTTGGTCTAACGGCGGCGGCGACGGCGTACGCCTGACCTTGCAAGGGCCATCCAGCGAGCGGCTGCGGGCACTCGCTGGTGAATTAGTGCCCCAGCTTGCCACCATCAAGGGGCTGACCGACGTGCGGGCCGACCAAGACGCCCTGGCCCGGGAAATTCGCATCTACCCCATCGCCGAGCGCCTGGACGCCCTGGGCCTTAAAGCCGACACCGTGGCCCAGCAAATTAGCCTCGCCCTTCGCGGCGCTCCGGCCAGAACCCTGCGTAACGACCAGGGGGAAACCGATGTCACCCTCTATAGCGACCATCAAAGCCACCGGGATCTCGCCATGCTAAAAAGGCTGCCGGTGGGGCTCAGTGACGGCAAACTCATTCGCCTGGAGCAGGTGGCTCGCATCGAAGAGCAGCCTCAGGTGGGCGCCATCAAACGCTACGACCGCCAGACCACCGTGGCCATCGGCGCCAACTTGGAGAAGCTACCGCTGTCTGAGGCTCGCCAGCAGATCAGCGCCATGATGGCGCAGGTGGCCCTGCCGCCCGGCTATCGCTGGAGCCTGGATGGCCGCTTTAAAAACCAAGATGAAGGCCAGCAGGCAATGATGGTCAACATGCTGCTGGCGCTGGTGATGATCTACATCGTGATGGCGGCGCTGTTTGAGTCGGTGCTGATGCCACTGGCCATCATCACCGCCATCTTCTACTCCATGACCGGCGCTTTCTGGGCGTTCTGGCTGACCGGCAACCCCATGACCATCATGGGCATGATTGGTCTGCTGGTGCTGATGGGCATCGTGGTGAACAACGGCATTGTGCTGGTGGACCGCATCAATCAGCTTAAAGATCAGGGCCCGCTTGGGGAGATGATTGTCACCGCCTGCGGCGAGCGGCTTCGCCCCATCTTGATGACGGTGGCCACCACGGTGCTGGGGCTGGTGCCGCTGGCCCTTGGCGGTACCCGCATCGGCGGCGGCGGCCCCAGCTACGCCCCCATGGCCATCGCCATTATCGGCGGCCTGCTGCTCTCAACCCTGGTCAGCCTGTTTCTGGTTCCCCTTTGTTACCAGAGCCTGACCGGCCTTCGCCGCCGCTGGCGCGAGGTGAGCAGCCACGCCCGCCTCAAAGTAGGCATCAGCGGATAAAAAAAGGGCCAACCGGCCCTTTTTTCCGCAAAGCATGATAGACAGGATGATCCGGTCAGGAATGCATTACGTAGCGCTAAAGCACCTTTTAACAAGGAACGTTGACCATGCCATTTCAAGACCGCCACCACTGCCGCCAATGTCGCCAGCGGCGCGAACAAAAAAGTGCCCTCTTTAACCTCTCCGGTAATGTGCACCTGCTGCTGTTTTTAGCAACGGGCGGTCTGTGGCTGCTGGTGATGCTGGCTGGGTATGTGCTGCGCCCGTTGCAGGAGCGGCTTACCGGCTGGTACTGCGCTTCTTGTCAGGGCCACAGAGAAAAGCTGCTTTTGCCCTGAAATCAGGCACTTTTTTTGAAAAATAGCTAATCGCTTCCATACTTTGGCTCAGATCCCAAGGAACGGAATGCGATGGCGGGCCTCTTCCCTAAACTCATTACCTTGCGCTGGCAACCGGGCCAGCCATCGGTTTGCCTCGAGCAAGACGGCCAGCCCCGGACCTTATCGGTCAAATCCTTCTTTCGCCAATGCTTTCAAAGCCATGCCACGGCCGTGCTGCGGGCCCTTCGCCTGCAACTGGCCAGCCACAACCAGGCGGTACTGGAATCCCAAGACGAGCATCACCACCACTGGCTGTCGGCCATTGTCGATAACCAGCAGGTGCAGTTGCAGGTGATGACCACCCTTGCCGGGCGCGACAGCACCCTTTTGCAGATGGCTGACGAGCTGTGCGGCATTGGGTATTGGCACTGGCAGCTGCGGGACAACCGTTTTTTCTGGTCGCCCCAGATCTATCAAATTCACGGCCTGCCCCCCAGCCACCCGGTAACCCTGGACGATACCCTGAGCCACTATCACCCCGAGGATCAGCCCCAGCTGCGCGCCTTGATGGCCGAAGTGACCGCCGGGCCGGTGCGCCGCCAGTTCCAAGGGCGCATCCAGCGGGCCGACGGCCAGTGGCGGCGCGTCAGCGTCAAAGGGGTGTCGGTCAGCAGCGATGGCGGCGCCGTCACCGACGTATTCGGGGTGGTCCAAGACATCACCCACCACCAGCAAAGCCAGGCCAAGATGCACCGCCTGGCACTGGTGGCTGCCCAAACCGCCAGCGGCGCCCTGATTTGCGACAAGCAGCGCCGGGTGGAATGGCTCAACTCGGCCTTCGAGCGGCTCACCGGCTATGGCCTGGACGATCTCTACCAAAAGCGGCCCCGGGATTTTCTGGCCGGCACCGGTACCGATCCGGCGACCTTGGAGCGGGTTGGCCAGGCCATGGAGAGGCACCAACTGTTCCAGGGCGACCTGCTCAATTACCGAAAAGACGGCACCCCTATCTGGCTTAACCTCTCCATTACCCCCATCTACCACGAGATGCAGCACGACGGCTTTGTGGTGATCGTCAACGACGTGTCGGCGCGGCGCGCCAGCGAGGACAGGCTGCGGCTTTACGAGCAAGCCTTCGACCAAGCAAGCCTTGGGCTGCTGTTTTTGCACCAGCAAAACGGCCAGCTGCGGGTTAAAGAAGCCAACGGCGCCGCCAAGGAGCTATTGGCCGGCCCCAGCCACAGCTTGGTGGACATGCCCTTTCCGGGGGATTTTTTCGTCAGAGCGCCCCTTGAGCTGATGGAAACCGAAGGCGAAAGCCTCGAGCTCAGCCCCCGGCGCGCCCCGGACGACAGCCTGCAACTGATTCACACGCCGCTGATAAGGCCAGGGCAGGCGGCCTACCGGCTGGTTATCCTGCGCGACACCACCGAGCAGCGCCGCACCGAGCGGCTGCTGGCCCACAACCAACGCATGGAGTTGATTGGCCAGTTGGTGTCGGGCATTGCCCATGATTTCAACAACATCATTGGCATCATCCAAGGCAATCTGGAGCTGCTGGCCGGGCGCTTGGACGCCGAACACCCGGGCATGCGAAGTGTCGACAAAGCCCTCAAGGCCGCCAGCCGCGCCTCCACCCTCACCCGCCGCCTGACCCAGTTTTCCCGCCAGGAGCCGGTCAACAACGAACAGGTGGAAGCCTATCAGCTGCTGCTGGAGGCAGAAGAGCTGCTGTCCCCCAGCCTTGGCAAACACATTGCCCTGGAGATTGAGCTAGATACCCAAAGCGGCTCGGTGAAGGTGGACCGAGGCGATTTTACCGACGCCATCGTTAACCTTGCCATCAACGCCCGGGATGCCATTGGCGACAAAGGCACCATCCGCCTTAGTTGCATGCCGGTGCTGCTGGGTAGCCATATTCCGGGCCTGGAAGCTGAAATCAAACCGGGCTCCTACGTCGAATTTGGGGTCAGCGACGACGGCGAAGGCATTGCGCCCGCCATCATGGACAAAATTCTCGACCCCTTTTTTACCACCAAGCCCAAAGGCCAGGGCACGGGGCTTGGGCTGTCTATGGTCTATGGCTTTGTCAAACGCTCAAAAGGCTACCTGCAGGTGCGATCCGAGCCTGGCCAAGGCACCCAAATTCATATCTGGCTGCCGCAAAGCACCAGCGGCCAGCCGCGGCCACAAGCGGATGACCGCCACCTCGACGCCCTCAAAGGCAAAAAGCTGCTGTTGGTGGACGACGAGAACGACTTGTTGCAGGTGATAACCGACCAACTGAGCCTACGCGGCTTTGCCATCAGTGCTTTTGACGACCCCTTGAAAGCACAAAAGGCCATGGCCGACACCGCCTTTGATCTGCTGCTTTGCGACGTGGAAATGCCGGGGCTGTCTGGTTTTGAACTGGCCGAAGCCTTTATGCGCTGCCAGCCGGGCAAGCCGGTGTTGCTGATGTCCGGTTTTGTATTTTCAGTGCCGCCGCACCTGGCTCACCTGCCGCGGCTAAGCAAACCGGTGTCTGTGACCCGGCTGCTGGGCTATCTGGTTACTCTGCTCAACAAACGGGAAGCTTATGGACAACCACATTCTTGTCGTGGATGACGACCCCCAATTTCGCGAACTGGCCCTGGAGATCCTAGACGGCAAAGCCGCCCGCCTGGCCGCCGTTGCCAATGCCACCGAGGCCCAGGCCTATTGTGAGGAGCTGGACCCGGACATCATCATCTTGGACTTGTCCCTGCCCGACGAAGACGGCATTAGCCTGGCCCCCAAGCTGGTGGCAGAGCACCGGGCGGTGATTTTTGTCTCAGGCCACAGCGACATGGAAAAACGCATTCAGGCCTGGCAGGCAGGGGCGGCGGATTTTATCGCCAAGCCCTTTGCGGTGGCCGAATTTGTGGCAAGGGTCGAGCATTGCAGCCAATACCTGGCCAGCAAAAAGCGCTTGAGTGAAAAGGAAGCCAAGTCCCGGGCCATGGCCTTTGCCTCCATGAAGGAGGCCTCCCAGTACGGCTTTATTACCCAGTTTCTGAAAAAACTGATGGCCTGCCAGAACGAGGAGCAGCTGGCGGATTTGTTTTTCGCCGCCACCGATTTTTTTGCCTTCAAGGCGAGCCTGTGTTTTCACAAAGACGACGAGCTGCTCTTTTTCGGGCCTTGCCGCCAGCCGGTCAGCCCCATAGAGCAGAACATCTTCAGGCTGCTGATAAGCGAAGGCAGGCTCTACCCCTTTCAGAGCCGGTTGATGGTCAACGACCAGCATGTGTCCTTTTTGGTTAAAGACATGCCCCAGGATGACGTGGAATCGGGCAAGCTACGGGACGTGGTGGCAGTACTGGTGGAAGGGATGGAGGCTAAATGGCGTGACCTGCATCGCCAGCGCACCATGTCCAACATGGTCGATGCCTTGCAGCACTCTATGACTGAACTAGCCGATACCATTCGCCAATACGACAAGCGCCTGGAAAGCCTGATTGGCGATCTCAACAACGAAATTCGCATGAGCTTTCACATCTTGGAACTCAACGAGCAGCAGGAGGCCTTTTTCAGCGGCCTAATCGAAAAAGGCGCCGAGACCTTGCGCGATACCGAAGGAGATTTGCGCGAGCTGCAGGTGCGGCTCAAAACCATGCTCGATGCCGCCAAGACCGCCATCGCCCTGGAGCAGGCCACCGCCCCGCCCCCTCAGGCCGAAGACGACGACGTGGAGCTGTTCTAGGCTTTGAGCAGCTCCAAGGTGCGGGCCGCCAGGGTGTCCAAATCCCCCTGGGCACTTGCGGCCCCCAGCTCCCAAGCCGCCCTTGGCATGCCCCACACCACCGAGCTTGCTTCATCCTGCACCCAGGTGGTGGCGCCGCCGTTTTTGAGCGCCAGCATGCCGTCGGCGCCGTCGCGGCCCATGCCGGTCAGCAGCAGCGCCAGCATCTTACTGGGGCCGGCGCTGGCGGCGCTGGCAAAGAGCACGTCCACCGCCGGGCGGTGGCGGCCGACCGGTTCGTCGTCAAAAACCTGGGCCACCAGCTTGCCGTTTTTACGCACCAGTCGCATGTGCCGGTCACCGGGGGCCACCCACACCTCACCGGCTTTGATGGCGGTGTCCCGCTCCAGTTCGGCGACATCGAGGGGGGTCAGGCTATCGAGGTGGCGGGTAAAGGCGCTGGAGAAGAAGGGACGGATATGCTGAACGATAAGAATGGGTGGCATGGTGGCCGGCCACTGGCACAACACCCTTTTTACCGCTTCGGTGCCGCCGGTGCTGGCGCCAATCAAGATGGCGTCGAGTTTGCGGGTGTTGATGCCGAAGGTAGCCCTATTGGGCAGGCTGCGCTGCTGCTGCAGGTTGGCAGACGCCGCCGCCTTGACCTTGTCCCTAAGGAGCTCGCTGTAGGCCACCAGCGCCGAGGTAGCGCCGGCACTGGGCTTAGGCACGTAATCGATGGCCCCCAGCTCCAGCGCTTCGAGGGTCACATCGGCGCCGTGCTGAGTCAGAGTTGAGACCATCACCACCGGCATCGGCCTTAGCCGCATCAGGTTTTTTAAAAAGGCCAGGCCGTTCATTTTCGGCATTTCGATATCGAGGGTCAGCACATCGGGCTTTAGTGCCTTGATGGCATCGCGGGCCTCGAAAGGGTCGGCCGCCTCCCCCACCACGGTGATGTCCGGGTCCTTTTCCAGAATGTCGCTGATAAGGGCCCGCATCAGCTGCGAATCGTCCACCACCAGCACCCTGATCATGAGAACAGCTCCACGGCCTTGGGTTGGCCCGCGCCACGTTTAGCCAGCGCCTCTTCCCTTACTTGCAAGGTGTCATTGGCCAGGCGTTTAAGCTGCTTTATCCAGGCAAGTCCGGTCGCAGGCTCAAAAAGTACCTTGCGAGGGTAAAGGCCCCCCAGGGATTCCCCCACCAGTGCCAGCCGCTCCCGGGCCACAAAGCGTTTGACAAAATCCACGTTCATATCGCCGACATTTCCTTGTCCAAATACCTGCCCGCCGCCAGCCAGCTTGACCTGCAACCGGCTGCGGGCAGCGCCGAGATGCAACAGGCCGTTGATAAGGCTCTCCATGGCATGAACGCCATACCGGTTACTTTGGGACAGCGGCCCCATGCTGCCTTTGTCTTCCGGCAACATGAAGTGGTTAAGGCCGCCGACCTTGGCCACCGGGTCCCAGATACAGGCGCAAACGCAGGAGCCCAAAGTGGTGGCCACCAGCTCTTCGCCGCCGGTAACGTAAAACTCCCCCGGCAGTACCTTGACCATCAGTCGTTGCCGGGTGGGGTCGAAAAAACAATTAACGGCCACAGTCACCCGGCCACCTTCTGGTAAATGGTCTTGCCGATAGACACAAAATCTCGCTGGGCTTTATCCAACCCCTCGGCATGACCCAGTAGCAGGTAGCCGCCCGGTTTAAGCTGCTGGCAAAAGCGGGTTACCAGCCGGTTTTGGGTTGGTTTATCAAAGTAAATCATGACGTTGCGGCAAAAAATCACATCAAAGCTCTGCTTGAAGGGCCAGGGGCCAATCAGGTTGAGTTGCCGAAAGCTCACCCTTGCCCTGAGCGCCCGGCTGGGCTGCATCAAACCGCTATGGCGGCCGGTGCCTTTTAAAAAGGTCTGCTTGAGGATGCCTGGCGGAATGTTGGCCGCCTCGTTGATGTCGTAAAAGCCGGTCTCGGCGGTATGGAGCACCTGGGTGTTGAGATCGGTGGCGAGGATACGGTCTTGCTCCCGGCCAAGGGCAACCAGCTGCGCGGCAATGGAATACGGCTCCTCGCCCGTTGAGCAAGCGGCCGACCAAACCCGTAGAGGTTCACTGTGGCCCGCCGCCAGTTCTGCCAGAAAATCAAAGTGATGGCTTTCTCGAAAGAACTGGGTTTTGTTGGTGGTCAGGGCATTAACAAAATGGACCTGCTCGTCGCGGCTGCTGTCCAAAAAGCGCAGGTACTGGGAGAAATCCCCCAGCCCCAACTCGCGAATGCGCCGGCTAAGGCGGCTGTAGACCATTTTGTCTTTTTGGTCCGACAGCCTAATTCCCGCCATATCGAAGATACGGCTGCGCACAAAGGCAAAATCCTCGGCGGTAAAGGCAAAGCCGTCAGCCGGGTTTAGAAGGCTTCCCATTCCTCACCCTCATCGGCCAGCTTGGCTTTGCTGGTTTTAGCGTTACTGGCACTGGCCTTGGCTTTGACCTTGGCCGCAGGCGCCGTTCTTTTGGCGGCCACCACCGGCGGGGTTTGCTCAAGCATTTCGCCGTTGAAAAACGCCATCAGCTGCACCAGCTGCCGCGCTTCATCCAGTAGCGACTCGGACGAAGCGGCCGCTTCTTCCACCAAGGCGGCGTTTTGCTGAGTCATTTCATCCATCTGGGTAACGGCGCGGGTGACTTCATCGATGCCGGTGGCCTGCTCCTGGCTGGCGATGTCGATTTCCTTCATCAGTTTGGTGACTTCTTCAACGGCGGTGACGATTTCGGTCAACCTGTGCCCAGAGTCGCCCACCAGCTTGGAGCCCTGAGACACCTTGGCCACCGAGTCTTGAATCAGGGCCTTGATTTCCTTGGCGGCGCCGGCGCTGCGCTGCGCCAAGTTACGCACCTCCGAGGCCACCACCGCAAAGCCGCGGCCCTGCTCACCGGCGCGGGCCGCTTCCACGGCGGCGTTAAGGGCCAGCAGGTTGGTCTGGAAGGCTATCTCGTCAATCACGCCGATAATGTCGGCGATTTTGCGGCTGGCGCTTTCGATTTCGGTCATGGCGCCAACCGCCTGGGTGACCACTTCGCCGCCGTCACGGGCGCGGCCCATGGCCTCCTGGGCCTGGCGGCTTGCCAGCCGCGCGTTGTCGGCGCTGTTTTTCACCTGGGCAGAGAGCTCTTCCATGCTGGCGGCAGTTTCTTCGAGGCTGGAGGCCTGCTCTTCGGTGCGTTGTGACAAGTCGTTGTTGCCCTGGGCGATTTCGGTGGAAGCATTGGTCACCTTGGCGGAGGCGGTGTTGATTTGTGCCACCATGTCCCGAAGGTTCTCAATGGAGGTATTGACCGCTGTTGCCAAGCGGCCGAATTCGCCGCCAAAGCGGTCTGACATGGTTTGGTTCAAATCCCCCTGGGCCATGGCACTCATCACTTCGATGCTGTCGCTGATAGGGGTCACGATGGCTTCGAGGAGGCTGTTAATGCCCTCCCCCAGGTTTTTCATAAAGCCCTGGTATTGGGAGACATTGATGCGCTCGGTCAGCTCGCCTTCGGTAGCCTTGGCAATCAGCGACGCCACCTGGCGCTGGGCGTCCTGCACCTCGGTGATATCCAGCCACTGCACGGCGGTGCCGATATGCTTGCCGCCGCCGTCGCGCATAGCGATCACAATAAGCTCAAACTCCAGCTCGCCAACCCGGATATTGGCGCTGTGCGGCAGGCGGTCGGGGTCGTTGATGATGCCGCGCTGGTGGCGCGGGTTTTTGTGGAAGCAGTCGATGTTCTCGCCGAGCAGTTTGGCCACTTCAAAGCCCGGGAAGATCTGGGCAAGCGCCGCTTCACGGCTTTTGAGCAGTTTCTCCAATGAGGGGTTCATAAAAACGATGCGCCCGTCCAAGTCCGCCATCATCAGGTTGGTGGTCATGCCCATTACCGCCGAGGTCAACCGCCCCACTTCCAGCTGCCGGGCCCGCTCGGCGGTTACGTCCCGCCACTCCAGGGTGTTACCGATATAGCCGCCTTTGGCATCAAAGATGGTGGAGACATTGAGCTCAATCAGCACATCGTCGATGCGAATATCGGTGCGATACGGCAGGTTGTCAGGATTGGCCAGCAGCTTGCGCTGGTGCTCCGGGCGCTGGTGAAACTCGTCGATGCAGCGGCCCATCAACCAGCTTGTCTCGGCCTTGAAATCGGGCCAGACCTTACGGAATTTGTCCTGGTGGCTGGTAAAAAGGTCCAGGGACGACTGGTTGACATAGGTAATGAGAAAATCCCGGTCAATGGTGACAATCGCAGTCTGTACCTGATCAACGGTGGAGCGCAGCCTGGCGATGTCCCCTTCCTGGCGCCGAAGCCCGGTGACATCGGCCCACTCGAGGCTTGAGCCCACGTACTGGCCGTCGCCGTCCATGATGGCGCCTACGGTCAGCTCAAGCTTGAGCGGCCCGATGGTGATGTCGGTTTGATACGGCAAATTGTTCGGATCGCTCAGCAGCTTGCGCTGGTGGGCCGGCTCCTTGTGAAAGCCGTCGATGCAGCGGCCCATCAGAAAATCGTTGCTGGCCCGAAAATCCGGCCAGATGCTTTGAAACACCCTTTCGTTCTTTTTGAAAAGCTCCAGGCTCTGGCGGTTGAAGTAGGTGATGCGAAGGTCTCTGTCGACAATCATCATGGCGGTCTGGGTGGAGTCCAGCGCCGCCTTGAGGTGGGCCTTGCTGATGCCTTTGTCGTCGTCCCGCCGGGAGCCCAGGCGGCCACTTTGGCGAGAGAACAGTTGACCGAGTTTTTTGATGGATACGGTTACGGACATGAGGGACTCTCCTCCTCTGAGAGGGCGCTGTCGACCAGCGTGAAGATCTCGTCAAGATCAAAAAGATGCTGAACATCCAACAGCAGCAGCATGTCGTCGTTGATGGCCATGACGCCTTTGATGGCGCCCTGGATAAGCTGTTTACCCATGGGGGGCGGCGCTTTGAGTTGGGTATCGCCGGGTTGCACCACATCGGCCACGGCGTCCACCACCAAGCCCAGCAGCGGCCCTTGTGGCTGCTGCACCACAATCACCACGGTGGTGGTGTCGATAGTTGTCTGGCCAAGGCCCAGGCGCCAACCGAGATCCACCACCGGCATCGGTTCGTCTCGCAGCATCACCAGCCCTAAAAGGTGGCGGGGGGCATCGGGTACCTTGCGCGTTTTTTGCCAGCCGCGAATCTCCCGCACCACCGAGATGGGCAGGGCAAACAGCTCATTGGCGCAAAGAAAGGTCAGTAATTCAGGCTGCATGGTCGCCCTCCTGGCAAGGCAGGGAGTCAAGATCCATCAGGGCGTCGACATCCAACACCGCGATCACCTGGCCCTGGTGGCGAATAAGGGTGTCTAAAAACGGCAATACGCTGTTGTGGCCGCTAAGGCGCGCTGGCACCGCGTCCTGGCCGGCAAGGCTTAAAACATCGGCCACCGCGTCCACCACCAGCCCCATCAACCGCTCTTCACCGTTGCCGAGGATCAAGGTCACGGTATTGGCATCTACCTCGGCTGAGCCAATACCAAAGCGCAGCCGAAGGTCGAGGATGGGCACTATCATGCCGCGAAGGTTTATCACCCCGCACACGTAGTCGGGGACAGCCGGCAGCCGGGTTGGCGCCGACCACACGCGAATTTCCCTCACTCGCAGGATATCCACCGCGAAACGTTCATTGCCAAGTACGAAGGTCAGGCATTCCATATGGCCTCCTAGGCGGCGCTGATGGCGTCACTGTCGCCCTGCTGGCCCACATGCAGGGCAACCAGGGCCGGAACATCGAGGATAAGGCAGACTTGGCCATCGCCGAGGATGGTAGCGCCAGAGATGCCGGGCAGACGCCGAAAGTTCTGCTCCAACGACTTGATGACCACCTGCTGCTGCGCCAACAGGGCATCCACCACCAGCCCCAGTTTGCGCCCGGCCGCTTCCACTACGCACAAAAGCGGCATCGCCCCCGGCTCGCCCCGGGTGCCCAGCAGCTGCGAGAGCCACAGCACCGGCAGCATCTGCTGGCGAAGCTGGTAAAACACCACGCCACCGCCGGCTTTTAACAGGCATTGCGGGTCCAGTTTCAACGATTCGACAATGTTGATAAGGGGAATGACAAAAAGCTCTTCTCCCACCGCCACCAACTGGCCGTCGAGGATGGCCATGGTGAGCGGCAGACGGATGCGAAACAGGGTGCCGCGGCCAAGCTGGGACTGGATCTCCACCGAGCCTCCCAACTCGCTGATATTGCGTTTGACCACATCCATGCCGACCCCGCGCCCGGAAAGGTCGGATACCGCTGCTGCCGTGGAAAAGCCCGGCGCAAAGATAAGGTCGAACACCTGGGCGTCACTGAGCTCGTCAAGGCGCCGGTCACGGGTCAACGGCAGCGCTTTTTCGCAAGCCTTTTGCCAGAGCTTGTCGCGGCTAAGGCCTGCGCCGTCATCCTGGATGTCGATAACCACATTGCCCCCTTCGTGGCGGGCCGATAGGGTCAGGGTGCCGCCGGGCGCCTTGCCCTTTTGGCAGCGAAGCTCCGGGGTCTCAATGCCGTGGTCAAGGGCGTTTCGCACCATGTGCACAAGAGGGTCGGTAATGCGCTCAAGCACGGTTTTATCCAGCTCGGTCTGCTCCCCAACCAGTTTGAGGTTCACCTCTTTACCCAACTGCTGGCTGATGTCCCTGACCAACCTCGGAAAACGGTTAAAGGCAAAGCTGATGGGCAGCATGCGTATGCCAAGCACACTCTCTTGCAGCGCCTTGGTGTTGTTTTTTAAAAGCGACAATCCCTTGGCAAAGCGCTCCTGGGTATCAAGCCCGTCAATGCCTTCAAGGGATGCCAGCATCGACTGGGTAATAACCAGCTCGCCAACCAGGTTGATGAGTTGGTCAATCTTGCGAATATCAATGCGGATACTTTGCTCGGCGGCCACGGCCCGGGCGGGCGCGGTTTTGTCGGCTGAGGCTGAGATTGCGCTAGCGGTTGCGGCAGGCGCCACTTCCGGGGCCTCTGCCTGCGGCTCGGCAAGCGCGGCGCCGCTTTGCGCCGTTGGCGCCTGGCGAGTCAGCACAACGTCGCACTCGTCTTCCACCCAGTCGAAAATCTCGATGATGTCTTGGCGGGCAATGTCTCCCGGGCCGGTCAAGGTCCAGCTCAGGTAACAAAGCTGGGGGTCAAAATCGTCGTCATAGAGCTTGCCGAAATTGCACTGGCTGGCCACCAGGCCAAGCTCGGCCAGTTCACGCAGCAGCCGCACCGGGTCATTACCGCTGGCAAGAATATCGCTGTAGGGAGTAAACACCAGTTGCCAGGGGCTGTGGCCGTCGTCTAAGGGCTCCGCCGTGGCAGCGGCCACTTCAGAGTCTGCGGCCCCCAGCGCCGCTTCGAGCTGCGCACTGACCGAGGCGGCATCCGGGCTTTGGCCGGTGCCACCGGCGGCGGCATCGTCGCGCATCCTGGCAATCACATCGGTGGCTTTTAGCATCAAGGCCACCAGTGCTGGGGTTGGCTGGCGCTTGTGGCTACGCAGCTCATCGAGCAGGGTTTCGAGATGATGGGTAAAGCGGCTCATCTCACCTAGGCCAAAGGTCCCTGCCCCGCCCTTGATGGAATGGGCGGCGCGGAAGACTTTGTTGATGGCGTCGTCATCGGTAAGGCCGGCTTCCATGGCCAGCAATTCGGCTTCCAGTACATCCAGGTTCTCTGCGCACTCTTGTAAGAAGATCTGGCGAAAACGCTCCATGTCCAGTTCCATTGCGGCCTCTATCGTACCTTGTTGACGGTTTTTAGCAGGGTATCGGGGTTGAAGGGTTTGACTATCCAGCCGGTGGCGCCGGCGCCTTTACCCTCGGCCTTTTTCTCGGCCGAGCTTTCAGTGGTGAGGATAAGAATGGGGGTAAATTGGTAGCCGGGCAGCGCCCTTAGGGCCTTGGTCAGGCCAATGCCGTCCAGGTTGGGCATGTTGACGTCGGAGATCACCACGTCATACTGGCTGACCCTGGCCAGCTCCAGTGCCTTGGCGCCGTCTTCGGCGCATTGCACGTCAAAGCCAGCACTTTCCAGGGTAAATTGCACCATTTCGCGGATAGAAGCGGAGTCGTCGGCAGCAAGGATCCGGGTCATGACTGTCCCTCTTGTTGGCCTGGCAGGGCAAGCATGGCCTCGACGCCAGCCAGGCTGGCCGCCTGATACAAGGCGTCGGAGTGGGCTTCCCAGGTCAGTTGATTGGCCAGTTTCAGTTTCAACAGCAGTTGCAATCCAGCGACATCCACCTGATGCACATCCTTCACGTCAACTACAAGCTCTTGTTTTTGAAAACCTTTCCATGAACCCCACAGTTCGGGTGTCTGGGCAACGGTCAGGCGTTGAGGTAAGCTGATGCGTTCCATGTTTTCACTTTGTTAAATCCCCAACTAGTTATAGCAAGGCGCCACAACTTTGCTGGCAAACCAAGGAAAAATACCCAGATGTTTTACAAGGTCTTTTTCCTGCCAAAGGCAGGTCTGAAGGGGTGATGGAGCCCTCGCGCATCAGCCGCCCCTTCTTTAGGCGTGGCCCGGATTACCGTATGGGAGAGGACCGCAGCTTTGCCGAGGTGCGGGCGCAGTTTGCCCTGGCGGGCGTGAAGGTGGGGGCCTGGGTTAGCAGCGAAGAGCAGCAGTTGGCAGCCAATCTGGTATTCGATGCCCTGGCCGACTTGGCCTGGGTGATGAAGGTGCCACCAGAGCTTCTTGGGCTAAGAGGCAATCTGCAACTGGCTTTTGGCACAAGGGGCCAGCGCAACGTGCAGGCCCATTACGAGCCCGCCACCCGCATCCTAGCCCTGGCTAAAAACGCCGGAGCCGGCGCCCTTGCCCATGAGTTTTGGCATGCCTTTGACCACCACATCGCCCGCCATCTCTACCCTGACGCCGGGCCTCGGGAATTGGCCTCGCACCTGTGGCTGACCGAGCGCCGCCAGCACCCTCACCCCTTGAATCAAAAACTGAGCGCCCTGTTACAAACGGTGCTGCTAAGTCGCGACGCCATGGAACCCAGCGATTACGTGCGCCGCGCCATCGCTCTTGATGAGCAGCGCTCAAGCCTCTATTTCAGCCAGCCCACCGAGCTTCTGGCCCGAGCCTTTGAATCCTGGGTGCAAGACAGCGCCGAGATAACCAACCATTACCTGGTGAGCGGTACCCAAAAAAGCACGGCCGCCAAACAGGGCGCCTTCCCACAAGGCGAGCATCGGCGCCGCTGCGCCATGGCATTTGCCGATTACTTCTCGGCCCTTGGCGCGGCCCTTAGCGGCGGCTGAAAAACACCAGGCTAAGGCCGCCTATCACCAGCCCCCAAAAGGCGCTGCCAATACCCCAAAGCGACATCCCGGAGGCGGTTACCAAAAAGGTGATAAGGGCCGGCTCGGTGCTGGCGCTATCGGCTAGCGCCCCTTTGAGGCTGCCGGCAATGGTGCCCAGCAGCGCCAAACCGGCCAGGGCCATCACCAGCGCCTTGGGCATGGCGGCAAAAAGCGCAACGATACTGGCGCCAAAGAGCCCGGCCAGCAGGTAAAAAACGCCGGCGGCAACGGCGGCCTTGTAGCGCTGGCGCGGCTCTTGCCCGGCCTCTTCTCCCATGCAGATGGCAGCGGTTATGGCGGCAAGGTTAAAGGCAAAGCCGCCAAAGGGGGCCAACAGCAGATTAACAAGGCCGGTGCCGGTCAGCACCTTGGAGATGGGCACCTCAAAGCGGTGGCTGCGAAGTACCGCGACGCCAGGTAGGTTTTGGGAAGCCATGGTCACCAAAAAGAGCGGCAGCGCCACCCCGAGGATGCCCGAAAGAGTGAACTGCGGCGTTACCCACTGGGGGGTAGCCAAGGTGAGGCTAAGGGCCGGGCCGTGAAATAACCCCAATAGCAGCGCCAACCCCACTCCCACCAGCAGTACCAGCAACATGGCATAGCGAGGCAGCCACCTTTTAGCCGGTAAATACACCAGCAGCATCCCCCCCACCAGCCAGGGGCTGGCTGCCAGCTCGGTAAAGATACCGGTGCCAAATTGCACCAAAATGCCGGCCAGCATGGCGTTGGCAAGGGGCATGGGAATGCGGTCCATCACCTTTTCAAACCAGCCGGTCAGGCCGCTGGCAAGAATAAGCAGCGCCGACACCACAAAGGCGCCATAGGCCTCAGCAAGGCTATGGCCACTGAGAGCGGTAACCAGCAGCGCCGCTCCCGGGGTGGACCAGGCGGTTAACACCGGCACCTTGTAGCGCAGGGAAAAGCCGGCGGAGGTGAGCGCCATGCCCAGGCCCAGCGCCAAGATCCACGAGCTTATCTGCCCTTCATTGGCGCCAGCGGCCCTGGCGGCCTGGAAGATAATGGCCACCGAACTGGTAAAGCCCACCACCACCGCCACAAAGCCGGCGCTAAGGTGGCTTAGAGAGAAAAACTGGCGACGCATGACGGCTCCTTGTACGCTATAACGCACAACAATCTAGCATTCGTGCGTTATAGCGTACAAGCCATGGATCCATTAAACCAACAAATTCAGCAGGTCCTCAAAATCGCGCGGGCTGACAAGGGCTGGAGCTTGACCAAGGCCGCCGAGCAAACCGGGGTGTCCAAGGCCATGCTCGGGCAAATTGAGCGGGGCGAGTCGAGCCCCACCGTGGCCACCCTGTGGAAGCTCGCCACCGGCTTTGGCATTTCTTTTTCTGCCTTTTTGCTACCGGGCGTCCCCTCCCCTCTGGCCGATGTGCAAGACATGACGGTGGTGACCTTGTTTCCCTTCGACAAGACAACCGGCCTGGAAATGTTTGCCATCACCCTGGCGCCCGGCTTTACCCGCCAATCAGAGCCTCACGTTTTTGGGGTTATCGAGCATGTGGTGCCCGTCGATGGCGCCATGGAAGTGCTGCATCAGGGCCAGTGGCAGCCGCTGGCAAGAGGTCAGGGCCTTCGCTTTGACGCCAGCCAGCCCCACGGTTATGCCAATCCCGGGCCGCTGCCGGTAACCTTTCATAACGTGATTTGCTACCCCCATTAAAAAACCCGGCGGCGCCGGGTTTTTCCTTTAGTAGCGGGGCCAGCCGCTGGCATCCCAATTGAGCTTACTTATCAGCAGCTTGGCATTGCCGTTATCGTCGGCGTCGTAGGCGTGGCGCACAATGACGTTATTGCCGACCATATCCTCGCCGCCCGGGCCCACCCAGCGGGCATTACCGCCGTCGAGCAGGCTGCCACCACCGTTCATCATGTCCACCCCGTTTTTATCAAGATAGGGGCCGGTAATGCTGGTGCTGCGGCCATAACGGATCTGATAGGTGCTGTCGGTCCCGGCGCAACACACCCCGGTTGACACAAAGAGGTAGTAATAGCCGTTTCGATAGGTGATGGACGGCGCCTCGATACCCCCGGAACGGGCCGCCAGGCTGTAAAGGCTGCCGGTGGGTTTCATGGTGCTGCTGTTAAGGCGAGTCAGCTTGATACCGCTGCTCCAAGACCCCAGCACCAGCCAGGGCTTGTTGTCGCGGTCGATAACCAAGTCGGGGTCGATGGCGTTGTAATTACTGGCGGTGGTGGTGTTGATCACCAGGCCTTCGTCTTGCCAGTTGTCGCTGGCCAGACTTTCTGCCGACAGCAGCCCGATGGCCGACACCTTGGAGCCAAAAGTGGAGACCGCGTAATAAAGCCAGACCTTACCGTTATAGGCTTTTACATCCGGGGCCCAGACATCGATACCTTGTTGGTCCGGCACGTAGTTTTGCCACCAGCCTAGGCCGTTTGGCAGCACCGAGGGCAACGGCTGCCAGGTCAAGCCGCCATCATAAGAGACCTTCCGGTAAATGCCGGGGCCGGTTTGAAACTCGTACCAGGTGCCGTTCTCAGCCATGGCGGTAGGGTCATGGGTGCCAAGGTCTCCTGAAAGCGGCCAGTGGTAACTGGCGCCGGTATCGAGGGACTCAAAAGCCCAGCGCTGGATATCCAGGCCGTTGTCGGTCCATTGGGAGACATTGGCGCCGTCGGAGCTATCCCAGTTGTATACCTCCATGGCCTTGCCGGTCGCCGCGTTAATCACCTTGAAAGTGCCATCGCCTTGATCGCTCAGCTGCCAGTTCTGAATGGCAAGGCCGTTGGCGCTCCACTGGCTGATATTGGCGCCATCGCTGGTGTCCCAGTCGTAGACTTCGGCGGCGCCGCCCCCGGCCAGATTGGTGATGCGGTAGTTGCCATTGCCAAGGTAGCTGACCTGCCAGTGCTGATTGGAGGCATTGGTCTGGCGGTACTGGATGATGTTGGTGCCGTCGGCGGCGCTGCCGTTGACCAGATCCAGCACCTTACCGGTGAACTTATTGCGAATAACATAGGTGCCGTTATCCACCTGCTGGACGGCGACAGCGCTGGTTGCCAGGGGCAACAGCAGCAGCCCCAGCATCTGTTTTTTGCTGAACATAACCTTTTCCTTATTGTGGTGTTGTCACTGCTTGATGCAGTTCGGTATGCGGGCCTGGTGGCGATCCCCCCAAGGATCGGCGCCGCAAATTAAAATTATCGTAATACAAAAACAACAATCACAACATGGAGAAAGGGACAGGCAGGGCAACCAGTGCGCTGGCATGAAAAAGCCGCCCTGAGGCGGCTTTTTATCAGCAGAACAAGCGGTTAACCCGCTCTAAATCGTCCGGGGTGTCGATACCCGCCGGCGGCAGCTCACAGGCGTCGGCAACGATAATACGCTCGCCGTGCCACAGTACCCGCAGCTGTTCGAGGGCTTCGAGTTTCTC
This sequence comes from Gallaecimonas pentaromativorans, assembly GCF_003751625.1. Taxonomy (NCBI): domain Bacteria; kingdom Pseudomonadati; phylum Pseudomonadota; class Gammaproteobacteria; order Enterobacterales; family Gallaecimonadaceae; genus Gallaecimonas; species Gallaecimonas pentaromativorans. Next base: position 79,593 of record NZ_RJUL01000006.1, read on the forward strand.
GATGGGGCTTGGCTCAAGGCTGGCGTAGCGGGCCAAAAAACCGGCCCGGTAGGCATAAATGCCTAAATGGCGGCGAAGGGCGCTACCTTCAAGCTCGGGCTTTTGCCCGGCCAGCACCTTGTCGCGCTGGGCAGGAATGCTGGCGCGGCTGAAATACAGCGCAAAGCCGGCTTTGTCGGTCACCACTTTTACTGCGTTGGGATTCACTGCTTCATCTTGGTCGAGGATGGGCGTTGCCAGGGTCGCCACGGCGGCATCGGGATGGTCGGCCAGCAGTTTGGCCACCTGGCTTATCACCGCCGTGGGAATAAGGGGCTCGTCACCCTGGACATTGACAATGATGGTGTCGCTATCGAGCCCCAGGCGCCTTGCCACCTCGGCCAGGCGGTCGGTGCCAGACTCGTGATCGTTGGCGGTCATCATCACCTGGCCGCCACTGGCGGCAACGGCTGCTTCGATACGTTCGTCGTCGGTTGCCACCCAAACCGCCTCGGCGCCGGCGGCATTGGCCTTGTCCAGCACGTGTAGCACCATGGGTTTACCAGCGATGTTCAATAGCGGCTTGCCCGGCAAGCGGGTAGAGGCGTAACGGGCCGGAATAACGACCACAAAACTCAAGGCAGCACCTCGTCCAGGCTCAGTTTGCGCGCTTCATCGGGGAGCATCACCGGAATGTCGTTACGGATGGGATAGGCCAGCTTGTCAAAGCTGCAGCACAGCTCGCTTTTTTCTTCGTCCAGTTTCAGTTTGCCCTTGCAGATAGGGCAGGCAATCACATCCAGCAAACGCTTATCAAAGGCCATGACGGCTCCTTAAAGTTTCCAGTACCGCTTGACACAGTTGCGGGCCAAAGGCGGCATCAACCGGCACATAATACCAATGCTCGGGGGCAAAGGCCTGGCATTTGACCGCGTCTTTTTCGGTCATCACCAGGGGCCCCTGAACGTCCTTGAAATCGGCTTGAGTAAAGTGGTGGTGGTCGTTAAAAGCCAGCGCTTCGGTTAGCTGATAACCGCGCTGGCGAAGGCTTTGGAAAAAGCGCTCGGGGTTGCCGATACCGGCAGCGGCGCTGAGGGTCTCTGGCAATGCCTGCCACTGTACCGGGCTGTCATCACAAACCCGGCGCGGCAGGCCCTGGTTAAGAGTCATGGCGAACTGGCCGGCGCCAGCATCGTTGCCGTTCACCACCACAAAATCGACGCTATCAAGGCGCCAGGCCCCTTCGCGAAGTGGCCCCGAGGGCAGCAGGTAGCCGTTGCCCAGGCGCCGCTGGCCGTCCATCACCACGATTTCGATATCCCGGGCCAGAGCGTAATGCTGCAGGCCGTCGTCGCAAATAAGCACGTCAATGCTGTGATGGGCCAGCAGCAGTTCGATGGCGGCGCGCCTATCGCCCCCCACCGCCATGGGAAGATTGCTGCGTTTGACCAGCAACCGCGCTTCATCTCCTACCACATTGGCCTCACTTTGGGCCGAGACCAACGCCGGGAAAGGCCCTTTGGCGCCATAGCCCCTGGCGATAAGGCCGGGGCGAAGCCCTGCAGCCTTTAGGGCTTCGGCCAGCGCCAGCACCACCGGGGTTTTACCGTTGCCCCCCACCGACAAATTGCCCACCACCACCACCGGCACCGGGGGTCGGTAGTGCTTTTTAAGGCCAAGGGCGAAGAGTTGGCGGCGCAGGGCGCTTATCAGCCAGAAAAGCCCGGTCAGCGGCAATAATAGCCAGGCGCGCCAACCGGGGTTTTGGTACCAAAAATCCATCAGTTACCGAACTGCATCTTGTAAAGGCCGGCGTAGTTGCCGTCTCGTTCCAACAGCTCGCTGTGGGTGCCCTGCTCGAGGATCTCACCGTGGTCGAGCACCAGAATTTGGTCGGCGTTTTCGATGGTGGACAGACGATGGGCAATCACCAGCGAGGTGCGGTTTTTTTGCAGCGCTTCCAGGCCCGCCTGGATATGGCGCTCTGACTCGGTATCAAGAGCCGAGGTGGCTTCGTCCAAAATCAGCAGCGGCGCGTCGCGCAGCAAAGCGCGGGCAATGGCAATACGCTGGCGCTGGCCGCCCGAGAGCATCACACCGTTCTCGCCAATCACGGTATCCAGGCCTTCAGGCAGGCGCTCGATAAACTCCATGGCGTGGGCAGTGGTGGCAGCTTGGATGATGGCCTCGCGGCTCACGTCTCCTTCCAGGCCATAGGCGATGTTGGCGGCGATGGTGTCGTTAAAGAGGTACACCTGCTGGCTCACCACCGCGAACTGGCGGCGAAGGTCGTGCAGCCGGTATTGGCGAAGATCGTTACCGTCAAGGCAAATACAGCCGCTGTCGATGTCGTAAAAACGGGTCAGCAAGGAGCTGATGGTGGTTTTGCCGGAACCCGAACGCCCCACCAGGGCAATGGTTTTGCCAGCCGGTACCTCGAAACTGACGTTCTTAAGGGCCGGCTCTTCCTTGGTGGGGTAGCTGAAGGTGACGTCTTTAAAAGCGATGTTGCCCTTGGCACGCGCGGCAAGAGTTAAGGTGCCGTCGTCCACTTCCACGGCTTTGTCCAGCACCTGGAAGATGGAGTCAGCGGCGGCAATGCCCCGCTGCATCTCGGAGTTAACGTTAGTCAGGCGCTTTATTGGGCGCATCATCATCAGCATGGTGGTCACCAGGCCCACAAAGGCGCCGACGGTCAACTCGCCAGAATGGGCAAGGGTGCCGGCAATGTACAACACCAGCGCCAGGCCGATACCGGCCAGCAATTGGATAAAGGCATCGGAGCTGCCTTGGGTGGCCAGCACCTTCATGTTTTGCTGACGATTGTGGTTGTTGATGTCGCCAAAGCGCTTGGCTTCCATCCCTTCAGAGCCAAACAGCTTCATCACCTTGTTACCGCTGACCATCTGTTCCGATTTGGCGGTCACCCGGCCCATGGCGGCCTGAATTTGCAAACCGAGCTTTCGAAAGCGGCGAGACACAAACTTCACCGAAAAGGCGATGGGGGGGATCACCAAAAAGAACACCAGGGTCAGCTGCCAGCTGTAGCTGAACATGGTGTAGACCAGGAACAACACATAGGCGCTTTCGCGCACCAAGATAAGCAGCGCTTTGGTCACCGAGTTGGCCACCAGCTCCACATCAAAGGTGATCTTCGAAATAAGGGTGCCAGGGGTGGTCTGATCAAATTCTTTGATGGGAAAACGGATAATTTTTTCAAAGAGTTCCTGGCGCAAGGATTTAACCACATGGCGCCCCACCCAGGCCAAACCATAGTCGGCCATAAAGGAGGTGATGCCACGGGCAATGAACAGCACAATCACCACAATGGGCGCCAGCATGAACATATCGCCCGCCGGGCTCATGGCCCCGCCGTCTGCCGGCGCCTGGCCGGTACCAAAAGAGGTATCCAAAAAGGGCCCCATCAGGCGTGCAAAGAGGGCTTCAAAACCGGCGTTGGCCACCATACCCACAATGGCCAGAGCCAGGCCCAGGCGAAAAGGCACGGCGTATTTCAGCAGCCGCTTGTAGGTATCCACTCGGGAAGAATTTGTATCTAACATGCTCAAGGTTCTTTGCATTTGAGGCCGCTAGTGTAGCCGCAGCGCTTGGCTTCGCCAACATCAGTAGCCTCCCACCACAATGCTTTAAGGCCCTGGCACCCGCTCTTTGCACAAAAAAGCGCCCCTTGGCGGCCGGTATCCCAGATAGCACTGCCGTTAGCGCGGTAGCGGGCCAACACTTGTGGTGCCGGAAAACCAAAGGGGTTTTGCCAGCCGCGGCTAAAAACGGCCAGGCGCGGGTTCACCTCTTGGATAAACCCCTCGGAAGACGAACTTTTTGAGCCGTGATGAGGCACCGCCAGCCAGTCGGCTTCGGGCCAGTGCCGTAGCGCTTCGCTGCCTTGGCTGATATCGCCGGTAAGCAGCAAGGTGTGCCCGGCGATTTGGGTAAAGAGCACGCAGGAGCGGTCGTTGTCTTCACCGCCTGGCGCCTCTGGCCACAAGGATTCCAGCACGCCGCCTTGCCAAAACCAGCGCTGCCCGGCGATGCAGGGCGCCTCGCCTTGGTCGGGCTGCCCAGCCAAAACAGGCGCAGAGAAGGCCGCGCGCCCGCCCACATGATCTTTATCGCTATGAGACAGCACCAATAGCGCCAGCGGGTGGCTGGCAGCCAGGCGCCTGGCGCCATCGGTGGCCCAGAGGCCAGGGCCGGTGTCCACCAGCACCATGGCCTTTGGGGCGATAAGGGCGGTGCTGGTGCCCTGCCCTACATCCAAAAACCACACCCCGCTGCTTTGTGGCCTAAGCCCCCAGGCCATCAACCAACAGAGCCCCAGCGCCAGGCGGCTACGGCCATTAAGGGGTAAGGCGGCGATAAGGGGCAGCAATAACAATCCCAGCCAGGCCGCCGGCATCTCGCCTGGCAACCAAGTAAGGCCAATCATCAGTACCGCCAGCAACTGGTCAGCCAGCCACCAAAGCCCAGGCACCACCAACCCCGCCAGCAGCAGCGGCATCACCAGCAGGCTAATAAGGGGCACCGCAAAGAGGTTGGCAATCAGGGCAAAGGCTGGCACTTGGCCAAAGAGCCAGCTTTGCAGCGGCCACATCAGTACCCCAAGCCCCAGTTGCAATGTGATAAGCGAGCGCCAGCCGCGCCCGGGAAAGCGCCACAGCACCAGTAAAATAAGGGCGACGGCAAAAAACGACAGCCACAGCCGCGAGTCCAGCAGCACCATGGGGTCTAAGGTGGCAAACAGGCTCAACAGCCCCAGCCATAGCCTTGCCCCTTGCAATGGCCGGCGCCAGCCAAGCCACAGCACCCAGGTACAAAGGGCTACCAGCGCGCGAAGGGCCGGTGGCGCGAGCCCCGACTGCCAGGCATAAAGGCCGGCCATCAGTAGTCCCAACAGCCAGCCCCAGCGCCGGCCGTTACCGGGCAGTAAATGCCCTAAAAAGAGCCCCAACATCGCCACCAACGACACATGAAGCCCGGAGATGGCCAGCAGGTGCGCGGTGCCGGTTTGGGCCAGCAGCGCCCGGGTGTCGGTTGCCATCAGCTGCCTGTCGCCGCTCAAGAGCGCCAGCATCAGCCCTTGCTGACCAAAGCCGGCCAATTGCCGCTCCAGGTAGCGATGCCAGCGCCACTGCCAGCTTGCCGCCCCCTTTATGGCTACCACGTCTTTGACATACCCCACCGCCACCAGACCCATGGCTTTGTCACGCCTTGCACTGGCGCGGCTGCCGGGGTTTAAGCGGTGGCGAAGGGGCTTTAGCTTAGCGCTTGCCGCCAGCACCTGGCCGGGCACCGGTTTTTCCTGGTCGAGATACCAGCCAAGGCGGGCTAAAAAGGGGGAAACCGCTTGGTCATCAAGGCGATAAATTTGCACGTAAAGTGCAGCTTGTTCTGCCAGAACAGTGCCTTCTATGCTATGGTCCTGTGCGGACAGCGCCGGTGGCTGCTGGTGGTAACCCACCAGGCTGGTGTAACAAATACCCACCAGGAAAACCGCCAGGTGGCGCCACTTGAGCACCAGTAAAGCCAGCGCCAGGCCCGCGAAAGCGGCCAAGGTTGCCAGGCTCGGCAGCTGCTCCCATAACAACGGGGTTATCATCCCTGACAGCCAGCTCAGTAAAGGCAAGACTTTCATCCCTTAAGTGGTTCCCTGGAGTGAATAGAGCTTCATGCCTAAGAAAACGATAAAGCGGTTCATGCCGGATCACGCCAAGATCCGTAACCACAAACACCTGAAGATCTTCGGTAGTTTGGTCCATGAACCCAACCTGTGGTGCCTCAACCGTCGCAGCGCGGCCGGCGCCTTTGCCGTTGGCCTGTTCTTTGCCTTCGTTCCCGTTCCTTTCCAGATGCTGCTGGCCGCCGGCGGCGCCATTTTGTTCCGGGTCAACCTGCCGCTGTCGGTTGCTTTGGTCTGGCTCACCAACCCGGTGACCATGCCCCCCATCTTTTATGGGGTCTATAAAGTGGGTTCCTTGATCCTTGGCCGCCATGGCGACAAATTCCACTTCGAGCCCACCTGGGATTGGCTGGTGGGCAGTATCGAGACCGTCGGCCCGGCCTTTTTGTTGGGCTGCTTGGTCTGCGCCAGTGTGGCGTCGCTGATTGGCTACTTCGGCATTTCCTGGCTGTGGCGCTATTCTGTGGCCAAGAGCTGGCAGAAACGAAAAGAACAGCGCCGATAAAAAAGCCCCGCAGTGCGGGGCTTTTTTATGCGCCTGAGAGCACCCTTGCCGGCTGCAACCGGCTGGCGTGAATGGCCGGGTAAAGGGTAGCGACAAGGGCCACCGCCAGGGCCAGCAAGGCCGTTACCACCACATCCCCCGGCAAAATTTGGGTAGGGATGGTATCGGTAAAGTAGATATCCCCGGCCAGGATGGTTTTACCGGTCAGCTGCTGCCAAAACGACAACAACCCCGGCAGCGCCCAGGCCAGCAGGATGCCAAAGCCGGTACCCAGCACCACCCCAAGGCCGCCCAAGAGGCAGCCGCGCCACAAAAACAGCAGGCTGATGGTGCTCTGGCGGCAACCGATGGAGCGCAGCATGGCGATTTGCGGCGCCTCTTCGCGCACCGTCACCATCAGTAGCGAGATGATGTTAAAGCTCGCCACCAGCATGATAAGCCCCACCACCAGGTAGATGATCACCCTAACCATTTGAATGTCTTGGTACAAATGGCCCTGGGTGCGGGTCCAGTTGTCCATGTACAGGGCTTCGTGGGCGCGAAAGCCGATGTCTCTGGCGACCCGGTCGGCCGCAAACACATCGTTCACTTTAAGGCGCAGGCCCTGGGCATGGGTGCTGTCGTTCCAGCCGTTGGCGGTGGCAAGGGGCATGTAGGCCAGGCTGTAATCCAGTTGCCCACCAATTTTAACCACCCCCACCAGGGTCAGCTGATGGCGCCGGGGCGTAGAAAGGCCGCCGCTGCCGGGGGGAGCCACCAAAATACTGAGCTTATGCCCGACCTTGACCCCAAGCTTCTTGGCCAGGGCGTCACCGAGGATGAGGGCGTTGGGTTCGCTTTCAAAGGCCTTGATCATCTCGGGGGTAATGTAGCGGGCAAGGCCGGAGACCTTAATTTCTTTTTCCAAATCAATGCCCCTAAGGGCAAGGGCGTTTAAGTGCTCACCGCTTACCGCCAAGGCGTTGATGCTGCGAAAAGGCGCGACCGCCGCCACTTGTGGGTCGGCCTGGGCCAGGCTGGTGAGGCTCTGGGGGCGCTTTAACTGGCCGCCCATGGCGATAAGCTCCACCTGCGGTACCAGGGACAAAAACCGCTCGGTCAGCACTTTTTGAAAACCGTTCATCACGCTTAGCACCAACACCAGCACCAGGCAGCCAAGGGCCACGCCACTGACGGCCGCGGTACGTAAAAAGCGTTGCAGGCGGTTGAGGTGGCCCTGGCGAAACTGGCGCCAGGCCAACTGGAAACTGAGCATCATGGGTGTTCCAGCACCCCTTTTTTAAGGGCCAACACCCGGCCCATTTTGGCGGCGAGGCTGCGGTCGTGGGTGACCACCACAAAGGCGATGCCAAACTCCTGGTTCAGCTCCTGAATAAGCTGGTAAACCTGCTCACCGCTGGTTTCATCGAGGTTACCGGTGGGCTCGTCGGCCAGCACCAAGCGCGGGGAATTGACCAGCGCCCTGGCGATGGCCACCCGCTGGCGCTCGCCGCCGGAGAGCGCCGAGGGCCGGTGGTTAAGGCGGTGGCTGAGCCCTACTCTGTCGAGCAGCATTTTGGCTCTTTCGGTGGCCTTGGCCGGGCTGTCACCCTGGATAAGGGCCGGCATGGCGGCGTTTTCCAGGGCCGAGAATTCCGGCAACAGGTGATGAAACTGGTAGACAAACCCCAGGTGTTGGTTGCGAAAGCGGCAGCGGGTTTCTTCGTTCCAGCCTTGCATGTCTTCGCCGTCAAACAACAACTGGCCGCTGGAGGGTTGGTCCAGGGTGCCCATCAGGTGCAACAAGGTGCTCTTGCCCGAACCCGATGAGCCAACAATGGCCAGGGTCTCACCGGCTTCAACGCCGAGGTTGACACCGGTCAGTACCGCCGTGTCCATCCCTTCGTCGTGGTAGATCTTGGTCAGCTGTTTACAGCGAAGCACGTTCAATCCTCAATCAGCGCCGCACTGGCGGCGACCTTGTTTAATCTCGTTCCGTCAGTACCACGGCCGGGTCGATGCGAGCCGCCCGGTGAGCGGGCGCCAGGGTAGCCAGGGCGCAAATCACCACCACAAAAAGGGCAATCAGGCCCATTTGCAGCGGCTCACGGATAACCGGCAGCCCCTGTGGCCCGTAGCCAAAGGCCATGCCCCCCAGCCCCACCAGGTTCAGCGCCAAGTTCAGGTGCTCTGTCACCAAAAAGCCAAGAGACAAACCAAGGGCCGAGCCCAGCACGCCGGTGCCGACGCCCTGGGTCACAAAAATTCGCTTAAGGGCTTTGGGAGTCATACCAAGGCTGGCCAGCACCGCAATATCGCGGCGCTTGTCGGAGACCAGCATGGCCAGCGCCGCCAGAATATTAAAAGCGGCCACGGCGATGATCAGCACCAGCAGCATGGACATGGTGCGTTTTTCCTGGGCCACGGCGGCAAAGAAATCGCCGTAACGGGCGCGCCAGTCCCAAAGGCTTTCGCCGGGTTTGGCAAGATGGCTGAAGGTGTCGGTGGCAAAGGGGTCAGCCAGGGTCACCTTGAGTTTGTCGACCCCGCCCGGGCTTTTGCCATAGAGGCGCCGAAGGTCCTGGTAGTTAGTGATGGCCAGCACGTCGTTAAGCTCAGAGGCCAAGTCCACCACGGCAATCACCGTGAACTGGCGCTGGGCCGGCAGCCGGCCAAGGGGGGTGTAGATGCTGCGCCCCGGCAGGTAGACCCGCACCACGTCACCCACTAGCAGTTTGAGTTTGCGGGCAAGGCCTACCCCCAGCACCAACTGGTATTGGCCGGCTTGCGGCTTGGTGGCGTTGTCAGGCAGCGGATCGGTAGGCCACAGCCCTTGCAGCCAGCCCCCTTGCAAGCCCTCTGGGCTTTGCAGCATCACTTCGCCGTCAATATAAGGCGCTACCGCAGTGACCCCTTTTTGGCTTTCCAGCGCCTCGGCCCGTTTTGGCCAATCGCTGTAGCCTTGCTCGCTACTTACTAGCAGGTGCGGCACCCTGTCTAAAAGGCGGCTTTTGAGCTGACTTTCAAAGCCGTTCATGACGCTCAGCACCACGGTCAGCACCATCACCCCCAGGGTGACACCGAACAAGGCAAATAAATTGACGAAGTTGGCAAAGCCGCCCCGTTGGCCGCGAAGCAGGTAGCGGGTGGCTATGAAGAGCGAGGCAGGTCGGAACATCCCGTTATTAGAGGTTTTATTTGCGAAGGAAGTTACGGGATAATACGGGACTTATTTCAATATGAACAGCAAGCTGCCATGGCCGATCGCCTTTTTGACGACTACTTCAGTGTCCGTTTGGGCTGCGACGTTCACCTCGACTGGTTAAGTAGCACCGCTCCGGTGCCCGACACCCAGCAGTTGGCCGACAGCTTGCCGCCCCTTCGAAAACAGCTCGATCTGTTGGCCGAGCAAGAGCAATTGCTGCTGACCGAGCTCAAAGACGAGCGCCAGTCGCCCCTGGCAAGGCTTTTGCTGCTGCATCAGCAAAAGCTTGAGCTGCTGAGCGAGGCGCTGCTAAGCCAAGATTTGCAGGACAAACACTGGCGGCGCACCGTGCATTTTAGCGCTGGCGGGTTTTCCATCCTCCACAGCGACATCGAAGGGCAAACCGCCAAAGTGACCCTGCGCCTGCCCTTGGGCCAGGTAACAGGTTATGCCACCCTGGTTAGCCAGGATGATGAATACGCCTACTTTCAATACGTTAGCTTGCTAGACTCGGACCGTGAAAAATTGGTTCGCCTGGCACTGCAAACCCAAAGCGATCAACTGCGCGCTCGCCGTGAGCGCAACGAGGAGAAGTGATAAGTGCAACGTCTGCTTGCTGAATGGGAAGGCCTGGATGGGGTTTTGCTCACCTGGCCCCACAAAAACACCGACTGGGACCACATGCTGGACGAGGTGATCCCGCTGTATGAGGCCCTGGCCTATGTGATCAGCGACTACGCCGATGTGCTTATCGCCGCGCCCGAAGACGAAGTAGAGTCCATCAAGGAAAAGCTGCTGGCCCTTGGCATCAGCGATGACGCCTTTATGGTCTACGGCGTGCCCAGCAACGACACCTGGGCCCGCGACCACGGCCCGCTGACGGTAGAAACCCCCGAAGGCCTCAAGCTGCTGGACTACACCTTCACCGGTTGGGGCAACAAGTTTGACGCGGCCCTGGACAACCAAATCACGGCGCGCCTCGATGAACTGGGCGCCTTTGCGGTGCCGGTTGAGCAAAAAGCGCTGGTGCTGGAAGGCGGCGCTATCGAGTTTGACGGTGACCGCACCCTGCTCGCCACCAGCGAGTGTTTGCTCAACCCCAACCGCAACCCGCATCTGACCAAAGAACAGATTGAAGCCCAGCTCAAGGCCGATTTTGGCGCCGAGAAAATCAACTGGCTGAACCACGGGTATCTGGCCGGTGACGACACCGACAGCCATATCGACACCCTGGCACGGCTTTGCCCCAATAACGTCATTGCCTACGTCAAATGTGACGACGAGCAGGACCAGCACTTCGAGGCCTTCCAAAAGATGGAAGCCGAGCTCGAAGCCATGACCGACGCCGACGGCAAGCCCTACAAGCTGGTGCCCCTGCCCTGGCCCTTTGAAGTTTTCGACGATGAAGGCCAGCGCCTGCCCGCTACCTATGCCAACTTCTTGATTTGTAATGGCGCGGTGCTGGTTCCTGTCTACAACGACGACCGCGACGAGGAAGCCCTGGCGGCCATCAGCGAAGCCTTCCCAGGCTTTGACGTGGTGGGCCTGAACTGCCTGCCTCTTATCAAGCAACACGGCAGCCTGCACTGCGTGACCATGCAGCTGCCCCAGGGCACCCTGAGCCTGCTGCCCCCCGGAGTGGAACTATGAGCATTATCAACGTGGGCCTGGTGCAGCACGCCTGCACCGGCAACCTGGACCAAAACCTGGCCAAGTCCATCGAGGGCATTACGGATGCCGCCGAGAACGGCGCCCAGTTGGTGGTGCTGCAAGAGCTGCACAGGAGCCTTTATTTTTGCCAGGTAGAGAGCACCGACCTGTTTGATTTGGCCGAGCCCATCCCCGGCCCCAGCACCGAGCTCTTTGGCGAACTGGCCAAAGAACTGGGCATCGTGATTGTGACCAGCCTTTTTGAGCGCCGCGCCCCCGGTATCTACCACAACACCGCCGTGGTGCTGGAAAAAGACGGCACCATCGCCGGTAAATACCGCAAGATGCACATCCCCGACGACCCGGGCTTTTACGAGAAGTTCTACTTCACCCCAGGCGACTTGGGCTTTGAGCCCATCCAAACCTCGGTAGGCAAACTGGGCATCCTGGTGTGCTGGGACCAGTGGTTCCCCGAAGCGGCCCGGCTGATGGCCATGAGCGGCGCCGAGCTGCTCATCTACCCCACCGCCATCGGCTGGAACCCGGACGACGACCAAGCCGAGCAAGACCGCCAGCGCAACGCCTGGGTGACCATCCAGCGCGCCCATGCCATCGCCAACGGCGTGCCGGTGGTGTCGGTGAACCGGGTTGGCCACGAATCTGACCCGGCCGGCGGCCCCGGCACCGAGTTCTGGGGCACCAGCTTTGTGGCCGGGCCCCAGGGGGAATACCTCTTTGAAGCGGACACCGAGTCCGAGCTCAGCGTGGTGGTGCCGGTAGACTTGGCCCGCAGCGAATCGGTACGGCGCTGGTGGCCCTACCTTCGCGACCGGCGAGTTGACCATTACGGCGATCTATTGAAAATTTACCGCGACTGATAAAAGGGCCGGGGCGGCCAGGCTGCCCCGGCCTTCGCATTTAGGTACAAGAAAAGACAGGATGTAATGAAGGCACTGGAATCTTTGGCGCTGCCGGCGCGCGGTGGCGATCGTCAACACTGGATAAACCTGGCCGGTGACGCCCAGGTATTGGCCATTTTAGAGGCCGCCAAACGCCACAATGGCTTTACCCTGCTGGTGACCAGCGACAGCCCCAGCGCCAACCGCCTAGTGGAAGCCCTAAGTGCCCTGAGCCCCGATGTGCAGCTGTTCCCCGACTGGGAAACCCTGCCTTACGATAATTTCTCGCCGCACCAAGACATTATCTCCGAGCGCCTCACCTCCCTCTATCAACTGCCGTTGAAAAAAAGCTGGCTGATGGTGCTGCCGGTCACTACCTTGCTGGGCCGCATTGCCCCGCGCGGCTATGTGGACGGCGCCACCTTGCTCTTAAAAAAAGGCGAGACCCGGCCCCTGGAGACCCTGCGCGGCCAGCTTAGCAACGCTGGTTATCGCTTGGTAGACCAAGTGATGGAGCACGGCGAGTTTGCGGTGCGCGGCGGCCTGATTGACCTCTACCCCATGGGGGAGTCCAGCCCGTTCCGGGTGGATTTTTTCGACGATGAAGTAGACAGCCTGCGCCGCTTTGACCCCGAGTCTCAGCGCTCCACCGGCGAGGTAGAAGAGATACGCCTGCTGCCCGGCCACGAGTTTCCGCTGACCGATGTTGGCATTGAGCGTTTTCGTAAAAACTACCGGGCCCGCTTTGACGCGCCCACGGCGCCAGAATCCATCTACCAGCAGGTGTCCAAAGGCCAGCAGCCCCCCGGTATCGAGTATTACCTGCCGCTCTTTTTTGACGACACCGCCAGCCTCTTTGATTACCTGCCAGATGGCAGCCAAATTCTCACCATTGGCGATCTCGAAAGCGCCATGGCCGCCTTCTGGGCAGACCTTGAATACCGCTATGAGGAGCGCCGCCACGACCGGCTGCGCCCCATCCTCGCCCCCAAGACCTTGTTTTTAGAGGCCAGCGACTGTTTTACCGCGCTCAATCACTACCCCCGCTTGGCCCTGCACCAAGGCGGCGAAGTAGAAGGCAAAGGCGGCGTCCATGACGCCGGCGCCCTGCCCTTGCCAGAGCTCTCTATTGACGCCAAGCACCAGCAGCCCCTGCACAAGCTCACCGAGTGGCTTGCCAGCACCCCAGGCCCGGTGCTCTTTGTGGCCGAGTCCGAAGGCCGCCGCGAAGCCTTGGCGGTACTGCTGGCCAAGGCCGGCATCCAACCGGCGCGCATTAAAAAACTGGCTGACTGGCTGGCCGCCCCCCAGGCCGGGCACGGCATATTGGTGGCGCCATTGGAAGCGGGCTGCATCATCGAATACCAAGGCCAACTGCTGAGGCTGGTGCCGGAAGCGGCGCTCACCGGCCCGCGGGTATTGCAGCGAAAACGCCGCAAAAAAGACGATGACGGCATCAACACCGACGCCATTATTCGCAGCCTTGCCGAGCTTTCCATCGGCCAGAGCGTGGTGCACCGCATGCACGGCGTCGGCCGCTACATGGGCCTGGAGACCTTAAGCGCCGGCGGCATCGACACCGAATTTCTGATGCTCGAATACGCCAAGGGCGACAAGCTCTATGTGCCAGTGGCCGCGTTGAACCTCATCAGCCGCTACGCCGGCGCCGAGGAGCCGCCGCTGCATCGCCTTGGCGGCGAAACCTGGGAAAAGGCCCGCCGCAAAGCCGCCGAGAAGGTGCGCGACGTGGCGGCAGAGCTGTTGGACGTCTACGCCCGGCGCGAAGCCAAACCCGGCTTTGCCTTCCATTTTGATGACGACGGCTATGCCGCCTTTGCCGCCGGTTTCCCGTTCGAGGAAACCGACGATCAGCAAGATGCCATTGATGCGGTGGTGCGCGACATGACCCGCAACAAAGCCATGGACCGCCTAGTGTGCGGCGATGTGGGCTTTGGCAAGACCGAGGTGGCCATGCGCGCCGCCTACATCAGCGTCTCCAACAACAAACAGGTGGCGGTGCTGGTGCCAACCACCTTGCTGGCCCAGCAGCATTTTGAGAACTTCCGTGACCGCTTTGCCGATGTGGCGGTGCGTATCGAAGCCATCTCCCGCTTCCAAACCCCGGCCGAGCAAAGAGCCATTTTGAAAGATGCCGCCGAGGGCAAAGTGGATATCCTTATCGGTACCCACAAGCTGTTGCAAAAGGACGTCAGCTTTAAAGAGCTGGGGCTTTTGATCGTCGATGAAGAGCACCGCTTCGGGGTGCGCCAAAAAGACAGCATTAAAAAGCTGCGGGCCGAGGTGGATATCCTCACCCTCACCGCCACCCCCATTCCCCGCACGTTGAACATGGCCATGTCCGGCATTCGCGATCTCTCCATCATCGCCACCGCCCCGGCCCGGCGCCTTGCCATCAAGACCTTTGTACGGGAATTCGACAAAGCCCTGGTGCGCGAAGCGGTGCTTCGGGAAATTCGCCGCGGCGGCCAGGTTTATTACCTGCATAACGAGGTGGAAAGCATCGAAGAGACCGCCAAGATGCTTGAAGAGCTCATTCCCGAGGCCCGTGTCTCCATCGCCCACGGCCAGATGCGCGAGCGCGACCTGGAAAAGGTGATGGCGGATTTTTACCACCAGCGCCACAACCTCTTGGTATGTACCACTATCATCGAAACCGGTATTGATGTGCCGACCGCCAACACCATCATCATGGACAGGGCCGACAACCTGGGCCTGGCGCAACTGCATCAGCTGCGTGGCCGGGTCGGCCGCTCCCATCACCAGGCTTATGCCTATCTGATGACCCCAAACCCGAAGCGGATGACCAAAGACGCCATCAAGCGCCTTGATGCCATCTCTTCCCTCGAAGCCCTGGGTGCCGGCTTTTTGCTGGCCACCCAAGACTTGGAAATTCGCGGCGCCGGGGAGCTGTTGGGCGACGAGCAAAGCGGCCAGATTGCCGCCATCGGCTTTGATTTGTATATGGACATGCTGGACGAAGCGGTCGAAGCCCTCAAAGCCGGCAAGGAGCCGAGCCTGACAGGGGTGCTGGCCAACCAGTGCGAGGTCGATCTTCGCCTGCCAGCCTTGTTGCCTGGTGATTACATCCACGACGTGGGCACCCGGTTGCAGCTTTATAAACGCATTGCCTCGGCCAAGGACAGCGAGGAGCTCAAAGAGCTCAACATCGAGCTGATTGACCGCTTTGGCCTGTTGCCCGATGCCGCCAAACACCTGTTGGCGGTGACAGAGCTTCGGCTGCAAGCCAACGCCCTTGGCCTTAGCCGGGTAGAGGCCTCGGCCAAGGGCGGCATCACCCTCGACTTTTCTGAACAAACGACGGTGGACCCCGGCTATCTCATTGGCCTTTTACAACAAAAACCGTCACTCTATCGCCTCGATGGCCCCAGCCGTTTCAAGGTATTGAAACAACTGGATGACCCGGCCAAACGCCTGGGCGACGTGCAGCAACTTCTGGAGGACTTGGCACGACATGCAAAAGCTGCTTAAAGGATGGGTGCTGCTGACCGCCCTGGTATCAAGCCAATTGATGGCCGCCACCGTCTTTGACGTGGAAGTGGTGATTGTGGCCCGTCAGGACGCCAGCAACGAAACCTGGCCGCCGCGCCCGTTGCCAGACGGCAAGACCAACCCGCTGCTCATCGATGCCATCAACGCCCAGTGCCCGCCGCCTTGCGCAGCCGTGCCACAAACCATTGTGGGTAGCGCCCCTGATGCCACTGACGACAGCCAACTGCCCCGCCTGCTGCGCCCCGACGAGCTAAAACTGAATGATGCCGCCAGCCGCCTTACCGGCCTGCCCGGCGGCCGGGTGCTGCTGCACACCGGCTGGCGCCTGGCCCCCAAGCAGCCCCGCTATGCCACGCCCATGGCCGTGGAAGCCGGCCGTGACTTGGGCAGTTACGTGCTCCAACCCGTTGCTGAAAACACGGCTGTGGATGTGAGCGCTGCCCCTGCCGAGCCCCAGACTGGCGAAGCGCCCGTTGACGCAACGGTGATGCCGGCCATGGTGCCGGAGCTTGCCGGGCAAATTCAGGTGGCGCTGGACCACTACCTGCTGGTGGACATGGCCTTGGACCTTAAAACCGTGCAAGGCGACGGCCAGCCGCTACTGGTAAAAACCCTTCGCCAAAAGCGCCGCCTTAAAAGCGGCGAGTGGCATTATTTCGACAACCCCGCCATGGGCGTATTGATGCAAATACGGCCAGTCCGCTGAGCCTTGTTAAAGAAAAGCGCCCTTCGTGGCGCTTTTTTAGTGCAAGCCAAAATCATCCTGAATAAACAAGGGAATAGCGCTTTTACCCCAGGACGAAGCATGTAAAATGCTTGTGAATAACAAAGGATCACCATGGCGCGGTTTGTTCTTCTCCTGTTGTTGCTGTTATCCCCCCTGGCGGCCCATGCCGTTACCAGGGTGACCTTCCTGAACCCGGGTTATGCCAACGAACCCTTCTGGGAAAATGTCGACCAGTTTTTGATAGCAGCGGCGGCCGATCTGGACGTACAAGTGGAGATCCTCCACGGCAATCGCGACGAGAAAACCCTGCTGGACTTGGCCAAAGCCGTTAGCCGCCGCCAGGACAAACCCGATTACGTGATGGCGGTTAACGACAAAGGCCTGGGAGTAGAGCTGGTCAAGCTGTTCGACAGCGCCAAGATCCCCATCATGCTGGTGCTGAACGACCTCGACCAAGGCCAGCAACAACAACTGGGCCTGCCCCGCCAACACTACCCTTACTGGCTTGGCACCTTGGTGCCGGATAACCTCCAGGCCGGCGAGCAGGTGGCGGGGGCCCTCTCCGGGCTGATGCCCAATAAAACGGTGCCGCTGGTGGCCATTGCCGGCGACAGGGGCACTCCGGCCGGCCTTAACCGCCAGGCGGGCCTCCTTTGGGCAACCCGCAAACATCCCGAGCTCAAGCTTCGCGCCATTCGCTACGGCTTTTGGCAAGAATCCCGTGCCCGCCGCCAGATGACCCAGCTGCTGACCCAATACCCGGACATCAAAGCGGTGTGGGCCGCCGACGACCAAATGGCCTTTGGCGCCATCGACGCCATTCGTGCCAAGGGCCTGGAACCGGGCCGCGACATTCTGGTGGGCACCTTTAACAGCTCAGCCAAGGCGCTGCGGCTACGCCGCTCCGGGGCCATTTCGGCCCTGGCCGGTGGCCACTTCATGGCGCCGGGCCTGGCACTGGTGTTGTTGGTGGATTATCAAAACGGCTTTGATTTTGCCAAAGACGACGGCCTGCAGATTCAGCTGCCGCTCTTTCACCTGCTCATTCCCGGCACGGCGCTGTTCAATATGATGGCCGCCCACGACTGGCTGGATATCAACTTTCGCGCCATGAGCAAGGTGCACACCCCCTACCAGGGGCCCCACCGCTTCGAGCTGCAAATGAGGCCCCGGCCATGAACCTTCGCCGCCTGCCCCTTGGCACCCGATTTTTGTGGAGCGTAATGCTCTACTCATCGGTGCTGACCTTGCTGTTTGTGCTGGTCAACCTCTATGCCCGCTACCAGCAGGAGCTGACCGAGCTTCGCCAGCGGGTCGACCAGATAGAAAGCATCACCCTACCTGCCCTCGCTCAATCGGTGTGGGATTTAAACCAGTCCCAGGTGGAGTTGCAGCTAAAGGGCATAACCCGCATCCCCGATGTGGTGTCAGCAAGGCTGGTGACCACGGAAGGCACCATCACCACCCTCGGCCACCCCGGCCGCAAGGACAACATGGTGCTGTTTGCGGTACGCCGGGCCACCCAAGAGTTGGGCCAGTTGGAGGTAGGGGTTAGCTACCAGCGCATCTACGACGAGCTGTGGCAGCACGCCGAGGTGCTGGTTCTGACCCAAGGGGTGAAGACCTTTTTAGTGTCTCTGCTGATGGTGATGCTGGTGGGCCGGATGATCACCCGCCACCTGGAAGACTTATCACTGCAGATAAAAGAAGGGAAAAGTCGTTTTGCCCTTACCCGCCAGGGCGACGAGAAAGACGAACTGGCTACCCTGGTTGAGGCCCTCAATCAGCTTTCCCAGGAGCGGGAACGCCAGCTCTTCGCCCTGGCTGATTCTAAAGCCGAGCTGGATAACCAGCACAAACGCCTGGAAGCCGAAGTGGCCCGGCAAACCCAGGTGCTGAGAAAAGAAAGCGAACTGGCGGTGATGATGGGCGAGCTTGCCGCCAACCTCTTGGAGCAGCGCTTTGAAGACTTGGACCGGGTGCTGCAACAAACCCTCACCCTCCTTGGCCGCAAGCTGGGGCTTAAAAGCCTTACCCTCTTTGAGCAGGTATTGGTGCGGGCCCACTGGCCCGAAGCCGAGCCGGTGTGGCCGCTGTGGAGCGCCCCTGAAGCGCAGCGGGTGCTGCGGGCCGGCCAACACTTTTTTGACCCGGCACAAGGGGTGCTGGCGCTGCCGCTAAAAGACCAGGGCCTTAACCGCGGCGCGCTGATGGTAACCGGCAGCCTCGATGAGCAGTGGATGAATACCTACTTTAACCATCTGCACCGCTTTACCTCCTTTGTGGCCGCCCTCTTGGCGCGCCAGCAAAGCACTCAGCTGTTTACCCCCATCGGCTGGCAGCGCGAGCAACAGCAGCAACAATGGCAGGACGAACGCCAAGGCCGCACCGCCCTGGCAGCCCTTGCCGCCAACCAGGCCGAGGCCGGCGGCTTTTTAACGGTCATTTTGTGGGAGTTTTCCGGCCGTGGCGAGCTGCCGGCCGACCGCTTTGCCGAGCTGCGCTCGGCCATCAGCCATGGCATGCCCGACACCCTGTTTGTGAAATTGTCCCAGCGGTTACTGATGGTGGCCCTGGCCGGCCCCGGCCCCCAGGCCATCGACACCCTGGCCAAGGCGCTGATGAGTGAGCTGAGATCCCTGGCTAAACCCCTTGAGGTACACGCCGGCGGCTTTTGCTTGCAGGTAAGAGCCGCCCTGCCCTACGAGCAGTTGATGGAAATGGCCGACCGGGCGCTGTTTCAGGCTCGCAGTCAGGCCGGTGGCTGCTTTATCGAAACCAGCAGCGACTGAGCCCGGGCCAAGGTTTCGGGGCTTACCGCCAAGGGACCTGCCCTAAGGGCGTCAAAATCCACAGTTGCCTCCCCTGCGATGGCGGCAAGGATCGGCGGGTAATTGGCCGGCTCGTTGCAGCACAGCAATAAATCGCAGCCTGCGAGGCTCGCCGCCACCGCCCGCTCGGCCGGGCTGCCAAGACCATGGGCGCCTTTCATGCTCAAGTCGTCCGAGAACACCAAGCCCCTAAAGCCCAGCTCGCCACGCAGCCTTCCTTGCAGCCATAAAGGGGAGGATGAGGCCGGTTTGTTATCCAGCGCCGGGTAGCTCACATGGGCCGGCATGATGGCGTCCAAGCTGCCAGCCTCGATAAGCGCCCGAAACGGCCGCTCGTCGGTGGCGGCAATGTCCTTGAGGGAACGGCTGTCGATGGCTTGGTGAAGGTGGGTGTCTTCGATGACCTGGCCGTGGCCGGGATAGTGTTTGGCGCAGCTTGCCATGCCGCCATCCCGCATGCCCTTGGCGTAGGCCGCCGAAAGCCGGGTTACCCAGAAAATATCGGCGCCGAAGGCGCGGTCGCCAATCACGCTCTGGTTAACCCCAAGGTCCAGCACCGGGGCGTAGCTCATGTCTACCCCCACTTCGATAAGCTCGGCGGCCATCACCAGGCCAGCGCTCCAGGCCAGATACTCGGCCACCGCCAGGTTATCCCCGGCCAGGGCGCGCAGCTCCCCAGCTGCCGGCAGGCGGGTAAAGCCCTCCCGAAAGCGCTGTACCCGGCCCCCTTCGTGGTCCACCGTGACCAAAATGGGTTTGCCGGCGGCGGTGCGGCAATCGAGGATGAGCTGCTTGAGCTGCGCTGGGTTCTGGTAATTTCGGGTAAAGAGGATAAGACCGGCGCAGGCCTGATGGGCAAGCCACTGGGCTTCGTCTTCGGCCAAAGATTTGCCGCGAAGGTCGATTAAAAGCTGGGCCATGCGGGCCTCCGAAATACTGTTTTTGCCAGTATACCAAGGCCTTACCTTAGCAAGGCCCCTCTTCTGCCAACAAAAAAGCCGCCCGAAGGCGGCTTTTTCACTGCACCGTTATTTAGGCGGCGCTGGAGGGGCTGGCCCCTTCACTGGAGACGCCGTGGCCTTCCAAAACGCCGGGGGCGAAATGGTCAACCTGGATGGCTTGGTAACGCAAGGCTTCGGCGGTACGGATTTGCTCGGCTTCTTCCTGGCTAATGACGCCGGCTTCCAGACCCAGCTCGATGGCCTGGTTAAAGGGAATGCGCTTGGCGATGGTGCCGCTGCGCTGGGCTTTGAGAATTTTCTTCTCAATGCCAGCCGCGCCCACCATGGCCTGGAAGGCACGTTCCATCACGCCTACGGCGTCGTCTTTGTCGTCAGAGACAAACACCAGGTGGGTCAGGCGGTCACGGGCCACGCCAGGTTGCATCAGGGCGGTGGCGATTTGCTCGCCAATCTTATCATTCGGCATTTTGTAGTTAACGCCTAACGGGAAGATCACGCGCTTGAGCACATTGGCCATGAAACGGTTGTCGAAGTTGGCAAAGAAGCCTTCGAAAGCGACGCCAATCTCGAACAGCAGTTTTTGGATGCTGTAGTGCACGTACGGCAGGTCGGCGACCTGGCGGCCTTCGTCTTCGTAGCGTTTAAGGACCGCAGAAGCCAGATACAGGCTGGACAGCACGTCGCCCAGGCGGGCAGACAGCCGCTCGCGGCGCTTGAGATCGCCACCCAAGGTCAGCATGGAGATGTCAGCGCACAGGGCCAGGCCCTTGGACATGCGAGACAGCTGCTTGTAGTAGCGGGCCGTTTCGCCAGACACAGGGGCACTGTTGAACGCGCCGCCGGTCAGGCCCTGAAACAGGGAGCCGAAGAAATTACCCATGCCAAAGGCAATGTGCTTGACCAGCAGGCCGTCAAAGTCTTTCAGGCCCTGGGCTTCGTCGGGGTTGGCCGCCGCTTCCATTTCGCCAAAGACGTAGGGGTGACAGCGAGTGGCGCCCTGGCCGAAGATCATCAGGTTACGGGTCAGGATGTTGGCCCCTTCCACGGTAATGGCCACCGGGATACCCAGGTAACCGTGGCCCAGGTAGTTCTGGGGCCCGAACTGGATACCTTTACCGGCATGGATGTCCATGGCGTGGTCCAGCACCTTACGGGCGCGCTCGGTCATGTGGTATTTGGCGATGGCGGTGACAACAGACGGGCTAAGGCCCATGTCCAGCGCGGTCACGGTCAGGCGGCGAGACGATTCCAGCAGGTAGGTGTCGGCACCAATCTCAGCCATGGCCTCCTGGATACCTTCAAAGCGGCCGATGGACAGGCCAAACTGGCGGCGAACATAGGCGTAAGCGCCGGTCATGCGGGCAGACAGGTGGCCGGTGGCGGTGCCGAGCGCCGGCAGGGAGATACCGCGGCCGGCAGACAAACATTCCACCAGCATGCGCCAGCCTTTACCTGCAAAGTCAGGGCCGCCGATGATCCAGTCGATGGGGATAAAGACGTTTTCACCGAAGGTCGGGCCGTTCATGAAGGCCAGACCCAACGGGAAGTGACGGTCACCCACGCGCACACCGGGGTGGCTGGTGGGGATAAGGGCACAGGTAATGCCGATGTCTTTTTTGTCGCCCAAGAGGCCATCAGGGTCTTTGAGCTTGAACGCCAGGCCCAGCACGGTGGCCACCGGGGCCAGGGTGATGTAGCGCTTGTTCCAGTTCAGGCGAATACCCAGCACTTCTTTGCCTTCGAACTCGCCTTTGCAGACGATACCTTCGTCGGGAATGGCGCCGGCATCGGAGCCCGCTTCAGGACCGGTCAAGGCAAAGCAAGGTACTTCGGTGCCGTTGGACAGACCCGGCAACCAGCGATTTTTCTGCTCGTCGGTACCGTAGTGCATCAGCAGCTCGCCCGGGCCCAGGGAGTTGGGCACCATGACGGTCACGGCGCAAGACAGTGAGCGAGTGGCGATACGGGAAACGATGGTGGAGTTGGCCACCGCCGAGAATTCACGGCCCCCAAAGGCTTTGGGGATGATCATCGCAAAGAAGCCTTCTTTTTTCAGGAAGTCCCACACTTCCTTAGGCATGTCTTTGGTTTCATGAACAATCTTGTAGTCGTCCAGCATTTTCAGCAGGGTTTCTACTTGGTTGTCCATAAAGGATTGCTCGTCGCTGTTGAGCTCGGAGCGCTTGGTGTCCAGCAGCTTTTTCCAGTCAGGCTTGCCGCGGAACAGATCACCGTCCCACCAGACATCGCCCGCTTCCATCGCTTCCCTTTCGGTTTGCGACAGCGGCGGCAGGATTTTTTTGAAGATACCAAACACCGGTTTGGTGATGAGATTGCGGCGTATATCCGGGACCCCGAGGATCACGGCCAATGCCACCAGGATCAGCAACAGAAACACCATTTTCCT
Source organism: Gallaecimonas pentaromativorans (assembly GCF_003751625.1). Classification (NCBI taxonomy): domain Bacteria; kingdom Pseudomonadati; phylum Pseudomonadota; class Gammaproteobacteria; order Enterobacterales; family Gallaecimonadaceae; genus Gallaecimonas; species Gallaecimonas pentaromativorans. The sequence continues at coordinate 101,966 of NZ_RJUL01000006.1, forward strand.
TTCCTCTTACGTAGTGGAACGCAGTTCAGGCTGCGTCTTGTGAATTGCCAACAGCCACAGGCAGCGGCGCGGTCATAGCCGACGCCAGGTAGGGCACCAGCCTGTGAATGAGACTCTCGATACTGTTTTGCTCGCCAAAATCGCTCTCGGCGATTTCGGTCAGGGCCATGCTGGACGCCATGGTGAACACCACGGTGCCCAGGGTGAAGTGCAGCCGCCAGAACACCTCGTTGCCTGGGATGCCTGGAGTGGCTTTCTTCACCGCCGCCATAAAGGCACTCAAGGCGTCGCCGTAACTGCCGGTAATAAAGCGGCGCAGGTGGCCCTGCTTCTCGCTGTAGCCGCGCCCCAACAACTGCATGAAGATGCCGGTACCGCCGGGGCGAAAATCCCCCAATGCCAGCAGCGGCGCGACAAAAGCCCCGAACACCTCGGTCATTTCTAGGCTGTCCTTGGCCAGCAGCTGGTCCATGCTGTGTTTGAGCGACGGCATGAAGGTGTCCATGTAGCGGGCCAGCACCGCCTGGATAAGGGCTTTTTTGGAACCAAAATGATAGTTGACGGAGGCCAGGTTCACGCCGGCATCGGAGGTGATAAGGCGCAAGGAGGTGTCGTTGAAGCCCTGCTCGGCGAAGAGCAGCTCGGCAACGTCAAGGATTTGCGCTTTGGTATCAGGTCGGCGGGTCATGGCAAACACCGGTATCAAACAGGTGTTTAAAATTTATGTTTACTCATCGGACTTGTCAAGTGAAGTCTCTAAGCGCCTAAAAAATCTGCACAAAAAATTTTCACCTGATTTTGTGAACTCCCGCAAAGACCGCTGGTCATAAGTTGTGCACGGCATGCGATACCCGTGCATTTTGAAGTTCTCTCCCTGGACCCGGTAAGCCCCCAACCGTCAATTGAAGGCTTACCGGGCTTTTTTATGCGCGCTCGCCAGCAGCTTTGAGCCAAGCGGCTTGAATTCGGCCCTCGAACATGGTCAGTTAACAGCAGTTATTCCTGCTAGATCATTGTTTTCGAAAGGAGAATTTATGCGCGCCTATTGTCTTTCCCTGGTAGCGCTGTTCAGTATCGCGGCCCACGCCGTCAGCCTGGACGACCAGTTCGACCACCCGATCGAGGTCCCCGGCAAGGCGCAGGTGATTTTCTTTGCCGCGGACATGGATGCCAACGATCTCATCAAGGATGCCTTCGGCAAGGACAAAGACGACACCATGGCCAAGGCCGGGGTGCTCTATGTGGCCGATATCTCCAAGATGCCGGGGCTGGTGTTTAAGCTCTTTGCCAAATCGAAGATGCAAAAATACCCTTACCGCATGGCCCTGGATAAAGAAGGTGACGCCACCGCCGACTGGCCCCACGAAAAGGGCGCGGTGACCATCATCGAGGGCAAGGAGCATCATTTCTGTAAAGACGTGAGCTGCCTTAAATCCGCCCTCGCCCCCTAATGCCAAAGGGAGCCAGCGGCTCCCTTTTTGTCGCCGCCCCTGTATTTAGAGCCGCCATGGAACTCACCATCGCTTCCCTCTTGCCCAACCCTACCCTTGCCATCACTCTGGGCGCTTGGGTGGGCTCCGATACTGAGCGTACCCGCTGGGCCGGTCCCGGCCTTAAAAACGGCTTTACCTTGGCAGAGCTTGGCTTTGACCAGCGTCAAAACCTCGGCGGCTTTCATGCCGGGGAGTTGGTGGCCTTCGCCCAAATGGGCCCGCGCCACGGCTGCCTGCACCTATCCAGAGTGATTATCCACCCGCAGTGGCGCGGCAAAGGCCTAGGCCGGTTGTGGCTACAACAACTGATGGCCACCTCCCCCGATACCGCTTTTGGCCTCAACGTCTACCCGGATAACCTGGCGGCCATGGGCTGTTACCAGAGCCTCGGCTTTGCGCCCTGGCCAGCGCTTTGCGACCACCCCGGCGTGCTCTATTACCGGCGCCAGGCAAATGGCGGTTAACAGCGGCGGCGGATGACCAGGCCATCAGGTGTTCAGCCCGGGTAAGCTGGTTTATGCTGATTGCCCGGCCAGCCCAAAGGACTCAACATGCGGCCCGCTTTATTTTTCGCCCTGCTCCTGGCACTGCTGACCATCAAAACGGCCAGGGCCGAGCCGGTACAGGCGCCCCACATTGCCGTTGATATCAAAGCCGATGTCAGCACCTTCGTCCCCGGCCAGCCATTTTGGGTGGCGGTTAACTTTGTGCCCGAACCCCACTGGCATACCTATTGGCAAAATCCTGGCGACTCGGGCCTGGCCCCCACCCTCGACTGGCAACTGCCCCCAGGCTGGCAGGCCAGCGCCATTCAATGGCAAGTGCCTAAAGCCATCGATATCGGCGGCATTGTCAACTTCGGTTTTGAAGGTCCATCAAACCTTCTGGTACAGCTCACCCCGCCCAAAGACGCCCAAAGCCTCGCGGTGAAGGTCAAAGCCTCCTGGCTGGTTTGCCAGCAAGCCTGCATTCCCGGAGACGCCATGCTGAGCCTGGCGCTTAGCGCCGGTAAGGCGGCGCAAAAGGACAACAGCGGTTTTTTCGATGAGGCCCGGCAAAAGCTGCCGGCCGTGCTGCCCGGGCGGGGGCGCATGGAGCTACAGCAAAACGTGGTGTCGTATGCCCTGCAGGTGCCCGAGCTTATCGGCACCCTGCCCAAGGTGTTTGTGGCCAACCCCGAGTTGGTGGAGAACGGCGCCAAGCCGCAGCTCTTGTGGCAAGGCGATACCCTGCTGTTGAGCCTGCCTAAAAACCCCTACTTTACCGAGCCGCCAACCGATCCCAAGGTGTTGCTGGTTACCCCGGATAAGTCCGTGCTGGTCACCATGGCGCAGCCCAAGGCCCCGGCAGCCGGGCACAAGGCGCTGTGGCTGTTGTGCCTAATGGCGCTGGCAGGTGGCTTGGTGCTTAACATCATGCCCTGCGTATTTCCGGTGCTGGCCATCAAGGCCCTGCACCTTAAAGCCGGCCAAGGCCTGCAATACCTGGCCGGGGTGCTGGTGAGCTTTTGGGGGCTGGCGCTGGCGCTTTTTGCGCTTCGCCAGGCTGGCGAAGCGGTGGGCTGGGGCTTTCATTTGCAATCGCCGGTGTTCGTGGCCCTCTTGGCCAGCCTCTTTGCCTTTATGGGCCTGAGCCTGTTGACTCAGTTGGAGCTTGGTACCCGGCTAATGTCCCTTGGGCAAGACCGCATTGAGCACGGCCACCCGCTTGAAGCCTTTTTAACCGGGGTGTTGGCGGTGGTGGTGGCCAGCCCCTGCACCGCACCGCTGATGGCCCCTGCCATCGGCATCGGCCTGACCTTGCCTCTTTGGAAGCTGCTGCTGGTGTTCAGCGCCCTGGGGCTTGGCTTGGCACTGCCCATGGTGCTGCTGGAGAATCTGCCAGCATTGCGCCGCGCCTTGCCCAAACCCGGGCTCTGGATGGCGGCCGTTAAAAAGATACTCGCCTTTCCGCTGCTGCTCACCGCCGTCTGGCTGCTGTGGGTGATGAATAACTTGAGTGGCCAGGGCTTTTGGCTGCTGGCGGCCTGGGTGCTGGGAGTGGGGATCTGGCTGTTGCCCCATCGGCTGTTCAAGGTATTAGCCTGGTTGCCGCTGCTGCTGGTTGCGCTGCTGCCGCTTTGGCAGTCGGCCGACAAGCCGCCCTCTATTGCCTTTGACGAGACCACCCTCAAGGAAAGGCTGGCCCAGCATCGGCCAGTGCTGGTGAACATGACCGCCGACTGGTGCATTACCTGCAAGGTCAACGAAAGCACCACCTTGGCCCGGGAGGAAACCCGCGCCCTGTTCACCCTCTATGACGTGACCTACCTCGAAGGCGACTGGACCGCCCGCGACCCGGTCATAACCCGCTACCTGGAGAGCTTTGGCCGCGCTGGCGTACCGCTCTATGTGCTCTATGATCAGCAAGGCAAGCCCCATGTGCTGCCGCAACTGCTGACCCCTGGCCTGCTGGCAAATGCCCTCAAAGATGCCTTGGAGAACACCCCATGAAAGCCTGGTTACTGCTCTGTCTGCTTGCCCTACCCGCCCTGGCACTGACGCCAGGCGACAAGGCCCCGGATTTCACCCTTCAAGGCAGCGACGGCAAAAGTTATCAGCTCAGTGAGTTTACGGGCCGTTATGTCATTCTCGAGTGGACCAACGACCAATGCCCCTTTGTGCAAAAACACTATGATTCCGGCAACATGCAGGGCCTGCAGCAGGCCTACACCGGCCAAGGCGTGGTGTGGCTGTCGGTTATCTCCTCGGCCCCTGGCAAGCAGGGCCACGTTACTGCCCAACAGGCAAACCAGCTCAGCGCCAGCCGCGGCGCCCACCCCAGCGCCGTGCTGTTTGACCAAGACGGCGCCGTTGGCCGCCGCTATGGCGCCCGCACCACGCCGCACCTTTTTATCATCGATAAAACCGGCACCTTGCAATACATGGGCGGCATCGACTCCATCGCCAGCGCCGATCCGGCCGATATCCCCAAGGCGCGCAACTATGTCAAAGCCGCCATGGACGCGCTGTTGGCCGGTAAAACGGTGCCAACGCCGGTCTCGCGCCCTTACGGCTGCTCGGTAAAATATTGAGCTGAGTAACAGGCCGGTGGTAGATTGGCCCGGCTAACCCACACCGGATGACGATGCTGCGCACCTTTTTCACCGCCTTATTGCTGGTTTTTGCCCTGGGGACCCTTGGTCATCCGGTGCCTTCGGCCGTGGCCGCGCCCCAGCATGGCAGCACCGTCAAGCAAAGCCAGGGCGATAAAACCCCGGCGCTGCTTAACCTCATCAAGCTGCAACGTCACTTCACCCATCAAGGCCTGGATGACGAGCCCCGCACCCCCAATTACGGCCTGGTATTCGAGGCCAAAATCGCTCCCGCACCGGCCTTTTGCCGCGGCTTTCGCCAGCAAAAACCGCCGGGCTGTGACTGGGCCCTCAATATTGCCGACAGCCCCGGCTTTGTTGCCGGCGGCCGCTTAACCCACAACCTCGACCGCTTCGCTGCCTGGCGCAGCTGATCTCCTCACGCAAATACCGATTTTTATTTTGCAAAGCGGCGCCATGCCGCGAGGAGACCCTATGCCTTATCCACGGGGCAATGCCCCTGTGCTCATCAACCGGCTGGCCGGTTGGAAATACGCCGTGCTGCTCATCAGCCTAGTACTGCTGACCTTAAGCGCCCTGCCTACCCTCTTTGGCGACAGCCCAAGGATTGCTATCACCGCCAAGGCGCCCGTGAGCGCCAGCGCCTTAAAAGCCCTGCTGGGCGAGGTGGAGATCACCGCCATCAAGGCAAGCGGCAACCAAGCCGATATCGTGCTGGCAAACGCCAGTGACGCCCTGCCCACCCAAAAAGCCCTTAAGGCCGCCCTGCCCGGCGCGACCGTGGTGCTGGACCAACAAAGCAAAGCCCCAATATGGCTGCAAGAGCTTGGCATGCGCCCCATCCACCTGGGCCTTGACCTTCGCGGCGGCGTGCAGTTTATCCTCGCCGTGGATACCCAGGCGGCCCTTAATGCCCAGCTCAGCAGCGCCCGCGACGACATCAGCGAGATGATGGATGTGGCCAGCGTGCAGCTAAGCGGCCAGGCCCTGGTTATCCACCCGCGCCATGGCAGCAGCCTTAGCCAGTTGCAGCAGCGGTTAACCCGCCAATACCCCAAGTGGCAGCAGCGCCTTGACGGCGATGCCATCCGCTTGGCCATCAGCGACCAAGAGCAGCAAAGCCAGGTGCAGCTGGCCATGGACCAAACCCTTGGCATCATGCGAAGCCGCATCAACGAGCTGGGGATCACCGAAGCGGCGGTGATGCGCGACGGCAAGGAGCGCATTCGCATCGAGATCCCAGGCGTGCAAGACCCCACCGCCGCCCGCAACATCATCGGCGCCACGGCATCCCTGGAGTTTCGCCAAGCCTTTACCGGGCCGGGCGCCGGGCGGGTGCCGGTGAACGGCGAGCAGGGCCAGCCCCTGTGGCTGAGCCGCAAACCGGTACTGACCGGCAGCCATATCATCAATGCGCGCTCCGGGGTGGACGACATGGGCCGCCCCCAGGTGTCGATTGCGGTAGACAGCCAAGGCGCCGCGCAAATAGGGGATTTCAGCCGCCAGCACGTGGGGGATGCCATGGCCACCCTCTTTACCGAGTACCAAAAGAGCGCTGAGGGCAACACCGTTAAAACCAGCCGGGTGATCAACGTGGCCACCATTCAAAGCGCCCTGCCGGCCAGCTTTCGCATCACCGGCATCGGCAGCCAGCAGCAGGCCCAGCAACTGTCTTTGCTGCTACGGGCCGGCTCCTTGACAGCGCCGGTCACCATCATCGCCCAAAGTACCCTGGGCCCGAGCCTTGGCAGTGAGAATATCCATAACGGCCTGATGGCCCTGAGCCTGGGCCTTGGCACCTGCCTGCTGTTTGTGGCGCTGTGGTACCGGCGTTTTGGCTGGGTGGCCAACCTGGCACTGGTGGCTAACCTGTTCATGCTGCTGGGGCTGATGGCGCTGGTGCCGGGCAGTGTACTGACCCTGCCCGGCATCGCCGGCCTGGTGCTGACGGTGGGCATGGCGGTAGACACCAACGTGCTTATCTTCGAGCGGGTCAAGGAGCTGCTGCGGGAAGGTAAAAGCCTGGGCCAGTCCATTCACCTGGGTTACGACAACGCCTTTCGCACCATCTTGGACGCCAACCTCACCACCCTTATCACCGCCATCATCCTCTATGGCCTGGGCCGAGGCCCGGTGCAGGGCTTTGCCATCAGCCTGGGGCTGGGGCTACTGACCAGCATGCTCACCGGCATCCTCGGCACCCGCGCCATCATCAACCCCATCTGGGGCCGCGATAACCGTAAAGGGGTCAAGATCTAATGAAAAACCTCAAAACCCTGTCTTTTTGGCGCTACTGCGCCCTGGCCCTGTCGACGGTGATGGTGCTGAGCGCCCTGGTGCTGCTGAGCTGGCGAGGCCTGGCCCTTGGCCAGGACTTTACCGGCGGTATGGTGCAAGACATTACCCTGAGCCAGCCAATCAAGGCCGAGCAACTCACCCAAGTGCTCACCCCCATCCTTAAAGAGCGGCCACAGGTGGTGAAAAACGGCGACGGCTGGCGAATAAGCTACCAACAGGACCCCAGCCCCGATTTCGCCCTGGCCAAGGTGCTGTCGGCCAAGCTCGGCAGCCCCGTAACCTTGGTCAACTCCAGCTTTGTGGGCTCGCAGGTGGGCAGCGGCCAGGTGGCCCAGTCGGCACTGGCGGTGGCCATGGCCGCTCTTGGCATCCTTGCCTATCTGGCGGTGCGTTTTGAATGGCGCCTGGCAACAGGGGCCATCCTGGCACTGCTGCACGACGTGGTGTTGGTGCTGGGGGTCTTCTCGCTGTTTGGCTTCGAGTTCGACCTTACCGTCCTGGCGGCGCTGCTGGCAGTGATGGGGTATTCGGTGAACGATTCGATTGTGGTGGCCGACCGCCTGCGAGAGACCCTGGGTAAGCGCCATAAAACGCCGATGCCCGAGTTGGTGGACAACGCCATCCGCTCCACTTTTTCCCGCACCCTGGTTACCTCCGGCACCACCCTTTTTACGGTGGGCGCCATCTTGCTGCTGGGGGGCGAGCCGCTGTTTGGGTTTGCCCTGACCCTTTTTGTGGGAATAGTAGTGGGTACCTGGTCGTCTATCTTTGTAGCCGCCACCCTGGGCGAATTGTTTGGCTTAAAACCCGAGCACTACCTTAAAAAACCCCGGGAGCCCAAAGAAGGCGAACACCTACCGGCAGCGCATTTTCAGTAGCCCCTGCCCGGCCAAGGCCGGGCTTTTTTTATTCCAGCACCCCATCGAGGTAGTGGCTGCCAAGCTGGCGCATCTGCCGCTCCACCCAGCTCACGCGCTGGCTAAGATAGGGGGTCAGGCGATTGGGGTCGCGGCTGCGAGGGCTCGGTAGCAGCACCGCCAGCCGCGCCGCCTCATTGGCGGTGAGATAACGAGCCGACTTACCGTAGTAGTGGCGGCTTGCCGCCTCCACCCCGTAAATGCCCTTGCCGAACTCGGCCACGTTCAAATACACCTCAAGGATGCGTTTTTTCCCCCACAGCGCTTCGAGGCTCAAAGCAAGCCCTGCCTCCAGGCCTTTTCGCACAAAGCTGCGTCCCGGCCATAACAAGAGGTTCTTGGCGGTTTGCTGGGTCAGGGTGCTGGCGCCGCGCAGGCCGCCGCCGTCGTCAAACTGGTCCAGGGCCTTGCTGATGGCGGTAAAATCGAGGCCAAAGTGGTCAGGGAAACGTTGGTCTTCCGAGGCAACGATGGCAAGCGGCACCGTCTTTGGCAGTTTATCGATGGCCAGCCATTGCTGGTGCACCGGGTAAGGGCTTTGCAGCATAAAGGCGGTGGTGGGCGGCGGCACAAAACGCAGCACCAGCAATACCAGCATCAGCAGCACCAGGGCTCGCCATAACGCAAACCAAACCCAGCCGAAAAAACCGCGCCTGCCTTTTGCCATTCGCCTTGCATCCCCATAACCTGAAAAGACAAGTCTAACCTCTGGTTGCAAATCGATGAAAATCAAATGCTTTGAGATTCAGCCATGGTGAATATTGCCAGCTGCCAATACCGGGTTGAAGCGCTGCCCTCCTTTGCCGCCTGGGCCGAAAAACAGGCCCGGCTGGTGGCGGCCTGTCACGGCGACTTGCTGCTCTACCCCGAGTACGCCAGCCTGGAGCTGCTGGGCTGGCTGCCAAGCCGCACCGCCAAACACCTGGGCCGCTCCTTAGACGCCCTGCAAGGCGGGCGCGAGGTGTTTGTGGAGACCTTCAGGGCTCTTTCGGCCGGCTTTCACAAGGCCATAGTGCTGCCCAGCATCCCTTGGCGCCTGGACGACGGCCGCGTTGTTAACCGCGCCTGGTATGCCGATAACGGCCACATTCGCGGCTTTAGCGACAAACAACTGCTGACCCGCTTTGAAACCGAGCGCTGGAGCATCAGCCCCGGCGAGCCGAGCCCCTTGCTGGATTTTCGCGCCATCCCCTTTTCGGTGCAGATTTGCTACGACATCGAATTCCCGCAGCTTTGCCGCCGGCACGTGGAAGCCGGCGCCCGTTTTGTGCTGGTGCCCTCTTGCACCGACACCCTGGCAGGCTTTCACCGGGTGCGCATCGGTTGCCAGGCAAGGGCTTTGGAAAACCAAACCCTGGTGGTGCAAAGCCCGCTGGTGGGCGAAGCGCCCTTTGCCCCGGCCATCTTTAAAAACCAGGGCAAAGCCGGGTTCTTTACCGCCCCCGACTACGGCCTGCCAGATAACGGCGTGCTGGCAGAGTCCGAGCAGCTTGCGCCGCCGCAAAGTCTCTGGCTTAACCAGCAGATAGATCTCGACGCCCTGGAGGCGGTGCGCCGGGACGGCCAGGTACTCAACCATCGAGACTGGCCCAAGCAATGGCCATAAAAAAGCCGGGGCGAACCCCGGCTTTCTTTGCACTCAACGTCAGGCGTTATCCAACAGGCGCTCGGCCTCTTCTTCCGGTACCTGGTGCTTGCCGCGCAGCAGCAGCCAGGCCAGTACCAGCACCGAAGAGACAATACCGATGGGCCCGGCGATAGAGAGCGGCAGGTTAAAGCCAATCTCGGCGCTCAGCAGGTAGGCGTTCACCACGCCGGTCATAAACACCGCCGGGATGGTACAGACCCAGTGGAACTTGTCGTGGCGTTTGAGCCAGGCGGCAGCGGTCCACAGCATCATCACGGCGGTCATCTGGTTGGCCCAGCCGAAGTAACGCCAAATCACGTTAAAGTCCATTTTGCTGATCATAAAGCCCACCACGAACATGGGCAGGGCAATGAGCAGGCGCTTGACGATGGGCTTTTGGTCAAAATTCAAAAAGTCGGCCAGGATCAGGCGCGCCGCGCGGAACGAGGTATCGCCAGAGGTAATGGGCAGCACCACCACCCCGAGGATGGCCAGAATGCCGCCTACGCTACCGAGCAGCGAGGTAGACACTTCGTTGACCACGGCAGAGGGGCCGCCAGAGGCCAGGGTGGCTTGCAGGGCGCCGGGGCTGTCGTAGAAGGACATGCCCAGGGTCGCCCAGATCATGGCGATGATGCCTTCACCAATCATGGCGCCGTAGAACACGAAGCGGCCATTGCTTTCGTTTTCCACGCAGCGGGCCATCAGCGGCGACTGGGTGGCATGAAAGCCCGACAGCGCCCCACAGGCGATAGTGATAAACAGCAGCGGCCACAGCGGCAGGTCTTTGGGATGCAGGTTCTCAAGGGTAATGCCGGAGGAGTAGAACGGCTTGTCGCTAAAGCCCAGGCCCACCAGCAGGCCCACCGACATAAATACCAGCAGCGCCCCGAACAGCGGGTAGAAGCGGCCGATGATCTTATCAATAGGCACTATGGTGGCCAGCATGTAGTAGCCGAAGATAATGGCCACCCACACCGGTACCGAGGTGCCGGAGAGATTACCCAGCAGCTTGGCCGGCCCCAGGGTGAACACCACCCCCACCAGCAATAGCAGCAATACCGCAAAGCCGTTCATAAAGTGCTTGGCGCCTTTGCCAAGCTCGCGGCCCACCACGGTGGGCACCGAGGCGCCACCGGCTCGTACCGACAGCATGCCCGAGAAGTAGTCGTGCACGGCGCCGGCAAAGATGGAGCCGAACACTATCCACAGCAGGGCTACCGGGCCGTACAGGGCGCCGAGGATGGGGCCGAAAATGGGGCCAAGACCGGCGATGTTCAGAAGCTGCACCAGGTACACCTTTTTGGTGGACATGGGCACAAAATCGACACCGTCGTTCTGGGCAATGGCAGGGGTTGGACGCGCCGGCTTGATGCCGAAGATGCGTTCGATGATTTTTCCGTAGATGAAGTAACCGGCGATGAGGGTACAGACGCCGAGTAGGAACCACAGCATTAAGGTTCTCCCGCTTTATAGTTTGCGAAAGAACCTATATACCGTTGACGCACGCGTCACTTTTTTTGCCGCTCAGTGGTCGTAAAGGGCAGCTGAGCGGCTAGATGGGCAGCAGGTATTTCTCTTTGAGGAGCTTGAGATAACGGCGCGACACCGGCACCTTGGTGCCAAAGTGGGTTTCTATCTCGGCGCCACTTTCCTTGATGGCAATGCCCTTGATGGCATCGGGATTGACCAGATACTGGCGGTGTACCCGCAGCAGCGGCAGCCGCGCTTCTAAGGTTTTAAGAGGCAGCTGGCAGTGCAGTTGTTCGCCTTGAGAAACCACCTGGGTACCGGTGAGATCCACATAGGCGCAATCGATGTCCTTAGGGGCCACCAGCCGCACCGTGTTGCCCTGGTAGCAGGCCAGGCGCTCAAGGGGAGTGGTTTCGTCTTCGCCGGAGGTCAGCCCCTCCAGGCGCTTTAAGGTCTTGGCAAGGCGTGCCGGGTCAACCGGCTTTAGCAGGTAATCCACCGCCGCCTCGTTAAAGGCGTCCAGGGCGTATTGCTGATGGGCGGTCACAAACACCAGGGCCGGGCGAGGCTCGGGCAGCAGGCTGCTCACTTCCACGCCAGATAGCCCCGGCATGTCGACGTCCAGGAAAATCACATCCGGGGCCAGCTCGCGGGCTTTGAGCAGGCCATCTTTGCCGTTACCGGCTTCGCCCACCACCTTCACCCCACCGGCTTCTTCCAAAAGGGCTGCCAGCTCATCCCGTGCCAAAGGCTCATCATCGACTAACAACGCCCGGATCATGACAACACTCCTCTTGGCCAACGTAATTCTGCGCGGGTGTACAGGCCCGGCTCATGGTGGAGCTGAAGTGTACAAGATACCCCCAGAGCGGCAAAGCGCTCGCGCACCAGCTTGAGCCCCAGGCCGTCGCTCTTGACCGGCAGCCTAGCGGCGCTGTCGTCGATGACGATATGCACCTCGTTGCCGTCAAGGCGCGCCTCCAGGCTCACCTGGCCGCCCTCCTCCGCCTGGCTGATGCCGTGCTTGATGGCGTTCTCCACCAGGGTTTGAATGGCAAGGGCCGGCACCTTCTCCCCTTCAAGGCCGGGGCCGAGGGTTTCGATATAGGTGAGCCGCTCGCCAAAGCGCACCTTCTCGATGGCCAGGTAATGGTCGATATGGGCAAATTCTTCGGCCAGGGTCACGGTGACGCTGTGGCGGCCTAGGTTACCGCGCAAAAAGCCCGCCAGGTGCACAATAAGCTCCCGCGCTTTTTTGGCGTCGCGGCGCAGCACTGCCGCCACGGTATTGAGGCTGTTAAACAAAAAGTGCGGGTTAACCTTGGCTTCCAGCGCTTTTAGCTCGGCTTCGGCCAGCAGCGCCCGGTTGGCCTGCAGCTGGTCGTGCAAGAGCTGGTTGGAAAGCACCCCGGCAATGCCCACCCCGAGGCTGCGATTGAGGTTTCGAAACAGTTTGCGCTTGGGCTCGTAGAGCTTGATGGTACCCACCACTTCTTTCTCGCCCTTAAGCGGCACCACCAAGGATGAGCCCAGCTCGCAATCGGTGGTAATGGAGCACTGGTAAGGGGTGGAGAGGCCATCGGCAAACACCACCCGGTTAAAACGGATGGCATCGAGGGTAATGCGTGACGAGATGGGCCGGCCCACCTTGTGGTGGTCAGCCCCCATGCCGGTAAAGGCAAGGATTTGCTCGCGGTCGGTAATAGCCACCGCCGCCACCCCGGTCTCGTCTTTGACAATCTCGGCGATGGTGGCTGCCGAGCGGGCATTAAAGCCCTGCTCCAGCACCCCCACGCAGCGCCTGGCGATACGCAGTGCCCGGTCTGATACCGTGGCCGCCAGCTCCTCGGCGCGAAACTTGGCGTCGCGGATAAAGCTCATAAAAAGCGCGGCGCCGATGGAGTTGGCCAGCATCATGGGCAGGGCAATTTGCTCTACCAGTTCTTTGGCCTGGTCCGAGGGGTGGGCCACGATAAGGATAATGGCCATTTGGCAGCCCTCGGCAAAGAGCCCCAAAAAGAACACCTGCCAGGGGTTGAAGATGCGTTCGGTCTGGCCGCAGCGCTGCCAAAAGGCGTGCACCAGCCCCCCTAAAAACCCTTCCCAGGTGGTGGAGATGGCGCAGGCCAGATCGGTAAAGCCGCCCATGGAAAAGCGGTGCATGCCGCCGGTAAAGCCCACCGCCGTGCCCACAAATGGCCCCCCCAGCAAGCCGCCCAAAATGGCGCCAATGGCGCGGGTGTTGGCTATGGCCCCCAGGTTCTGCTGGCCAAAGTAGGTGCCCATGATGCAAAAGCCAGAAAAAATGGCATACACCATCAGCTTGTGGATGGGCCAGCTGGACAAGCTGGCCAAAGGCCGAAACAGCGGCGTCTTGGAAAAGACGTAGACGATCAGCAGATACACACTCATCTGCTGAAAGAGCGGGAGCACAAGCTGCACTTAGGGGTTTCCGTAGATAAGGGTTTTCTCTTCGGTCCGGGTTTTATAGCCCCGGTACATGCCCTCGGTGTTGAAGGGCTGGGTGATGCTACCATCGGCGCCCATCACGATCACCCCGCCGGTGCCGCCAAGGGTTTGAAGTCTGCCGTGGATCACCTCGTTGGCTGCGGTGGTGACGTCTTTGCCCTGGTAGCGCACCCGGGCGCAGATATCGGCGGCAATGTTAAGGCGAATAAAGTACTCGCCATGGCCGGTAGACGACACCGCGCACACGCCGTTCTCGGCATAGGTACCGGCGCCAATAATGGGCGAGTCGCCGATGCGGCCATAGCGCTTGGCGGTCATGCCGCCGGTGGAGGTGGCAGCGGCCAGGTTGCCATTGGCGTCCAGGGCCACGGCGCCAACGGTGCCGTATTTGTAGTCGCCAGCCAGGTAATTGCGGGCCTGGTAGCCGGTTTGGGATATGGCTTTTTTGGCTTTATCCAGCGCCCGTTTGCGGGCCTCGGTATCAAAGTAGTGGTTGTTGACGGTATCGAGCCCCTCGCTCTTGGCAAAGGCGTCGGCCCCGGCGCCAGAGAGCAGCACATGGGGGCTGTCCATCATCACCTTGTAGGCGGCAAGAATGGGGTGTTTGACGGTTTTCACCCCGGCTACGGCGCCGGCGTTTAGGGTTTTGCCGTCCATGATGGAGGCGTCCAGCTCGTGCTCGCCGTCCCAGTTGTAAACCGCCCCTTTACCGGCGTTAAAAAGCGGCGAGTCTTCCATCACCATGATCGCCGCCTGCACGGCATCCAAGCTGCTGCCGCCTTTATCCAGCACCGCGTAACCGGCGTTAAGGGCCTGGGTGAGCTTGGCGTGGTAGGCCTTCTCCTGGTCCGGGCTCAGGTTGGCACGGGTGATGGTGCCGGCGCCGCCGTGGATGGCGATGGCGATGGGCGGTTTGTCGGCGGCTTGGGCGCCGAAAGCGGCCCCCAGCAGCAGGCTGCACAGCAAGGTCTTCATGGTGTTCTCCTTGGTTTTTTATGCATCTTTCCAAGCCTTTATTGTTAACACAAGGTCAACACGATCAGTGGTCATAAGGCCTGTCTGAACGGCGTGGGCTACCGGCTCGCAGACCCAGCCTCGATTTCTATAATGGGGGCTGATAAAAGGCTCAGGAGGTCCCGTGTCCCCAAATACCGATTATCTGCTCGATACCCTGCAAAAACTGTTGGCCATTGCCAGCCCGTCCGGCTTTACCGATCAGGTGGTGCATTTTGTCTGTGACGAGTTGGCCCGGCTGGACATCCCCTTTGAACTCACTCGCCGCGGCGCCATTCGCGCCACCTTGGAAGGGCGCCAGCGCTCCCCCGACAGGGCGCTGGTGGCCCACGTCGACACCCTCGGTGCCCAGGTGAAAAGCCTTAAAGCAAACGGTCGCCTGGAAGTGGTGCCGGTCGGCCACTGGAATGCCCGCTTTGCCGAGGGTTGCCGGGCAACACTCTTTTCCGGCAAGCGCCGCTACCGGGGCTCGCTACTGCCCTTAAAGGCCTCCGGCCATACCTTCGCCGCCGCTAACGATGCCCAAGAGGCCAACTGGCAAAACATTGAAATGCGGGTGGATGTGCCAGGCGGTGACCGCCAGGCCCTGGTCAATGCTGGTATTCATATCGGCGATTTTATCGCCATCGATACCATGACCGAGATTGACCTCGACTCGGGCTTTATCAACTCCCGCCACTTGGACGACAAAGCCGGGGTAGCGGTATTGCTGACCACCGCCAAGGCCCTCAAAGAAAGCGCCGAGACACTGCCGGTGGATTTGCATCTGCTGTTTACCATCACCGAGGAAGTGGGCTCGGGGGCGTCATCGGTATTGCACCAAGACGTGGCCGAGATGGTCAGTATCGACAACGGCACCACGGCGCCTGGGCAGAACTCCAGCGAATACGGCGTTACCATTGCCATGGCCGACCAAACCGGCCCCTTTGACTACCACTTAACCCACCACCTCATCCACCTTTGCCACGAGCATGGGATTGGCCATCAGCGCGATATCTTCCGCTTTTATCGCTCCGACTCGGCCTCTGCCATCGAAGCCGGCAATGACCTTCGCACCGCCTTGGTATGCTTTGGCATCGACGCCTCGCACTATTACGAGCGTATCCACCTTGACGCGTTAACCAGCCTGACCCGGCTGCTGTGGCACTACGCGCTGTCGGCGCCGCTGTTTGCCGACGACAACAAGCTGCTTACCGCCCGCCCCGATTTTCCCCATATGCCGTAAAAAACGCTCCCAGTGCCGCCAACAGTGCCGGATGGGCGGCCCGGCGGCGCTGGCGGGCGATTTTGTGGTCGATAAGGCTAAGGTCGTGGTCGTCCCCTAGCTGCTGGCCAAGGCCATTGAGGACTTTGGCGGTCTGGGCGGCCCCCAGCCACTCACTGTAGGCCTCCAATTGCTTGATGGTGCTTCGTAGCCGGTGCAGGGGCTCGCTCTTGGGGTGCTTGCCACGGCAAGCCCGGTATTGGGCCCGGCCCTTACAAAAGGCCCGGCTGTAAGCGCTGAGCAAGGCGTCGGCCTCTAGCGGCGGCGCCTTTTTAATGGCAGCGGCCAGGGCGCTTGGGTCCGGCACCGGCATCTTGGGCTCGGCTAAGGGCGCCAGGGCCAATTGCTGGTGCCAATAGTGCAGCACCTGGCGGTTACGGGCCGCGCCCAGCTGCTTTTTAAGGCCTTTGGCGGCCTTGGCAAGGGGCTTACAACGGCAGGCCTTGGCCCAGGCATCGGCCTTTTTGGCTACCTTGCGACACTGGTGTACCGAGCCGCCGTCAAGGGCCGCAAGCAGCTCGGCAGCTATCGGGTCCAATCTTTCCAACCCTTTGTTTTTACTGGCCATAAACCCACATTAGACAAAAGGATAAAGGTAGTGGCGGCGCCGACATGCTACATCTTCACCATCGCGTAAATTGGAGTTTATCCTTGATGGCCGCCATGGAAAGTATGTTTAAAGGCGAATCCCAGCCACCTCTGTCATTTCAAACCATAGGTGATTGCCTCAAGGACAGGGCCAAGGCGCACCCCAACCGGTTGGCGGTGGTGGTGCGGCATCAAAATATCCGCTGGACCTACCGCCAGTTTCAGCAGCAGGTAGACCGCTTGGCCACCGGCCTTTATCGCCTTGGTATCGAGAAAGGCGACCGGGTGGGCATTTGGGCCCCCAACTGCTACCAGTGGCTGCTGGTGCAGTTTGCCACGGCCCGCCTTGGCGCCATCATGGTCTGCATCAATCCCAACTACCAAAAACCGGAGCTGGCCTATGCCCTCAACAAGGTGCAGTGCAAGGCACTGGTGTGCGCCGAGGGGTTTCGCCACCTCAACTACCTGGCGATGCTGGACGACCTAGCCCCGGAGCTTGCTCGCACCACCTCAGGCAAGCCGTTGAAGGCTAAGGCCCTGCCTCACCTTCGCCATGTTATTACCCTCGGCAAGGCCCATAACGGCTACCTGGCCTTTGACTGGCTGATGGCCGACTTTAGCGCCAGTGACCGCGCCCTGCTGGACGCCCTGGAGCTAACCCCAGGCGAGCCTATCAATATCCAGTTCACCTCCGGCACCACCGGTAACCCCAAAGGCGCCACCCTCTCCCACCACAACATTCTCAACAATGCCGCCCTGGTGGGCGAAGCCATGGATCTTGGCCCCAAAGACAAACTGTGCATTCCGGTGCCCCTTTATCACTGCTTTGGCATGGTGCTGGGCAGCCTTCTCTGCGTAACCCGCGGCGCGGCCATGGTGTTCCCGGCAGAGGCTTTTGATGCCGCCAGTACCCTGGCGGCGGTCAGCGAAGAAAAGTGCACCGCCCTGCACGGGGTGCCCACCATGTTTATTGCCATGCTCGAGCACCCGGATTTTGCCCAATTTGACGTATCGAGCCTTCGCACCGGGGTGATGGCCGGCGCCACCTGCCCCATGGAGCTGATGAAAAAGGTGATGGGGCCGCTCCATGTGCCAGAAATTCTCATCGCCTACGGCCAGACCGAGTCCAGCCCCATCAACCACATTACCCGCCGTGACGACCCGCTGGAAAAACGCATCACCAGCGTTGGCCGCGCCGGTGCCCACCAGGAAGTCAAACTGGTAGACCCCATGGGCCGCACCGTGGCGCTGGGGGAAAAGGGGGAAATTTGTAACCGCAGCTACTCGGTGATGCTGGGTTACTGGGACGACGCGCAAAAGACCGACGATGCCATCGACAGCCACGGCTGGCTGCACTCGGGGGATCTGGGCATCATGGACGCCGAAGGCTACGTGCAGGTGGTGGGGCGCCTTAAGGACATGATCATCCGCGGCGGCGAAAACATCTACCCACGGGAGGTGGAAGAGTGCTTCTACCGCCACCCAAAAGTGCAGGAAATACAAGTGTTTGGCATTCCCGACGAGCGTTACGGCGAGGCGGTGTGCGCCTGGGTCCAGGCCCGCAAGGGCCAGAGTCTGAGCCGCGACGAGCTGGTGGAGTTTGCCCGCGAGCAGCTGGCCCACTTTAAGATCCCCAAATACTTCCACTTCGTGGACAACTACCCGATGACGGTGACCGGCAAAATTCAGAAGTTCAAAATGCGCGAGCTGATGCTCGAAAGCCTCAAGGATGCGGTAAAAAGCTAGGGCCACGCGCCCTTTATCATGGCGTTGTCATGGCAAAGTGCTAAGGTAGGCGTTTTTGGCTTTCTGGAAATCTTCCATGCGTAAATCTCTCCTGCTATTGGCTTTTTTAAGCCTCGGCGCCCGGGCCGACTTTGCCATTCCCGGCTATGAACTCATTCACACCGTGCCGGTGGAAACCTCCCTGGCCACCCCGGACCTGCGCGGCCCCACCGAGGTGTGGACCCAGCTGTTCGACAAAGCCCAGCACAGCATCGATATCGCCCAGTTTTATGTGTCCGGCAAACCCGGCGAGCCGCTGGACACCGTCATGGCCCACCTCAAAGCGGCTGGTGAGCGGGGCGTGAAAATTCGCTTCCTGCTCGATAAACACGGCCTTGGCATCTCCGAGCAAGCCACCGTCGAGCAGCTCAAAGCCATCCCCAACCTCACCTTCAAACTGATTGATTACAGCAAGGTGGGCGGCGGCATCATCCACGCCAAATACATGGTGATTGACGGCAATGAGGGCTACCTTGGCAGCCAGAACTTTGACTGGCGCTCGCTAAAGCACATCCACGAAGCCGGCATCCTGGTCAGCAACACCAAAGTGGCCGGCCAGATGCAGATGATTTTTGACATCGACTGGCAAGCCCAAGCGCTGGTGGCGGCCGGCAAACCGGTACCCAAGCTCAACAACAAGCCGGTACTGGCCGACGAATCCCAGCAAGACTACCTGGTGGCCAGCCCCAACGCCTTTAACCCCCCCGGTGTCGGCGACTCCCAAAGCGAGCTGGTACGGCTGATGGCCAAGGCCAAAAAAGAAGTGCTGGTGCAGGTAATGGAATACGCGCCGCTCTCTTATGCCCCCGGCGTTCGCCCCTACTACGCGGTGATTGACGACGCCATTCGCGCCGCTGCCCAGCGTGGGGTTAAGGTCAAACTGATGGTGGCGGACTGGAACACCAAAGAGCCGGAGCTGAGCTACCTCAAGAGCCTGGAAGTGCTGCCCAACGTTGAAGTGAAAATTGTCTCTATTCCGCAAGCCAAAGAAGGCTTTATTCCCTTTGCCCGGGTTATTCACACCAAGGCCATGGATATAGACGACACCATTGCCTGGGTTGGCACCAGCAACTGGGAAGGCGGCTATCTGGACAACTCCCGTAACCTGGAAATGGTGATGCAAGACCCCAAGATGGCCAAGCGCATCGGCGAGCTGCACAAGCAGCTGTGGGACAGCCCCTACGCCAAGGAGCTGGACATCAACAAAGCCTACCCGCGCCCGCACCCGGGCAGCGAAAAGTAAGCCACAAAAAAGGCGCCCAGATGGGCGCCTTTTTTATCACTGATTTTTTACAAACCACTTAGCGCTTGATGGCCACCTGGGGCCGGCCCGGCAGGCTCCACTCGACGTGGAATTTCTTGCCAAGAGGCTTGTCGGTGCGCTCAAAGGTGTGGGCGCCGAAGTAATCCCGCTGGCCTTGCAGCAGGTTGGCCGGCAGCACCGCACTACGGTAAGAATCGTAGTAGTTAAGGGCTGACGAGAAGCCGCCGCAGGGAATGCCCATCAAGGTGGCGTTGGCAATGGCCCGGCGCCAGTTACCCTGGTAGCGGGTAATTTGCTGGGCAAAATACGGGGCCAGCAGCAGGTTGGCCAAGCCTTCGTTTTGCTCGTAAGCCTCGGTGATAGATTGCAAGAAGGAGGCGCGGATAATGCACCCGGCCCGCCAGATCTTGGCGATACCGGCAAAATCGAGCTTCCAGCCCTGCTCCTTGGAGGCCATTTCCATCAGTTGGAAGCCCTGGGCGTAGGCGCAAATCTTGGAGCAATACAGGGCGTCGTGCAGCGCCTCAATGGCGGCCGCCTTCTCTTCCTGGTTAAGCGAAGCCTTAGCCGGGCCTTCCAGCACTTCGCTGGCGGCCACCCGCTCACTTTTGAGGCTAGAGATACTGCGGGCAAACACTGCCTGGGTGATGGTCTGGGCCGGGCTACCCACTTGCAGGGCGCCAACCGCTGTCCAAAGGCCGGTGCCTTTTTGGCCAGCGCGGTCAAGAATAACGTCCACCAGCGGCTGGCCGGTTTCGCTGTCCATCATCGCCAGCACTTCGGCGCTTATTTCCATCAGGTAGCTGTTAAGAAGCCCCTGGTTCCATTGGCGGAACACGGCGGCGATGTCGGCCGGGCTCATATCAAGGCCGGTGCGCATGATTTGGTAGGCTTCGCAAATCAGCTGCATGTCGGCGTACTCAATGCCGTTATGCACCATCTTCACGTAGTGGCCGGCGCCGATGGGGCCGATATAGGTGGCGCAAGGCTCACCTTCTTTTACCGGCTTGCCGGGGGTAAACGATTCGATGGGCTTGCCGGTTTTAGGGTCAACCTTGGCGGCGATGTCCTTCCACACCGACTCGATGCGGGTCCAGGCATAGGGGTCGCCAGAGGGCATCAACGACGGCCCGAACCGGGCGCCCACTTCACCACCGGAAACAGCCGTGGAGAAGAAAATAAACTTGCCTTTGTAGTTGGCTTCGCGCTCCAGGGAATCGGTCCACAGGCTGTTGCCGGTATCCACCACGATATCGTCAGCGCCGATACCGGCATTGATAAGGTGGCGGCAAACGTGGTCAACCGGCTCGCCAGCAGGCACCGACAGCACAATCAGCCGGGGCTTGGCCAGGCGGCTTAGCAACTCGGTGTAGGAACGGCAGGCAAAGACCCGCGGCGGCTGCTCGCCTCTTTCTTCGTTGTCCTGCTCGATAATGGCATCGACCTTGGCCTGATCGAGGTCGAAACAGGCGATCTTGTAGCCGTTGTCGGCCAGGTTTAACGTCAGGTTCTTACCCATGACGCCCAGACCGATAAAGCCGATGTCACACATTGAATTTTCTTGGGCCATTAAAAAATCCTACTGTTTGCCAGGGACCACTTTTCAGCTGGGGGCGGATTATACACATTCTGGCGCCGTTGTTTTTTAAATCCCGCCAACCCCTTGTAAAGACAGCTGAGCGGCCACATCCGGGGCCTAAAAGGTGAGGCGCTGTTGCCTTTGTCGCCATTAGCATAGCGACCAAACAAAAAGGGCACCCAAATGGGCGCCCTTTTTGTTTATTCTTCAGCCACATACGGATGGCTCGCTGGCAAAAATCGCTCATGGCAGGCCATCCTCACGCCCCTAAGCGCCGCCGTCTCGGCGTGGCTTTGATAAAGCGGCTCGGCAAAGTAGCCCATCAGCAAGCTGCGCCGCCGCTCGCCGCTGCGGTTAAGGCCCGCGCCGTGCACCAAGTCGGCATCAAACACCAGGATATCGCCGCCCTGCCCGCTTAAGCCCACCGCCCCGGTTTCATCGCCGCCCCCTTGCCAGGGCCCTCTGTGGCTGCCAGGCACAATGCGGGTGGCACCGTTATCCGGGCCATAGTCATCCAAAAAGGCAATGGCATTAACGGTATCGCCAGGCCGCTTGGCACTAAAATCTCGGTGCAACTGCTGCCAGCCGCCTCCTGCCAGCGGCTCACGCCCCTCCACCTGGGCCAGGAAGAACCGCTCCCCAATCAGCTCCCCCACCGCCGCCAGTAACACCGGCAACCGGCACAGCGCCATCACCTCTGGCGCCAAATCCACCTGCGCATGGCGCCAATCCCTCCCCCGAGGCACCGGCCACTTCTCAGACGGCATCACCCCCGCCTCAAACACCGCCTGTAACTCCCCAAGCCAAGCCCGCGGAATAGCCTGGCGTAATAAGATGTAGCCGTTTTGGTGGAGAGAGTTTGGGGGCATGGGGTTGGTAAACCAGAGGTAAGAGTGGGTTTATTGAAGGAGATTAATTCATAGATTAGGTGTGTGGTTTGATGTCGGAGTCATTTGTTAGACGTTTACAGAGCACGATAGTAGACATCAATATTGTGTGACGTGGCTAAATATTTTGAGCCCTTTTTAGAAAAGCAAACTTTCCTCACTTCCTTTTCTTCGTAGTTGTCTCCGCCCACGATGGTTTTCTTTAGAGTCGTCGAGGTTGCGCAAAAGCTATCACCGTCCTGAGATTCAATGACTGTATTTTCCGGGGTGGAACGTGGCATAGAACTTGGTTTTCCGACAGCTTCCATTGACGCCAATAACTGGCGTTTTGAAACAGGCCGAGTATCCGACCCCATGCCTGGGACATGCAAAGTTTCACTGATTTTATATTCCTTACCAAGCCACGGAGAGAATGAAGAAGCATCATTACTCATGTAAGCTTTTTCGAAATCGAGATAAATTGCGATTTTCTCGTCACCTGCTTGAGCGAAAGTAGATAACAAGGCAACGATCCATAATAGATGCTTCATACTCTTCCTTACACTTAACGATGTGATTCAGGGGTGGCCTCCAGGCCATGCCTTTGAAGTCACTGGTTATGTGGTACTCTTTGAAATAGACTCAACCAGATCTATAAGCCACTCTATGTCGCTACGCGCATGAGCAATAAATGTAGCATCCATAAGATCATCTCCATGCTCTCCTGCGGCTGGTCCCATCCAGCATATTACATTCTTCACTGTCGGAGTCTCTCCGGTATTAACCACAGATTCACTGCTTAGAGATATTCCTAGGCCACCAGTACTCTCAATTGCCTTTGCTATATCAGAAGAACTTTCTCTCCTAATAGTGTTTCGCCATGGTCCAGAAGATACATGGCGTAAGCGGTCTTTGATTTCATCAAAAAATAAAACGGGACACCCACCCCATCATGGCGAAATTGCCTTGTGAAAACTAGCCTTGAAAGACCCTTCTCTTGATAAAGGCTCTGGCCATGACCCGTCCTCGTGCTGAACTGGTGTCGGTGAACGACACGCCCTACTACCACTGCATTGGTCGTTGTGTTCGCCGCGCCTTTCTCTGTGGCAAAGACATTCTTACCGGCCAGGATTTCAGTCACCGCAAGGCCTGGGTGATGGAGCGGCTAAAGGTGTTGCAGTCTGTCTTTACCATCGAGCTTTGCGCCTATGCGGTGATGTCCAATCATTACCACTTAGTGGTGCATGTGGATGCCAACGCCGCAGCGGTGTTAGACGATGACGCGGTAATGGCACGTTGGGAGCTGCTGTTTGCTTTGCCGCTCCTCATCAGCCGCTATCGGGCCGGTAAGTTAACCTGTGAGGCTGAGCGGATGGTGGCGCGCTCACATATCGACAAGTTGCGTCAGCGCTTGTGTGACCTGTCCTGGTTTATGCGCTGTTTGAACGAGCATATTGCCCGCAAGGCCAATGAAGAAGACAAGTGCAAGGGCCGGTTTTGGGAAGCACGGTTTAAGTCGCAAGCCATTTTGGATGAAGCCGGGTTATTGGCTTGTATGGCCTATGTGGACCTCAACCCGCTTCGCGCCAAGATAGTGGATACCCCGGAAGCCTCAGCCGATGTGTCACTCTCAGCACGGCTTAATAGTGACGACGGAACAAAGCCTGCACTACTGCCTTTTGTCACCCAGTTTAAAGACAGCCCCAAAGGCATTCCCTTTGCGTTGGCCGATTACCTGGCGCTGGTGGATTGGACGGGCCGGGCACAACGAGAAGACAAGCGTGGTTTCATCAGCCAAGAGACACCCGGCATCTTGGAACGCTTAGGCCTGGATGCCGACAGCTTCCTTATCGCCCTTGGCCAACACCAGCTTTCCCGTGGCTCGGTAATTGGCCATAAGCAAGCCCAAAGTGCCTACGCCAAAGCCCATCACCGACGGCACGTGGTCGGCCCACCGATAAAAGCCGCTTAATCCCCTCACAGCACCACACTCATATACCCTCAGCAGTCGCTGATAATCTCGAACGCCTCTAATTTTCGCTTTTAACAGCAAAACGCGGTATCAGAGCGAAGAAAACACCCTCAAGGCTGATTAATACCGCACTGTCGATGCAATGCGAAAACTGGACTTTGGTTACTCAGAAGATGGATGTCCTTTATTCTTCCCTTTAGGCCTCATCGGGAAACTCAAGATAGGGCGGTGGGACTGCTCTTGTCAGCCAGACCCCATTCTCAGATTGATAAAACTCGTACCCATCCTTATGCATATCGGAAGCGCGAACTTTCAAAACAGCCGGTTTTCCGTAACGGGCACCTACTTCAACGGCCGTAGTCACTGCCGCCGATAGATGTACGTGTTGTCTAGAGCCAGGGATAAGGCCACTGGCCTGAATTGAAGGAATAAATCTCGTGGCTGTACCGTGGAATAGTGTGGCTGGTGGAGCAAGCCGGGTGAGTTTTAGATCTACGGCAATGGAATGCCCTTGATTAGCTCGGATTTTCTCACCAGATGCGTCAATGGAAAAACGCTTCTTTTCACTAGTGGCGACGATTTCTTGGATTATTTCTTTAGTCAGAGATATGTTTTTAGTGGTGGAAAGCTGAATGAGCTCTTCGACACTCGCCCATCCCTCTGCGTCGAGCGTAAGCCCAATTTCTTCTGGTTTATGGCGTAGAACAAGGCTCAGAAATTTACTTTTAGATTCGAGTTGCTTAGACATGATGCGTGTAGGCCTAACGTTTGGTTAAGGGGCCGGTTTTAGCCGGTCCCTACTGAGCGAAGCGAGCGACTTGAACCAGTTGTTAGGCGAGGCTCACTGTAATTTTGGTATGAAATAATTTAGTCTGTTGTTACTTCATTGCAATACTTTGCATGAATTGATTTTAGTGACTCGCTTATTTCTGCTAGGTTGGCGTTTGGGTTTAAAACCTCTATGCGTAGTTTTTGAACCTCTGCCCTGGCCTGACGGTTTACAATCCAGCGCTTTCGAAAATTAATAGCGGCCATGACACTGCCAGATACAGCGCCAAGTGCGGCAAGTATAGCTGCCCAATCATTTCGTCCTGCGGTCGTTCCAAATGATTCGACTTTCAGAACCAATGCCGACATTGCTGGAAGGCCAATTCCCCCAAGGAGTCCACCGTAATACCACCAGTTCCAAAGGTTTTTATTTCGGCGAAATCTATCCTCGGCAGTAGCAATCTCCTGCTTTAGGTCTTTTCTCCACGCCTCATAGTTAGTGCTGCTGGCAGTATTGCTGAGATTTTCCATGTTGGCTTACCTCGCTATTTGTTATTAGTTCCGCCTAACGCTTTAAACAGCGGAAAACGCGAGCACAGCGAGTGGTTTTCCGCTGATTTAAATTGTTATGCTTTGACTGCTTTAACATTGCCTAATGACTCCACTTTATATATTGAGTATGAATTAAAGATAGAATCAAACTTATACGACTTAATCATACTTAAAATATTAAGTGCCGTAGCATCTTCACCTAAATGATTTGGAGTGAACTCCCATTCATTGCCAATATAACCTGATTTATGAATGAATGCTGTTTTCAAACTTCCGTCTAAAATGTAAACAAGAATAAAACTCACTGTTTCATCATAAATAAACCCATTGTAAGAGCATCTTTTAATGGAGATTTTACTATATTTATGCAAGAAATCAGATCGATAACGAGACTCACACTCAATGACCTTTTCGTCAGACTCAATGTAAATATTAGCATTGGTAAAATCTGGATCATATTCGTCAGAGCCTACACTCAAACAGCTATAAGGACTCATTGATAACGATATAGATTCATATGCCCTCAACACTTTCGGTGGGGAGAACCTTTCTAGTTCAAGCCACAAATCATTATGGAAAACAGCATGAACTGCATATATGTTCACAGGTTTGTCTTTTTTATTAGATAAGACAATTTCTCTTATATGCATGGGGGTGAAACTTGAGCTGCCAATAGAAAATTGAGCCGAAACTTTATTCCCAATCTTTTTATATGCAAAGTAGACTGCAAAAGCAGAGCTTAATAATAAGAGTATCGGTCTAAAATAATCGTTTAAAAACGCTATGGCAGTATCAAATGAGATCAATTAGTCCTCCAGAAGCATAACGCCCAAAGCAGCGGCGCGCGTTAGCGCGTCCAGCCCGCAGGGCGATGCTGCCTTTGTTTGTTATGTTTTTATTCTGAGACAATTTTAATGCCTCTGTTTTCTGTAACACCTTCATTGAAGATGGCGAGTACTTTTAGCTGAAATTCAGCCATATGTTTTGGAGTGTTACTTGTATTGATACTATGAATTGTATATGGAGGTTCAATTGAGTTTATGTTTCCAGTAACCACACTATCTGCCAGGGCATCAAGGTTTCTCCCGTGCCACTCTGGCGCTTTTACCTGCGGGAGGAACATATTGTAGAAATCCTCCTCTTTCTCAATTTTTTTCCAGTCTAAGAGTATCTCCATGATTCATCCTGAAACATAACGCCAATGTTGTGGGGCGGCATAGCCGTCCAGCCCCGAAGGGGCGTACACCAACGTATTGTTACCTTTTTTGTTTATACCAATCATCGAAGTCCAATTTTGTTTCTTCTTTCGAATATTCATACCAAGCTAAAAACCTGCTTTTGTAGTATTCGAAATCACCACCAAATCTAGATTTACAATGTTTTAAATTAGGTTCAATTTCTATGAGTTTTTCACATTCCGTGATTGCCTCATCACCTACATATTTTTCGATTACCATGCCAGAATCAATTGAGTGCATGCCAAAATCTAACGTATGTAAGTGTTGCTCGAATAGGATTTTCTTTGCCTCGAAATGATTCGGATCAAGCGTAATGATTCGTCTCAATATATCGTTAGGGTCTTTATTTAGTAGAAGATAAGCACCTTTAAAGCTTCCTGTCGTCGATGTTAATGCCTTTGCAAGCCAAAACAGGTAGATAATGTTTTCCCAGATATTTTCTTCTCGCCAGATTTCAAGAACCTTATTCCAAATATCTGGATGCTGAATAGGAATATCGGTTTCGTCCAAATCGAAGTAACTGTGACAAAGGCTATTCAGGTATTCGACTTGTTCATCTACATCAAGGGAATCGATATAACTTACCCTTTCTGCAAGCAATGTCTTCCACTGCCTTTTCAAGCCGTTCTTCCTAGCTTGAATATAATCCTGCCAATCGGAGGTCACGGAAATTCCTTAGAAATGTAACGCTTCGCATTAACGGCACAGGCTTGCTGGCTATACTTGGCGAAGAATGAGCCTAGCCAGCGAGAATGTGTCCGATACATGCGTTTGTTAGGTTTAGCCTGCATAATTAAAAACAGCAACAAGCATGGGTACGAAAAATACCGTGCTAAGAGCGCTAACCACAATGGTTGCTTTTGTTCCTATTTGCTCTTGAGCATAATTAAGTTTAGATGATTTGAATACTGCGAAAATAGACCATGCTACAGCTATAAATAGCCAGCTGTACCAGAATAGCGGAATGGTGCTGATTTCGTTTGAGTAAGCGTAGTGCCAAAATGCAATTAACCCTATGCTAAGAAAGACCGCATTTGACAGCTCTTCTATTTTAACTGAAAGTGGACGTTTATCCTTACCTAAAGCTATTGCGCCTATCTTGAATGGAAAAGGTAATATGAGTAGCAAGGCAGTAGCCCAAAACATTATTTTCCAAAACATCTTTCAATCTCTCCATGAAACCTAACGTTTGGTTAAGGGGCCAGCTTTAGCCGGTCCCAGTGAGCGAAGCGAGCGATTTGAACCAATTGTTAGATGCATTGCACGTAACTCAATCGCTTGCGCAATTTACTTCATTGCTTAGCGTATATGCCTTGCTGAAGAAGGGCATAAGTCTATCAATGGTCTTTGTTATGTGGCTCAGCTCTGTGCCAAGCACTTCTTCTCTTAGGGCAATAAGTTCGTGAACAATTTTGTTGGATTTTTCTGGCGGAATTCTCGGTGAGCTGTACAGCTCTGCCAAAAGCCAATTGAGGCACGGGTACTTTGAGCTTTCATTAACGGGAACGAACAAAGACTCTTCATGTGTTTCTATGCATGCCTTTTCGCTACCGTGATACATGTCGAATGCCATGATGATTCCGTGATTCTCGAAGAGCATCTAACAGTTTTATTAGCGAGCGCGCTCGCATTCACTCATCTGATCAGTTGTTATTTATTATGCTAACCAACTGATATCCCTATTTATTCTCTACTCATACAGCTCCTTTGACTCGATGAAACCGAGCGGTCTCGTTTTTATGCGAGACATGCGCTCGTTATCATCACATCGGATGAGAAATAACTTTATCCACCTCAATGTATTAGAACTGGTCAAACCGGAAAAAACGAGCGCTCTTTATCGTCATAAATGGCCTGGGTCTGCTGGCCCAACAGATACACTGCACATCCATACAGCCATTCAACCCGACAGGTGAGGAGCATGGACGACCCGAATAACCCTTGCGATAAAAGAGCACACCGTCAAAGCAGAAACAGCACAAAACCATTTATTATCAAATGGATATGTGAAAAACAAAGGAAACAGAAGACACGCTACCGCCCGTGGAATCAGGTTATCCAAAGTCCCTTTATCGTTCTGAGTGATTACCCATCCTTGGTGACTTGCTGCGCGAAGACCAGCTTCTTGCGTTCGCTTGCTAAAAACGGTTCGCAGGACCGTTTTTTAACGCGCTCCTTCCACCTCGCACGTCCTGTGTTACTCGGGCTATCCTGCCCTCGCCCATTGGGCCGTCGTCGCTGCACTCCGACGTTCAAATCTTTTCCCGAAAGATTTGTCGCGTAAAGCTGCGTTGAAGCAGTGCTTCAACTTCGAGCGTTACCCTGAGTTGTTACCCATCCTTGGTGGCTTGCTGCGCGAAGACCAGCTTCTTGTGTTCGCCTGCTAAAAACGGTTCGCAGGACCGTTTTTCTAACGCGCTCACTCCACCTCGCACGTCCTGTGTTACTCGGGCTATCCTTGCCCTCGCCCTTCGGGCCGTCGTCGTTACACTCCGACGTTCAAATCTTTTCCCGAAAGATTTGTCGCGTAATACTGCGCGAAAGCTGTGCTTGCGCTTCGAGTATTACCCTACACAGCAACGCATTTTTACAGGCACGCACACAGCACAATGCCTATATAAACCACCCTAACAGCCACAAATCAAAGGAAATATCGCCAGCTCAGCCATCCCTGGCTTGCTGTACCAAGCCCATTGCCTAAAGCCTATTTCCCGAAAACCCTAAAACCGAAACTGCGCCATCTCGGTGTGCAGGGTTTTGGCGACTTGGGCGATGCCGTCGGCGCCTTGGCGGGATTGGGCGGCGACGGTTGACAGGGCATCGGCGGCTTTTTTTACCTGATCGGTATTGCGGCTTATCTCGTCGCTGACGGTCTTTTGCTGCTCCGCGGCGGAGGCTATCTCTACGGCTTTGTCGTTGATGCGGGCAATGGCGGCGGTAATGCCATCGAGGCTTTGGCTGACCGATTCGGCGTCGCTGACGCTACCTGCAGCCAGTTGCCGGCTCTTGTCCATGCCCTGCACCGCTTTTTGGGTGCTGGTTTGCAGCTGCTCAATCATCTTTTGAATTTCTTCGGTGGCGGTGTGGGTGCGGTGAGAGAGCACCCGCACTTCGTCGGCCACCACGGCAAAGCCCCGGCCCTGCTCGCCGGCCCGGGCCGCTTCGATGGCGGCGTTCAGCGCCAAGAGGTTGGTTTGCTCGGCCACCCCCTGGATGGTGGTAAGAATGCCGCTTATCTGCTCGGCATGGGCGCTAAGCTCGTTTATCACCACAGTGGAGCTGTCCACCTCACGGGCCAGCGACACGATGGAGTCGCGATTACGCACCACCAGTTTCATGCCGTCTTTGCAGTCGCCATTGGCGGCCATGGCCATGCCAGCCACCGCTTCGGCGTGGCCTGCAACATCGTTGGCGGAGGCAGCCAGCTCATGCATGGCGCTCACAACCGAGGTGATCTCCTGCTGCTGGCGGCCCAGCTCCTGGTTGATGGTTTCAACGTTTTCACGGCTTTGGCTGGACTCTGAGCCCAGATGCCGGGCCGCCTCGGCCACCCGCTGCATGATGGGGCCGATATGCTCGACAAAGGTATTGAAGTTGCGGGCAATAAGGCCCATTTCGTCGTGGCTTTTCACGTTCAGGCGGCGGGTCAAATCTCCCTCCCCTTTGGCGATGTCGTAAAGGGCCTCTGAGACATCCGAGAGCGGTTTTAATAGCCGGGTTACCCCCACCACCGACAGCAACACGAAGACAACCAGCACCGAGCCGCCCGCCAGCAGCGAGTGCAGCAGCAGGTTATCCAAGGAGGCGTAAATCTCGCTGGGGTCCACCAGCGCCACCAGATACCAGTCGCTGCCGGTGACCTTGGTCACCTTGGCTAGCTTCTCGGCGCCACCAAGGGTGACCTCGGTCAGCCCCTTGCGGGCGCTGAGGCTGGCAAGGGCACTGGCTGAAATGCCGCCCACCAGCTCGGTAAAGGGTTTGAGAATGGTGCCGTCCTGGCGATAGGCGATCACCAGGCCTTTGCTGTTTACCAGCATGGCGGCGCCTTTATCACCCAGCGCCATATCCAGCACCGTTTTGACGATATCGTTGATAAAGACATCGCCGCCATAAACACCTCGGCGGCCCGAACCATCATGGCCTGGGGTGGCAACGGTTATCACCAGATTGCCGGTGCTGGCGTCCACATAAGGCTCGGTAACCGACATGCCGCTGTTGCGCTCGGCAAGCTGGTACCAGGGGCGTTTGCGGGGGTCGTAGCCTGCCGGCGATTGCTGGTTGTCGGAGTAGTTCATCTGGCCATCGTCGTAACCGGCGTAGGTAACGGCAAAGCCGCCGGCATCGGCAGCCAGGGCCAGGGATTGGTGCAATAGCGCGGCGGTGGGGCTGGCCTTGGCCAGGCTGGCGATGGTGTGGCGTTTGTTATCCAGCCAAGTTTCGATGCGCCCGGCGGCCTGGTCGTTAATAAACACCACCCGATCCTGGCTCTCCTGCTGGATATTGCTGTGCAGGCGGCTGTAGGTGGAGGCCGTAAGGGTGCAGGTAACAATCAGCACAATAAGGCTGACAAAGGCGAGCAGTTTCTTTTTAAGTGTCATGGGGACATCCAAGTACGCAAACACAATTAACGCGCCTTGTGATGCTGTCCCCACACAGCAGGCGCCGCACTTAACCCGGCTTGGCCGGCTACGAGCCTTTGGCTCTTATTGTTATGGTTTTGTTATCTCAAGGATCGGCCGCCCGGCGCCATACTTTAGCGTTTGATTTAACGGATTTTTGTTGGCGCTGTGATGCTCACCCCATATAGCCGCACAAAGAGAAGGGGTATGTGCTATAGTCCGCCGACTTTTTTTCAAGGACCCCGCCCATGAGCCTGGAAAACCACCTCAATACCCGCAGCCAGGGCCGCTGCGAACTGTGCGCCAGCCAAACCGATCTAGCCCCTTACCTGCTGCCGGCCAGCAGTGGCGACGACAACGACACCCACCTGCTGCTGTGCGCCACCTGCCGCAGCGAAGCCGAAGCCCCGGCCGACGTAAACCACTGGCGCTGCCTGAACGACAGCATGTGGAGCCAGGTGCCGGCGGTGCAGGTACTGGCCTGGCGCCAGCTCAAGCGCCTAAGCGCCGAAGTGTGGGCGCGGGATCTGCTGGACATGCTCTACCTTGACGAAGCCACCCTCAAATGGGCCGAAGCCGGCCTTGGGGATGACGACGGCGAAGCCACTCTTGATAGCAACGGCAGTCCCCTTAGCGAAGGCGACAGCGTTACCCTTATTAAGGATCTTGAGGTCAAAGGCGCCGGCTTTACCGCCAAGCGCGGCACCCTGGTCAAAGACATTCGCCTGACCAACAACCCCAAGCACATCGAAGGCAAGGTCAACGGCGTGCAAATCGTGTTGGTGGCGGCTTATTTAAAAAAAGCCTGAGAAAAAGCGGCAACAGCCGCTTTTTTTAGGTCTTTTGAGCTGACGCAAGATTGCCCGGCCCCCGGTCGCCTACCATTGCAGGTGACAAAAACACATGGGGTGCCCTTTGCGACAGACTCAAACCCCAGGGACGACTCGCTTGCGCCAGTTACCACGGACACTGGCATTAATCCTGCTGCTGGCCATCGACTTTAAGGCCAGCGCCCACCTGCAGCCCCCCGCGCTTTCGCCGGTGTCGCCCACCGCCACCGCCCGGCCCGCACCTAGCCAAACCTTAAGCGCCACAGTACAAAGCCTCAAAGACAGCCAGCGCCGGCAACTGGCCTTTTTGACCGGGGTATTGGTGTTGCAGGGGTTTATCATCCTGGCGCTGGCCCTTGGTATGCGTTTTTGGCGCAAGCTTCAGGAAGAAAAAGGCCAGTTGGCCCATACCCTGGGTAACGTGCTGGACGCCGCCTCCGAGTTTGCCATCATCGCCACCGACCCCGAAGGGCGCATCACCATCTTTAACCGCGGCGCCGAGAAAATGCTCGGCTACCAAGCCAAAGACATGCTCGGCCAAAGCCCGATGCAGCTGCACCTGGCCAGCGAAATAGCCGAGCGCGCCAAAACCCTCACCCAAGAGTTGGGCCGCCCTGTCAGCGGCTTTGAGGTCTTTGTGGCTGGCGCCCGCCAAAAAGGCAGCGAATCCCAGCAGTGGACCTACATCCACAAAGACGGCCACCGCTTTACCATCACCTTGGTGGTAACCATTCAGCGCGACCACAAAGGCCAGGTAACCGGCTTTTTGGGTATGGCCCGCGACATCACCCGCGAGCAAGAAGCCGAGCAGGCATTAACCCTAAGCAAGCAGCGTTATCGCTCGCTGTTTAGCGCCATGAGCGAAGGGGTGGTGATGCAGGACAAAAATGGCCAGATTTTGGCGGCCAATAAGGCGGCGCAAGCCATTTTGGGGCTGGACGAAGAAACCCTTCAGGGCCGCCTGTCAGGGGATTTTCAAGCCATTGACAGTAACGGCAATCCCCTGCCCGGCCACCGCCACCCGGCTATGCAAACCCTGGCCACCGGCGCGGCCTGCCACAACCAGGTAATGGGCCTTACCCAACCGGGCGGCGCCATCCGCTGGTTGTCGGTAAACAGTGAGCCGGTGCTGGGCGATGGCAGCAAAGAGCCGCAGGCGGTGGTGGCCACCTTTGTGGATATTACCGAGCGCAAGGCGGCCGAAGACAAACTGCGGCTCTCGGCCAGCGTCTTTGCCAACAGCTATGAAGGCATCATGGTGACCGACGCCGCCAACCGCATTGTCGAGGTAAACCCTGCCTTTACCCGCATCACCGGTTACAGCGCCGAGGAAGTGATCGGCCGCTCTCCGGCCATGCTGGCCTCCGGCCGCCAAGATCAGGCCTTTTACCAAAGCCTGTGGGACAGCCTTAACCAGCAAGACGCCTGGCGCGGCGAGATTTGGAACAGGCGCAAATCCGGCGAGGTGTACGCCGAGATCCTCGCCATCTCGGCAGTGCGTGACCAGCGAGGCCAGGTGCTCAATTACATTGGCGTGTTCTCCGACATCAGCCAAATCAAGGCCCACGAAAAAGAGCTGGACCTTATCGCCCATTACGATCCCCTAACCGGCCTGCCCAACCGCCGCCTGCTGGGCGACTTGCTGGGCCGGCAACTGGCCTACTGCAAGCGCCGCCAGCAAAGCTTTGCGGTGGCCTTTATCGACCTGGACGGCTTTAAACCGGTAAACGACACCTACGGCCACCAGGCCGGGGACGAACTCTTGGTTGAAATCGCCAAACGGCTGAAAATGGCCCTTCGCGACAGCGACATCGTCGCCCGCCTTGGCGGCGACGAATTTGTGGTGCTGCTAAACGATGTGGCCAGCCCCCAAGAGATGGTGCAATCCCTGCGCCGGGTGCTGGCGGTTATCAACGAGCCGGTGGATATCGAGGGTAACCTGGTGCAGGTATCGGCCAGTATCGGGGTAACCAGCTACCCCGAAGACGGCTCCGACGCCGAAATTTTGCTGCGCCACGCCGATCAGGCCATGTACAAGGCCAAGCAAGCAGGCAAGAACCGCTATCACCTGTTTGATCTTGAACGCGACAAAGAGGTGACCGGTTATCAAAGCTGGCTTAACCAGTTGCAAGACGCCTTAAATGGCGACCAGTTGCAGCTCTACTACCAACCCAAGGTGGATTTGGCCAGTGGCGAGGTGGCAGGCTGCGAAGCGCTGCTGCGCTGGCAACACCCTACCGAGGGCCTGAAGGTGCCTGGGGATTTTTTGCCGCAGCTACTTAGTAACGACCTTGACCTTCGCCTGGGCCAGTGGGTGCTGGAAAAGGCCCTTTGCCAGCTTGAACACTGGCAGCAGCAGGGCCTGGCGCTGTCTTTGAGCGTTAATATCAGTGCCAGCCACCTGTTGCAGCAGGACTTTGCCGAGCAGCTGGCCACCTTGCTGGCCAAGCACCCCAACGTATCGCCACGCCATTTGGAGCTGGAGATCGTCGAGACCTCGGCCCTGACCGAGCTAGACCAGGCAGCCCTTAACCTCGCCCACTGCAAAAAACTGGGGGTGCGCACCACCCTTGACGACTTTGGCACCGGCTACGCCTCCCTGACTTACCTGCGCCGCCTGCCTCTGGACTGCCTGAAGATTGACCAGGGTTTTGTCTCGCAAATGCTCGACGACCCGAACGATCTGTGCATCGTTGAGAACGTGATCACCATGGCTCGCGCCCTAAACCGCAACGTGGTGGCCGAAGGGGTAGAAAGCCAGCAACAGGCCCAAGCCCTGTTGCAACTGGGGTGCAGCCAGGTGCAAGGCTACGGCCTGGCAAGGCCGATGCCGGCGAGCAGCCTTGATTTGTGGCTGGCCAGTTGGCAGCGAAAGCCGCGCTGGCGCGCCCAAACCCTGCCGCCCTATCACCCGCAATTGCCGCTGGTGGCCGCTGCCGCCAGCCACCGGCTCTGGGTAGAGCGCAGCCTCGAAGCCCTGGCCCAAGCGAGCAGTGGCAAGCTGGAGCAAAGCTGCCAGCATTGCAGTTTTGGCCAATGGTTCTTCTCGGCTGGCATGGCTCGCTACGGCCATTTGGAGAGTTTTCTCGCCCTTGAAGCGCTGCACGAGCAAAGCCACAGCGCCTTGCAACGGCTGGTGGAACAACAGCAGCAACACCCTGATACAAAGGTCAACCCGCAAGGGCTCTTTGACGCCCGCGACCGGTTGCTCCAGCAAATTGGCCGCATTACCGAGCAGTTGGCGAAGACCCAGCAGGTTGGTGGAGAGAATCGGCCAGCCAGTTGCTGAAGGCCAGCAGCCGCTTGGAGAGGTGGCGCCGGTGCGGATATAAGAGCCACAGCGGCATCGGCGGCGGCACATAGTCGGCAAGAATGCCCACCAGCGGCGCCATGGCCTGGCCCGGCAACACCGGCACCTGAATAATGCCGAGCCCCGCCAGGCAGGCCTGCTGATAAGCCTCGGCGGAGTTGACGGTAATGCGGCTTGGCATTGCCACCGCCACCAATTGCCGACCAGCCACATAATCAAAGCAGCCCTCGCCCGCTCCCAGTACCTGGGCGTAATTAATCAGGTAGTGGCCGCCAAGCTCATCGGGGTGCAAAGGGGTGCCGTGGCGCGCCAGGTAATCAGGGCTGGCCAGGTTTTGATGCTTAAGATCCGCCAAATGGCGCGCCACCAAGCCCTCGTCTTGTACCGCTCCGCCCCGCACCACCGCGTCAAACCCTTCTGCCACCACATCCACCCGCCGGTCAGTGCAGGACAGCTCGATATTCAATTTAGGGTGGGCGTCCAAAAAGGCGCCAAGCCTTGGCAGCACATGCTTGCGGGCAAGGCCGGTGGGCATGTCGATGCGCAGCACGCCGCTAAGCTCGGCCTCCTTGGTGGTAAACAGGCTTTCAAGGTCCTGCATTTCGTCCAGCATCAGTTGGCAGCGCCGGTAAAACTGCTGGCCGTCGTGGGTCAGGGTGACGCTGCGGGTAGTGCGCTGCAAAAGCCTGGCCCCGGCCCACTGCTCCAGCTGCGCCACCCGGTTGGACACATGGGTTTTAGACAGCCCCAGCACCAGGGCGGCCTGGGTAAAACTGCGAAGCTCGGCCACCCGCACAAAGATGTGCATGGCACTGAGGGGATCTTGCATGGCTTTTGTCCACCAGCAGCTAACACTGCATGCAGTATGCCTTTATTTATCCACCCGATGACAACCAATAAGCTGGGCGGCGTTAACTTACCGGAGCCAAAACCATGCACCACCATCCCATTGCGCTTATCACCGGCGGCAGCCGGGGCCTTGGCCGCGACACCGCCCTGACCCTTGCCAAACGCGGCGTCGACATCATCATCACCTACCACAGCAACCAACAGGCCGCCGACGCCGTGGTAGCCGAGGCCACCGCCTTGGGCGCCACGGCGCAAGCGCTGCAACTGGACACCGGCAACATCCACGCTTTTGGGGCATTTAAAAGCCAGCTGAGCGCCCTGCTTGCAGGCACCTGGCAAGGCCGGCCCCTTAACTATCTGGTGAATAACGCCGGCACCTCCCTTCACGTCCCCATGATGAGTGCCAGTGAAAGCCAGTTCGACGAGGTGATGAACGTCCATGTCAAAGGGGTGTTCTTTTTAACCCAGGCGCTGGTGCCGTTGATGGCCGATGGTGGCGCCATTGTGCACATTTCAAGTGGCCTGACCCGCTTTACCCTGCCCGGCAGCGGCCTTTATGGCGCCATGAAGGGGGCGGTAGAAGTGCTGAGCCGCTACTGGGCTGCGGAGCTTGCCGCACGGCAGATCCGCGTTAACACCCTGGCGCCGGGGGCCATTGCCACCGACTTTTCCGGCGGCATGGTGCGGGACAATCCCGACGTACACGAAAAGGTTAAAGGCTTCACCGCCCTTGGCCGGGTTGGCCAACCAGAGGACATTGGCAAAGCCGTGGCCATGTTGCTGTCAAACGACAGCGGCTGGATCACAGGCCAGCGCATTGAAGCCTCGGGCGGCATGGTGCTGTAAAAACAAAGGCCGCTGCTGCGGCCTTTTTAGTGACTGTTTTATCGCGTTTACTGCGCATTGATGCTCTGCCAGCCGTCGCGGCCCACCACCAGGTAGGCGCAGTAGCGCGATTTATACGGCGCTTTTACGTCAAAGCCGGGCTCAAGGCTTGCCAGGCTAAGGTTGTAGCCAAGGTAGTGCACCGCCCCTTGGTCCTCGCTGTAGATAAGAAACAGGGCCGGGGAAAAGTCGCCTTTTTGCACGGTCAACCTCAGCTGGCCCTGGCAGGATTTACCGGGGGTGCAGCGCGGGTCGACCCCGATATCGTCAAAGCTCACATGCAGATCTTCCCCCAGCACCGCCACCTGCTGGCCAAGGGCCAGGGCAAAGCGCCCCAAGGGAACCTCAGTGCGGGTATCGGCCAGGCAACCGCTGATAACAGGCTTGGGTTCAGGGGCCGGCGCCGGGGGTGGCGGCGCCTTGGCAACGGGGGGCGGCGTTTGGCTACAGCCAAACAAGAACAGGGCAAACGCCAGCAGGCAATGAGCTTTCATGATGATTTTCCAAGCATTCCTTTGGCTTTTAGCCTAGTAAGCTTGCCATCATTTGCCTACTTTTTAGGCATCAAGGCGGGCGCGGCGGCCTTTTAACAAAAACAGCGCCACGGTGGCGGTCACCAAAGACAGCGCCAGGCTGACCGCCAAACCGGCCATCACCGCACTTAATGCCAAGGCGCCGCTTTGGATATGCAGCCAGGAGCCCGGAAATTGCAGCGCAAGCGCAATTACCACAGTGCCAAGGGCCACCGCCGGCCGCTCGCGGCCTTGAAAGTAGCGGCCATTGGCCCGGCAAAACTGGCGCCCGGCAGCGAGGGTCGCCAGCAGTTGGACGATGATGCCAAGGGAAAAACCGCCTTTAAATCCAAAGACAACAGCCGCCACCACAAACAGGGCCAGCAGCCCCAGGTAGTAGAGGGTAAAACGCACAAAAAGCCCGGTAAGGGTCATGGTTGGTCCTTATCGCGGCGCCGGGCCTTGGCCAGATACTGGCCCGGGGTAATACCGATAACCGCTTTAAAATCATGAATAAAATGAGCCTGATCGCTAAAGCCACGGGCCAGCGCCGTGTCCAGCAGCGCCAGGCCTTGTTTGAGATCTTGGCGCACCAGGGCAACCCGCTGGATGCGGCTAAATTGCTTGGCGGTCAGCCCCACCTGCTGCTTGAACTGCCGCTCCAGCTGGCGCTGGCTAAGGGGGATGGGCGCCATCAACTCGGCAAGATTGCGCTGGCCTTG
The DNA here is from genome assembly GCF_003751625.1 of Gallaecimonas pentaromativorans. NCBI lineage: Bacteria > Pseudomonadati > Pseudomonadota > Gammaproteobacteria > Enterobacterales > Gallaecimonadaceae > Gallaecimonas > Gallaecimonas pentaromativorans. The sequence goes on from NZ_RJUL01000006.1 coordinate 139,954, forward strand.
GTGCCTGGTAATGGCCGCCAGCAACTGCTGCACCGCAGGTTTTGGCACCGGCGCTTTGCCAAGGCGCGCCAGTAACCAGTGCTCCAAAAGCCCTTGCTGTTTGTCGGTCGCGATAAAGGCAAGGGCGTCGGCCAGGGCGTTCAAGTCCAGGCCCGGCAAGGCCTGGGGCGCAAAACCTGCCAGTTCGTTAAGGCCCATTCCCAAAAAGGCACTGCCCATACCCGGCAAAAAGCGCACCCCCAATAAATCCACCGTTGGCCCCAGTTCAAGGCGGGTGCTGGTTAGCACCGGGGCGCTGACCAAAGCCGGCGGCGCCAGGGAATGGCCGTCAAAGAGCAGCGGCTCGGCAAAATTAAAAATCAGCCCCGAGCCGCCGTCCGGGTGCAACATCTGCAGCGGCAACCCCGCCCCCGACGCACTTTTTAGCCACCAAAAACCCTGCACAAAGGGCGCCAGCGCCGGGCATGGCGGGCGTAGCGTAAAACCGCTAAGGGCAGGCAGATTGGCGGGGGTAACGGGCATAACAACTCCGGCAGTTAGGCCAGAGTGTATCGGCAAATGCAGAATGTCGAAAATCTACAATTATCCCAAGGCCCCCTCTCATAGAGTGAACCCATCCCCACATAGCGGAGTGACCACCATGAGAATGAACTACCAAGCAGCCGCCCCGGAGGCAGTCAAAGCGATGATGGCCCTGGAAATCTACCTCGCCAAACAGAGCAAAGCCGAAGACGGCGTCGACAAGCCCCTGATGGAGCTTGTGAAGATTCGCGTCTCCCAGCTCAATAAATGCGCCTTTTGTATCGACATGCACACCAAGGACGCCCGCGCCATGGGCGAAACCGAGCAGCGCATCTATGCCCTTAATGCCTGGCACGAAACGCCGTTTTTCAGCGCCAGGGAACGCGCCGCCCTGGCTTGGGCCGAAGCCAACACCCTGCTGCCTCAAGGCGGCGTGAGTGACGCCTTGTACCAAGAGCTGCGCCAGCATTTTAACGAGGCTCAGCTCACCAACCTGACCCTGGCGGTGGCCATCATCAATGCCTGGAACCGCTTCGGGGTGAGCTTTGCGCCGGATGTCGGCAGCTACCAGCCAGCATGAAAAAAGGGCCTTAGGGCCCTTTCTTATTGCGCCGGGCGAGCCGGGGCACAGACCCGGTCGCCGTAGTAGTTGTCACTGAAGTTGCACACCAGTGCGGGGGTGGAGGCCTTGGGGGCAAAACCTTGGGCAAGGCGGGCAAACAAGCGGCTCATGGCATTCTCCTTTGAAAGAGCTGCGAGCATACCGATTAGAAGCTGCGAGCTTAACTTATAAAAACAGATAAGGGTGGTCGGTTAGGCCGACGCCCTGGCGCGGATCACCAGCCCGATACCACCGAGAATTGCGCAGGCTGCCAGCACCAGCCGCCAACTGAGCCCCTCCCCCAACAGCAAGCCGCCAAGGGCTGCCAGCAGCGGCACGCTAAGCTGCACCGTCGCGGCAACCGTTGCCTTAAGGGCCGGCAGCACCCGGTACCAAAGGGCATACCCCAGGCCTGATGCCAAAGCCCCGGAGGCAATGGCGCAAACCACCCCAAGGGCATCGACACGCAGCGACGGCATGAGCCACAGCGCCAACAACAGCGCCGGCAGCAGCGCTTTTAGGAAATTACCGGCGCTGGCCGCCAGCGGGTCGGTTGCCGCCCTGCCCCACAGCGAATAGCAGCCCCAGCAGGCGCCGGCCAGCAGCATCAGCAACGCCGAGGCCAAAGGCGGCGCCGTTATCCCCGGCAGCAGCAACACCACCACCCCGCCAAGGGCCAGCATCAAGCCAAGCCACTGGCCCGTGCCGAGGCGCTCACCCCGATAAAGGCCAACACCAATCATGGTGGCCTGCACGGCGCCAAACAGCAGCAAGGCACCGCTGCCGGTGGCAAGAGCAAGGTAAGCAAAGGAAAAGGCCGCCGCATAGCCAAAAAGCGCCAGCGCACTTTGCCAGGAGCCATGGCCTGCCAAGGGCCGGCGCCGCATCAGCACCAAAAGGCTCAGCATCAAAGCGCCGCTAACCAGGCGCAGCAGCGTAAAACTGGCCGCATCGATGCTGCTTTGGGTCAGGGCAATACGGCATAAAAGGGAATTGGCGGCGAAGGCCACCATGGTCAGCGTGACGGCCAGCCACAGCCGCCAGGGGCTCATTGACGGCGCGCCACCAGGGCCAGGGCAATGAGCGCCCAGCCGTTGAGGATAAGTTCGATGGCGATAAAGGTGCCAATTACCCAAAGCCCGGACTCGGGCCAGCCAGCGATGATCAGCACCGCCAGTACCAGGCCACACAGGCCGCTGATAAAAGGCCAGATATATTGGCTGAACACCTTAAGGTGAAAGGCAAGCCACAGGCGCAGCAGCGCCACAAAACCGATACCGATGGCAATCAGCAAGGTCAGGGCCGAGGCGGCGGCCATGGGCGATACCAGCAGGTACAGCCCCAGCAGGCCGTAAAGCACTCCAACCCCCACCACCAGGGCACTGGCCGGGCGGGAGCGCAGCCCCTGCACGGTTTGCAGCGCGCCGCCCAGCAGCAGCAAGGCCCCGAAGTAGATCATGCTGGTGAGGGTTAAAAAGCTCGCCATGCCAAGGCCGATGATCCCCAGCAGCACAAACACCGCTCCCAAGGCCAACAGCCAACGCCAGTGCAATTGCAGTTGGGCAAACAGCGGGGAAACCGGCAGCATAAGCGCTCCTTGGCAGTGGGGGACACGGCTTGACTATGGGCGCCAAGCTGCTGTTTATCAAACCTTATTGCCGTTTCGATTCAGGCTCAGCGTTTGGGATCTTTCACCCATTGGCTGCTTTGGGTCAGGGTATCGATGGCGGTGGCCAGGTCTTGTAGACGCTGCTGGCCATCGAACTGGCAGCCGGTGTAGTAGCGCACCGTTTTGTCCTTTTCTGCCGTGCGGTAGCGGATGATGATGCTAGGGGCGTCGGTGCGCACCGCCGTGCAGCCGTCCTTCTGGCTGCGATATTGGTTATTCAGAGTCAAAAAATCTGCCTTATCAAAGGCCTTTTGTAGCTCGCCCAGGGCTTTTTTATCCAGCTTGGCGTTGCCGTCGGTGCTGCCGACAAAACGCTCGCCTTTGAAGGTGACGGTGCCGTCGCCTTCCACGTTGAGCTGATAGACCGGGCAAAAACCGTAGCAGGCGGTGCGGGCCAGCTCGATATGTTCAAACTTGGCAGGGCTACTGGCACAGGCGCCCAGCGACAAAGCCGCCAGGGCCAAAAACACGTTTTTCATCACTCCCCCTTCCGTTGTTATGTGTCACTCTTCCCTGTCTTTTTAAAAAAGACGGGCAGCCGAAACCGACTGCCCGCCAGTGCAGTCACCTTGATTTGAAAACCAAGGGTTCTCTCATGTCCTTCCCTGGACACTCGCCTTTAAATCCTTGATCAAATTTGCATAATCCTCGCTGAACCTGTCGCAGGCTTCGCGCTATACTCCCCCGCTTGCCTTTCAGACGAGCAACGAGCAACAGATGCAGATCCTAATGGGGCTGGTGGGGATTATTTTCCTGCTGGCTGTCGCTGTTTTATTTTCCGAAAACCGTAAGGCCATCCGGCTGCGCACCGTCGCCGGCGCTTTGGCCATCCAAGCCGCCTTTGCCGCCCTGGTGCTTTACGTGCCCTTTGGCCAGCGTTTGCTGCAAGGCATCACCGGGGGTGTCCAGCAGGTGATCAACGCCTCCCACGAGGGTATCAACTTCCTCTTTGGCGGCCTGGTTTCGCCCAAGATGTATGCGCTCTTTGGCGGCGATGGCTTTGTGGTGGCGCTGCAGGTGCTGCCTATTATCGTGTTCTTCTCGTCGCTTATTGCCGTGCTCTATTACCTTGGCATCATGCGCTGGGTAATTAACATCATCGGCGGCGCCCTGCAAAAGGCCCTTGGCACCTCGCGGCCCGAGTCGCTGTCGGCCACTGCCAACATCTTTGTGGGGCTGACCGAAGCGCCGCTGGTCATTCGCCCCTTCGTGGCCCGCATGACCCAATCGGAGCTCTTTGCGATCATGGTGGGCGGCACCGCCTCGGTGGCAGGCTCGGTACTGGCAGGCTACGCAGGCCTTGGCATCGACCTTAAATACCTGATTGCCGCCTCCTTTATGGCGGCTCCCGGCGGCCTTTTGATGGCCAAGATCATCGTGCCCGAGACCGAGACCCCCAATCAGCGCCTGGAAGACGTGGCCGACGGCATCGACGATGCCCCCGCCAACGTCATTGACGCAGCCGCCTCTGGCGCCGCCACCGGTCTGCAACTGGCTTTGAACGTAGGCGCCATGCTGCTGGCTTTTATCGGTTTGATTGCGCTGGTGAATATCGTGCTGGGCGGCATTGGCGGCTGGTTTGGCATGCCGGAACTGTCGCTGCAGATGATCCTCGGCTGGGCCTTCTCGCCCCTGGCCTTCCTGCTCGGCGTGCCCTGGCACGAAGCCAAGGTAGCTGGCGCCTTTATCGGCGAGAAGCTCATCCTTAACGAGTTTGTGGCCTATGCCGACTTTGCCAAGGTGGCCAGCACCCTTAGCGCCCACACCCAGGCCATTATCACCTTTGCCCTGTGCGGCTTTGCCAACCTCGCCTCCATCGCCATTTTGCTGGGCGGTTTGGGGGGGCTGGCTCCCGGCAGGCGCCACGACATCGCCCGTTTGGGGGTAAAAGCGGTGCTCGCAGGTTCCCTGTCCAACTTGATGAGTGCCACCCTGGCCGGGTTATTCCTGGCCCTGGCCGGTTAACAAAAAAGGCGCCCGAGGGCGCCTTTTTTATTCAGAGGGAATGCCAAAGGCAAAGATAAGGGCGCATAGCAGGGTAAGCAGCGCGAACAGGCCAAGGTAGCGGCGGCGATTCGGCAGCGCCCGGCGCTGCCAGGCCACAACAAAGGCCACGGTGCATTGCAGCATGTAAAAGAGCGCAAAGGCCCGAGAGGCGTAGGCGATGATTTCGTTAACGTCGGTCTGCCAGGTCAGCACCACGGTGATAAGGATGATGGCCAGATAGGCGTAGCGCACCGGCAGCTTTTTGTGGGCAATGTCTTCAATCAAGCCGCCCGCGCCGGAGGTGTCGGCCACGGCAGCGCTGAACTGGCTACCGATGGCAGCCACCGCAATCAAGATGGGCAGCACCGAGGCCACCGGCAGCACCATGGTGGTAATGGCAGTGACATCGGCAGTGAGCTTGCCGTGAAAGAGCACGGTGGCCAGCGCAATAAACAGCAGGTAGATCCCCGAAGAGAGCAACTGGGCCAGGCGCATGGTGCGAATGCGCTCGTCGCTGCTGTGCCCCTCTTGCAGGTAGCGGGAGGTTTCAAAGCCCTGCACCACGATAAGCAGCCCCAGCAACACCCGAAAGTCGTGCAGATCAATGGCTGAGCTGATGTCCGGCAGCTGCCAGTGGCCGCTTGCCGCCAACTGGATGTTGTAAACCAAAAGCCCCAGCAGCAGCGCCGCTATCATGCCGAGGTTGAGGCTCACCGCATAGCGCTCCACCTTCTCAAGCTCCCCCAGGCCCCGCCACATGCCGATACCGCCAATCACCAACAGCAAGGCGGTGGTGATGAGGTGGGCGTAGAAGGCATCTTCAGTACCAAAGGCTTTTAACAAAAAGGCCGCCAGCAACTGCAGGTAGTAGGTCACCGAAATAAAATAGGCGCCGGCCAGCACGATGCGGGACAAAAAGGCGATGTCCTGGGCCGGGCCATGGCCGCTGTTCTCGATGGGCTCAAAGTAGCGGATATTAAAGCGAATGGCGGCGCCCACCCCAAAGGCCAGCAGCAACAGCGCCGCCATGCAAAAGAGCGCCAGGTTACCCACGGTAATGGCCAACAAGGGGGCGCTGACCAAAAAGCCGCTGCCCATGATGGAGGCGAGCGGCGTCACCGTTGCCTTCCAGGCCGAGGAGCCCGCCAGGCGCCGGGAAAAGGCCAGATACAGGGTCAGCAGCAGCGCCGTCGCCAGAATAAGGGTGTTGAGCATGGCGTTATTCCGTCAATCCAGGTGCCCTCACCTTACCGCAGTGCGGTTAATAACGCATTGATCTTAAAGAAAAGCCTTAGCGAACCATCAACTTTGCCGCCAGCTCGCCCACAATGACGCCACAGTCCTTGAGCGCCGCCGCGCTGGCCTCGGCGCTGGTCATGGAGATGGCGATACCGGCTACCGGTTTGCCGCTGCGGTCTTTAACCGCGGCCCCCAGGCAAACCATGCCGTCACGGATTTCGCCGCGGTCAAGGGCGTAACCCAACTGACGCCATTCGCTAAACTGGCCCTCCAAGGCCTCAAGGCTTGCCACGCTGTTGGCGGTAAAGGCCGCCGGCCAGGGGCCGGCAAGGAGAGCCTGGCGCTGCTCGCTCTCCATCTGCGACAACATCGCCTTGCCGGTGGCGGTGTAAATGGCCGGCAGGCGCATCCCTAACTGAAAGGTAAAGCCCAGGGGTTTGGCGGCGTTGCGGCAGGCAAGGTACATCACCTCGGCGCCAGACAAGGTAGAGAGGGTGACGGTGTAATCATCCAGGCGCCTATCTTCTGACAGAATGCGCTCAAATTCGCTGACCAAGTCGGAGCGGTCCAGAAAAGACGCGCTCCAATGCAGCGACCTTGGCCCCATCTCAAAGCCGCTACCGGCAACTCGCAGCAAGCCCAGGGCGCAAAGGGTGTCGCAAATGCCGTGCACCGAACTTTTGGCAAGGCCCAAGCGGCGGGCCAGCTCCGACACCCCGGCTACGCCCGGCTCGGCAGCGATAAGGTCGAGCACCATTACCGCCCTGTCGATGGCCGGCACCAGCCGTTTTGGCTGGGCGTCAGCCATGTCTACGACTTTGGTCATATACCCCTCTTGTTGACATATTGCCCAGATCTCCTCTAGGCTAAATTCAATATTTAGAACGGCGTTCAATATATTGAACAACACGTTCTACGTCAAGCATCAGATCAACACCGGGAGGCCAAGTTGTATTCATTAAAGGACCCGACTCTGCTCAAGAGTTTATGCCTTATCAATGGCCAATGGGTGGCGGCGGCCGATGGCCAAACCCTCTCTGTTATCAACCCTGCCGACGGCAGCGAAGTGGCCAAGGTGCCAAACCTGGCGCCAAGCGCCATACCGGCCGTTATCGACGCTGCCGCCAAGGCCCAAAAAGCCTGGGCGGCCCAAAGCGCCAAGTCGCGCAGCGCCATTTTGCGCCGCTGGTTCGAGCTGATGCTCGAGCACCAGGACGACCTGGCCCTGATCATGACCCTCGAGCAAGGCAAGCCGCTGGCCGAGGCCAAGGGCGAGATTGGCTACGCTGCGTCTTTTATCGAGTGGTTTGCCGAAGAGGCCAAGCGCATCTACGGCGAGACCATTCCGGCGCCTCGCACCGATCAGCGCCTGACGGTGCTGCGCCAGCCCATTGGGGTTACCGCGGCCATTACTCCCTGGAATTTCCCGGCCGCGATGATCACCCGCAAGGCCGCCCCCGCCCTGGCCGCCGGCTGCGCCATGATAGTGCGCCCGGCCGACCTCACGCCGCTCTCAGCGCTGGCCCTAGGTGAGCTGGCCCAGCGCGCCGGGCTGCCGGCCGGGGTGCTGCAAATCGTCACCGGCCCGGCCAAGGAAATTGGCCAGGTGCTCACCGACTCAGAAACGGTGCGAAAGCTCTCTTTTACCGGTTCAACCCAAGTGGGCCGGCTGCTGATGGCCCAAAGCGCCCCCACCATCAAGAAGCTGTCGCTGGAACTGGGCGGCAACGCGCCTTTTATCGTTTTTGACGATGCAGATCTCGATAAGGCCGTTGAAGGGGCCATGCAGTCCAAATTCCGTAACGCCGGGCAAACTTGCGTCTGCGCCAACCGCATCCTGGTGCAGCGCAGCGTGTACGACGCCTTTGCCGCCAAGCTGGCCGAGAAGGTCAAAGCCCTTAAGGTGGGTAGCGGCCTGGAGGCGGGCACCGACATCGGCCCGATGATAGAAGCCAAGGCGCTGGACAAAATCGAAGAGCATATTCGCGACGCCCTGGCCAAAGGCGCCACCCTGGTTCAAGGCGGCAAGCGCCTGGGCGGGCTGTACTTTGAGCCCGCGGTACTGACCGGGGTAACCGCCCAGATGAAGGTTGCCAAAGAAGAAACCTTCGGCCCCCTGGCGCCGCTTTTTGTGTTCGACACCGAACAAGAAGCCGTTGCCATGGCCAACGACACCATCTTTGGCCTCGCCGCTTACTTTTACACCCGCGACTTTGGCCGCTCGGTGCGGGTGGCCGAGCAGCTCGAATACGGCATGGTGGGCCACAACACCGGCCTCATCTCCAACGAGGTGGCGCCCTTTGGCGGCGTCAAACAATCGGGCCTCGGCCGCGAAGGCTCGCGCCACGGCATCGATGAATATCTGGAACTCAAATATATCTGTAGCGCCCTGTAAGGCCGCCAGGCGGGCATGACCCGCCTGCATAAAGGAGCATTTTTTATGACTCAAGGTATCCGCCCTTTTAGCTTCACCAGCCCCGGCGCCCTGCACCTCGAATGGGGCAGCGCCCGGCGCCTTGGCGAGCTGATGGCCGGCTGGTTCAGCCAGCGCCGCGTACTGATTGTCACCGACAAATTCCTGCACCAAGCAGGGCTTTTAGACCCGGCCAAGGCCTCCCTTGCCGCCCACGGCTTTGAGGTCACGGTGTTTGACGACGTGGTGGCCGACCCGCCCGAGGCCCTGGTGCAAAGCGCCACCGCCACCGGCCACAATGCCCGGTGCGATCTGGTAATAGGCCTTGGCGGCGGTTCATCTATGGACATCGCCAAGCTGGTGGCGGTGATGCTGGTGGCCGAGCAGCCGCTGGCGGCGATGTACGGCATCGGCAAGGTGCAGGGCCAGCGGGTGCCCCTGCTGCAAGTGCCCACCACCGCCGGCACCGGCTCGGAAGTCACCAACATCACCATCCTCACCACCGGCGAGACCACCAAAATGGGGGTGGTGGCAGACCAGCTCTATGCCGACCGGGTATTGCTGGACGCCGAGCTCACCACCGGTCTGCCAGCCATGGCCACCGCCGCCACCGGCATTGACGCCATGGTGCACGCCATCGAGGCCTACACCTCGGCCCACAAGAAAAACCCGCTGTCAGACGCCTTTGCCCGCGAGGCCTTAAAGCTCCTCACCCAAAACCTGGTAACCGCCTGCACCGACGGTGGCAACCGCCAAGCCCGCGAGGCCATGCTGCTGGGGGCAACCCTTGCCGGCCAGGCCTTTGCCAACAGCCCGGTAGCGGCGGTACACGCCCTCGCCTACCCGCTGGGCGGCCACTATCACCTCTCCCATGGCCTCACCAACGCCCTGATGCTGGGGCCGGTGCTGCGCTTTAACCTGCCCAAGGCAGCGCCCCTTTATGCCGAACTGGCCGAGGTGGTGATGGGCCAGCAACAAGGAGATACAGCGGCGCGCGCCCAAGCCTTTGTGGCCTACATGGAAGCGCTGATGGACGCCTCCGGCGCGCCCCGGCGCCTTCGCGACGTCAAGGTCAGCCAAGAGAGCCTGCCGATGCTCGCCAAAGACGCCATGGCCCAGAGCAGGCTGCTGATCAACAACCCGGTTGAGGTGACCGAGGCCGACGCCCTGGCCCTTTACCAACAAGCCTTTTAACTGCCGGCCGGGTTCGCCCGGCCACCCTACCGACAATAAAAAGAGTCAACAATCCCATGAGAAAGCAGCGCATCGACGGGCAGGAAACGCCCTATTGGGCCCTGGGCCCCTTTAAAGTACGGCTCCCTTTTGTTCACTATCGCTTTGAATGGCCTGATTATTTTCAAGGCCTGTTGATGTGCGCCGTGGACTTGGCAGCCATTCCCCTGATGACCGATCTGCTGGGGATGCCCTTTGAGGTCGCCCTGGCGGTGGCCATGCTCAATGGCCTTTTCTACCTGCTGCACCACCTTTTGGGCGATCCGGTGGTGCCGGGCTGGATCACCCCGGCCATTCCGCTGCTGATGGCCTATTGCGCCAGCTTCCCCGAGGGCCCCGAGCGGGTGCATGCCTTGGTGTCCTTCCAGCTGATGCTGGGGCTCTTTTCCATGTTTATCGGTGCCACCGGCCTTGCCCACAAGGTGGTGCAGCTTATTCCCCAGGCCATTAAGTCGGGGGTTATCGTTGGCGCCGGTATTGCGGCGGTTATCGCCGTGTTTAAGACCGGCGGCCGCTTTGACAGCTACCCGGTCACCATTTCGGTGGCAGTGGGCATCGCCTTTTACGTGATCTTCTCCCGCCACTTTGCCCGCCTCAAAGCCCAAAGCCGGCTCTTTGGCCTGGTGGGTAAACTGGGCATCTTCCCCATCGTGGCGCTGGCCATCATCGTGGCGCCCCTCGCCGGTGAAGCCCCCTGGCCTGACATCAAATGGGGCATTTCCAGCCCCGACTTTGCCACCTTGTGGCGCGAGTACACCGTGTTTGGCCTGGGCCTGCCGCCGCTATCCATGTTCTTAAGTGCCATCCCCACGGTGCTGGCCGCCTATATCGTGCTCTTTGGCGACATACTGCAAAGCCGCGCCATTTTGGAAGAGGCCGACCAAGCCCGGCCGGACGAAAAAGTGGAATACAACCCCGACCGCGCTCACCTGATCTTCGGTGGCCGCAACGCCGCCATGTCCATTCTCGGGCCAGACGTGACCATGTGCGGCCCGCTGTGGGCCGCCATGCACGTGGTGATCGTCGAGCGTTTTACCCAGGGCAAAAAAGCCATGGACTCCCTTTTTGGCGGCGCTGGCTCCTTTCGCTGGGGCACCAATACCGGCCTGCTGCTGATGCCCATCGTCACCCTGGTGCAACCCATTCTCGGGGTGGCCCTGGCACTGACCTTACTTATTCAGGGGTATGTGTCGGTGAAGGTTGGGGTGATGGAGGCACGCTCCCAGCGCGATTTGGGTATCGCCGGGGTGGTAGGCGCAGTGCTTGCCACTCGCGGCGCCGCCTGGGCCTTTGCGGTGGGGGTGGTATTGTGCCTGCTGGTGTATGGCCGCGACTTTTTCAAAGGGGAAACCGACAAAACCTTTGTTAAAGACCAAGAATGAAAAAGGCGCCGCAAGGCGCCTTTTTCATTCCATGACCTGGCGGTGAAAATCTTCAAGTGCTTCTTGCCAGCGCGCTTGGGGTAAGGCCTCAAAGGCCGAGCCCAGGGTGATTTCACACCAAAGGGCGTGCTCATCCACTCGGTACGGCGCCGTTACCAGCGCCATGTCATGCTCGGCCATCCAGTGGCAGGCCTTTTCCATAAAAAGGTGCGGCTCGCAGTCAATGCGCATCCGAAACATATTGGTGTGGGGCACCAACGGCCAGGTAGAAAAGCCCTCCAGGGCGTTAAATTGCTCGGCCAGCCAGCGGGCGTGTGCCAGGCGCTTGGGCATCTGCCCCAGATGCTCGCCAAGGCCTTCTCTTGCCGCTACCACATAAGGCGCCAGGCTATAAAGATTGCCGCCAGCGCGGCGCAGCCAGATACGAGCCTCGTTAATAAAGCGCCTGTCACCCGCCAGCACAGCCCCGGCAATACCGCCCAAGTCTTTGTAAAAGCTCACATAAACCGAGTCGAACAAGCCGGCAATCTCACTAAGGGAGCGCCCGTAGGCCGCCGGGCATTGCCACAGCCGGGCGCCGTCAAGGTGCAGCCGAATGCCTTGTTCTGTGGCCCACTGGCATTGGGCCACCAGCGCGTCCCAGGGCGGCAGCTGGCCGCCAATTTCGCGCATGGGTAGCTCCAGCAGCAAAGCGGCTAGGGGCGATGCCTGGTGGGCCGCTTGCATATCGCCAAGGCTGGGCACCGCATCCCTTGGCCCTATGGGCGCGGCCTCCAGGCCATAAAGCGCCTGATAGGCCTGTTGCTCGTGCAGCAAAAGGTGGCTGGTTGGGTGCAGGCCGATGCGATGGTTGAGCGCATCCTGGCAATAAATCTTCATGGCCAGGCACTGGGCCATGGTGCCGCTTGGCAAAAAGAGCGCCGCTTCTTTACCCAGCATCTGGGCCAGCTGCTGCTCGAAGTCGTTGATGAGGGGGCCGGCGCCGTACACATCGGCTTGCTCGTCTGGCAAGACGGCGTCTGCCAGCCGCTGCAAGGTGTTTTTGAGAGAGACTTTTTGGTTGCGGGCCAGTGCAAAGCTGCACCGGCCCAGGGCTTCGCGAAAGGCAACAAGGGCGTCGGCCATGGGCTGCTCGTTATTATTGGAAAGATGCGCCCAAGCTTACCAAAAAAGCGGCCCCTGTTTAGGTGGGCAAGGTGCCCGGTTTTGGCGCCGTTACACCAGGGCGTCGACCTTTTTGCGCCAGCTCTCGTTGGACAGCAACGTGGTGCGCACCACTTTTAGCTTTTGGCAGCCTTCAATGCTGTGGAGGGTCTTTTTCACCGTGTCCACCAGCGCCTCTGGCAACCAGGGGCTCAGCACAATGCGCTCAATGGCGCCAAGCTCGAAGGGCACGGCTTTGACCGCCAGCGGCACCTGGGATTCGAAGATCACCCGAAACTCCTTTTCGTCCCGGTAGGGAAAGCGCTTTAAAAACGGCACGTCTTGGAGGGTCAGCGCCTGGTCGTCATGAAGTTCGCGGTATTGCACATCGCCATAGCGAAGGCCAATGGCATCAAAAGCCTCTTGCAGCCAGGGGCGGCGAAACCGAATGCAGACTCCCGAGCTGCCTGGGGCAAACACGCTCCAATGGTGGTAGGTCTCGAATTTGCTGGTAAAACACAGCGCCAACAACGACTGCAACTGGCGCTTTTGCTTGTAGCTCGCCATGAAATGCACGTCGTTTTTATCGCTCCAGTGGCCAGGGTCCAGCAGCACCAAGCGTTTGTGGGTGAGGATATCCAGCAGGGCCGCCAGATCGGTATAGCGGTGCAATAGCGCGGGGGTCGCCAAAGGGCATTCCTTCTTTTTATATCAAGCAAGATGTCTAAGCGACACTTTACCAGAAGACCCTGAATCAACCTGGGGAATGTCCGACCACTTGCTGCATAAAAAGGTCAATCTGGGTGGCGGTTTGAGAAAGATAGGGCTCGAAAAGCCAGAAGGTGTGGATGGTGTCAAAAGCGTAAAAGCGGTGTTTGATGCCCGCTTTGGCAAGGGCGGCAAACACCCCTTGGTAACCGGCGCTAAATCGCGGCTGGCCCGAGCTTATCACCAAGGTCGGCGGCGCCTTAGCCGAAACATGGCTGGCCGGCGAAGCCTCGCGCCAGCGCTCAGGCGCGTGCTGGTAATCCCCCCCCAGCCATAACGCGGCGGCAGAGGCGGCGCCTTTTTTGTTTTCATTGGCGAGGGCCAAAGGGTCGGTAAAATCCAGCACCCCGTCCATATCGATAAGGGCCGCCAGGGAATAATCCCCGCCCGCCGCGCCTTTATAAAGCGCGGTAGGCGCAGTGTAAGCCAGCAGGCTTGCCATCTGCCCGCCAGAAGACCCGCCGCCGATAGCCAGGCGGCCCACATCCAGCCCCAGCTCTTTGGCATGGGCCTTGGCCCAGGCGATGGCCTGGTTGATGTCTTCAAGGCCTGCTGGATATGGCGCTTCGGCAGACAGCCGGTATTCGGGAAGGATAACCACATAGCCCTTTTGCGCCAGCAGGTTTGCCAGGGGGTAAAAATGGGATTTATTGCCAGAGCGCCAGCCGCCGCCGTGAATTAGCACGATACCGGGGTTCGAGGCGGCCTTAGAGACCGCTTTAAACACATCCAGGTGCAGCTCGCGCTTACCCAGCTCTCGATAGCGGCGCTCAAAGAGCACCTCTTGGCCAGCGGCAAAGGCCAGTACCGGCAGGCGAAGCTCGGAGTGGGTTTGGCTATAGCGAGCAAAGCGCTCAGAGGGGGTGTAGCTGTCGTCTACCGCCAACAGCTCCCCCCTGCACAGCGGGCTTAGCACCAGGGCCAGCCACAGCAGGCTTTGTTTTGTCATCCATCATCCCTTTTCGCCAAAAACCTTGGCCTACCTTCGCTTATTTTTCCCAAGCAATACAGCCTGTTGGATAGCATTAACCCGTGCGTTTCGCAGGTGAATCAAAAGACCTTCCTATAATGAGCAAACACCATTTGCAAAGGTTGACGTGATGAAGGTTATCGCCCTTTTTTCTGCCTTATTAATGAGTGCTGCGCTTAACGCCAATCCGATGCTTTACCGCTACCATATCCCCGAATCTGCACAAGACCACCGTTATGACTACCACTGGGCACTGCTAAAGCTGGCCTTGGAGCAAACCTCGGCGCAATACGGTGACTACCAACTGGAACCTGCGCCTTTGGTGATGAGCGAGAGCCGCCAGTTTCAAGCGCTGGGCGGTCCCTTGCTATCGGTGATGATATCGCCGGCAGATATTGAAAACGAAAAGCGATTCTTGCCGGTGCGGATCCCTTTAGACAAAGGCCTGATCGGTTATCGGGTGTTGTTGATCCGCAAGGAGCGGCAAGCTGAATTTTCGCGGATCAACAATCTAGAGCAGCTACGCAAGCTAACTGTGGGCCAAGGCCGCGACTGGCGTGATGTAAGAGTGTGGCAAGACAACGGTTTTGAGGTAGTGCAAGGTTCCAACTACAACGGCCTTTTTCAAATGTTACTGAGCGGCCGCTTTGACTTTTTTTCGCGAAGCATCGTTGAGGTACAGGACGAATTGGCCCAGCGACGCCAACAGATGCCGGATCTGGCCATTGAAAAATCCATTCTTATTTACTATCCGTGGCCCTTTTATTTCTACTTTGCCCGAACAGATGCTGGGCAGAAACTGGCCGACAGAGTGCAGGTAGGGTTGATGAAGGTTTTTAACGATCCCGTGCTGTTCGATCCACTTTTCAACCGTTTCAACGGCGCTAAGCTGGCGCAGCTCAACTTACAAGAGCGCCACGTTTTCTATCTCGAAAACCCGTTTTTGTCAGCCGAAACACCACTGCAAAACCCTGAGCTGTGGCTAGACCCTTTTAACCGTCCAAGCCACTAAGGCCATGGGCTTGTGAAGTGATGCAGCCATTTGTGCCTTGGGTAATCGCTCATGCCGGGGCTTTGGCCCCGGCACAATAGGTTACTTTTTGGTATCAAAAAACGGCAAGGTGCTGTTGGGCAGCATGGTGCTGGGCAGTTCGCCATTCCACTTCTCGGCTTTAGTCAGCTCAATCAGGTCTTTGTTTTGCGCTAGCGCTTCTGCGCGGCTTTTGATGGCGTCGGCTTCCGCTTCACCTTTGATGCGAATACCTTCCGCTTCAGCCTTGGCGCGGGCCAGCTGCGAGTCGGCCTCGGCTTGCGCTTTGGTCACCGCGATTTGCGCACTGACTCGCTCTTTTTCCAGGTTTTGCTTTTGGGTCTGCACTTCCACTTCGGCGCGCATCCGATCTTCCACTGATTTTTCGTAAGCTGAAGAAAAGTCGATGTTTTCAATCTGCACCGAGCTTATCTCAATAGGGCCTTGCACCGCTTCTTTGATGGCATTGGTAACATCCAACACGAATTTCACCCGCTCCTGCACCGCAGAAATAGCGGTGTACTGGCCAAAGATGTTTTCCACCTGGGTGGGCACGGCGCGGTCAACTAAGCGATTGACCATCAAATCGAGGCTTTTGAAGTTGGCATACACCTCGGCCACTTTGTCCTCCGGCACCCGAAAGGTCACCGAGGCGCGGATGGTGGCAGGTTGCTGGTCACGGCTGTAGGCCTGCAAACGCTCGTAGCTAACGGTGTGGGTTTGGGTGGAGATCTTCACTATTTTGTCCATCAACGGCACTTTGAAGCCCATGCCGGGGGCCGCAGTGCCAACGATGCGGCCGTTACGCAGATGCACGCCGCGCTCGCCCTGGTCGACGGTAAACCAACTGCCATAGGCAATAACCACTACCGCCAAGATGATGAGCAGGGTGATGAGTTTTGCAAGACTAAGTGCAGAGGGGGTTTTGAATGGAGTTGCCATTTTTTGTGTCCTTGTGTCATCCATGAGGAGGCGGGGCCAAGCGCTCCATTTGGCCAGCCCCAGGCCAGATAGTACCCTGGCAAGCCCCCTCAGCAACGCCGTAACCTCGTTATTTTGTTAGAGAAAGTAACGGCGGTTGCAAATGTTAACAGACTGTATGGTAAGGCGCACAATTAATGGGAATAACGGCCGTCGTAGGCCGCTTCCACGGCGCTGATAAAGGTCTCGAAATTTGCTCCCAGAGGGTAAAAACGGTAAGCCACGGCGGCGGCGCCAAACTGCTGCTCCAGGCGCTGCCAGTCCTGGTGAGCCAGAGCCAGGAAGGCGCGGTTACTGCTGTGCGTACTGTCGATGAGATAGCGCACCTCATAATCCGGCTGCACCGCCAGGTTAAGATCGAGATAACCGCGCAGTAAGTCGTCCCGGTCGCCGGTAACGCGAAGGGGCTGACGATGGTCGCCAAAAACCAAAAACAGGTTATCGCCGCTACCTTCTAATGCCACAGGCGGCAAGCCTTCGCGCCGCGCCTGCTCGTTCCAGGCCTTTTCGGGTTCGTCACTTGACCATAAAAAGAGCCGGGACTGAGCCAAAACCTGCGGCCAACTGTCCTGCGTTTTGGCCAGCGCCATTATCAAGGCAGCCGCCTCGGCGGCATGTTGAGGTGGCGCTTTAAGCGCGCCCCGTTTAACAGCAACAGACGCTTCATCGTTGGCCGCTGGCCGCTGCCGGTCCCGCGAGACGTACAGCAACAACAAGGTGAACAGCGCCAAAAGCGCAAAAAAGAGGATTATTTTCATAGCGATACTCAATGTATTAAGACGTCCTGACAGCGCATCACAACACAATGGCGCCACTGGCATCCTGACCCAGGTCAACCCGGCCTTTTGCTCGCGCCCTGTGAGCAAAAGTCAGCAACGGCAAGGCCGCCATGGGCTATTGGTGTAGCTAAGAGATTTTCGATTAAATAACTTGCGCTTTATCGACAAACACCTATCCTTCAGCCACTCCTCGTTTTGTCATTTATCCTCGATAGCTGGCCGAGCGCCACGCTGTCCAGGATCCTGCCATGACACCCTTACGATACCGCTATCAAACGCTGGAATTTGCCAGTGCCGATATCCATCTTTGCACCCTGCGCGACAGGCAACAGTTTGACGACCCGGCAGGGCTCGCCGAAAAACTGGGGATCTCTTCTGCCAGTTGGCCCATCTTCGGCATTGTTTGGCCCTCCAGTTTGGCGCTGGCACGGTTTATCGACGGCTACGACACCGGCTCAAAGCGCATCCTCGAAGTGGGGTGTGGCATTGGCTTGCCAAGCCTGCTGCTAAACGCCCGTTCTGCCGACATCACCGCCACCGACTACCACCCCGAGGTGGGCCGGTTTCTGGCCCGCAACACGGTGCTAAATGACGGCGCCGACATCGCCTTTGAACGCACCGGCTGGGCCGATGAAAACGACGCTTTGGGCTTATTTGACCTGATCATCGGCAGCGATCTGCTTTATGAAGACCAGCACATTGCGCTGCTGGCCAACTTCATCAACACCCACGCAAAACCGACTTCGGAAGTGATACTGGTCGACCCAGGCCGCGGCCGAAAAAGCAAACTCATTACCGCCATGAGCCAGTTTGGCTACCGCAATACCTACCGGCCTCTGCCTGTGGACATAGCCCCGGATTTTAAAGGCTATATCCTTAAATTCGAGCGCTAGCGCCCCCGCGGCGGATAACCCGGCGTTGCGGCCTCATTGCCCCGGTGGCGGCTCCCAAAGCTCGACCTTGTTGCCGTCTGGGTCCATCACCCAGCCGAATTTACCAAACTCGGACACTTCGGTGTCGGCCAGTACCTCGCAGCCTTCGGCGCGCAGCGCTTCAAGCAAGGCGTCCAAATCGGCCACCCGGAAGTTGACCATAAAAGGTGCGCGGCTGGGGGCCATTTTCTGGCCGCCTTGGGCGAACACGCTCCAAATGGTCATCCCCGGCGCACTGCCCTCGCCGCCCCATTGAAACACCGCCCCGCCCCAGTCGGCTACATCAAGATCCAGATGCTCGCGATACCAGGCGCCAAGGCGCTGCGGGTCGGGGGAGGTAAAAAAGAGGCCGCCAATACCGGTTACCCGTTTCATACGCGTTGCTCCTTAAAGACGTGGGTTGCGTTGATGTGCAGATCGTGACTCGGGCAAGAGAACATGCGCCGGTACGGGTTACGTTGCCGCCCCAGCGCATAGGCCGGCCCCCTATTGTTCTAAAGTCGAGCCCAGGGGTGCCCGGTGGCCACGCCACTCGGGCAGCCCTGGCAAAATGGTTTCAAAGAAATGGCGGCCTGCGGTAAAGGTTGGTTGCAACCTGGCAAACTGCGCCGGCCTAACCCAGCGCACCGCCGCTATCTCGGCAGGGGCTGGGTCCAAGGTAGAAGACATAGGTGCAGCCAGCCACCAATGCAACCGATAGGCCGCGCCCTCGGCCGGACATTGCCAGACGCAGCGCAGCGGCCGCACCGCCAAGGCCAGCTCTTCTTGCATCTCCCGGACAAGCGCCTGAGGCTCGGTCTCTTTAGCATTGAGCTTGCCCGATGGGGGCGTCCAATAACCGGCAGCCGGGATACCGGCGGCCCGCTGTACCACCAGTACCTTACCCGCCCGCACTATCACCGCAACCACGGCCGTTTTCATAACAGCTCGGGCGCCAGCACGGTACTTATAACGCATTGCTGCTCGCCGGCGCGTGTGCGGCTACTCAGCCACCACAGCGCCCCCTTTTTAATGGCCCAAGGCATTGGCTGGCCGGTAAGCAACAACGACGCCAGTAACCCCAAACTGGGCTGATGCCCCACCAGCAACACCGGCGCAGGGCCCAAAGGCCAGTGGCAGAGGGTCACGAGCTCTTGCACCTGGCAGCCGGGAGCTAGCAACTTCGATACCTCCATCTTCTGGCGAAAAACCTTGGCGGTTTCCAGGGTACGCGCCGCCGGGCTCACCAAGAGCCGAAGCCCGCCCGGGCCATGGCGGCCCAGCCAGGCAGCCATCTTGCTTGCCTGCTGCAGCCCTTTGGGTGATAGCGGCCGCTCAAGGTCGTCAATGCCGTCCAAAGCTTCGGCATGCCGCCACAATAAAAGCTCCATACTCACCTGCCCTCTTCGTCATCGGCCTCCATAGCAGTGTAGGCTCGGCAGCTCTGTACTGGGCTCCCCTACCCCATCAACGCCCTGGCAAAATCACCTTGCGGCGTGAGAATGCCTGATATAAACCCGCCCCACCCAACAAAAGCATCGCCCAAATACCAGACAGCAGACTAACCGCAACCGGAAAAGAAAGAAGGCCCCCATCAAGCTCCACGTTAAAAACAAAACCGCTCACCAAGGCCAATAGCCCCGATAGCAATGTTAACCTTAAAGGTTTAATGGTATATCGTGGCCGCAGGAGCACAGAGAGTGCAAAGGTAATGACAAAGCACGGCAAAAAGGAAATAAGAGCCAGCAGCAGATAAATCAGCGCCATGATAAATTCCAGTATATCAACAAAGACACAAAGCCATTGGCACCAGGGGTGCCGAATTTAAGGCCAACCCAGCATCTAGCCTTTATTATTTTCACTTAGAACCCGCGTTAGCTTGTCGATATTTTGCTCGTTGGCAGCTCCCGCCATTTGCTTGATGGCCTGCGCCGTTTTTGCGTCATCAAAGACTTGCTCCCAGGTTAATAGGGTTGCTTCACCTTCAGCAGCCAGGTGGATGGTGAGAATAAAATTCGGTGGGCAGTCATGGTGGATCACTATCTTGGTGCCGGGCACCAGTTCTTCAAAGACACTGTGGTTCTGATAATCGACTCCGTCCGGACCGTGCATGACAAAACGCCAGCGCCCGCCGACGGTAAAGTCGAATACCTCAAAAGTATTGGAAAAACCTTCCGGTCCCCACCACTTGGCCAACAAATCGGCTTTAGCAAAAGCACCGTAAACCTGTTCAGGCGAGAAAGGCAGTGTTCTTGACGTGCGTAATGTCCGCTCTTCACTCATGATTGATTCCCCAGCTCTCTGTTTTCTGTTAAGACACGGGCATTAAAAGTGATGTCCTCTATTTAAAAAATCGAGATCTATTCGGATTGATTAAAAGCCAAAATAACGATGCCGCCATTTTCACTCAGGCCATAAGCACTCTTGAGCGTCGCCTACCTGGCGCTTAAAGCCCCGTGCTATAATGGCGCCGCCTCACTATATTTAAAGCGGTGCTTTTTTATGCGTTTTTCTACCCTTGGCCTTCACCCGGATTTATTGGCTGTTCTCGATACCCTGGGTTATCAAACACCAACGCCTATTCAACAAGCGGCGATCCCCCAGGTGCTGGCGGGTTCTGATGTGATGGCGGGGGCGCAGACCGGCACCGGTAAAACGGCCGCTTTTGCCTTGCCGTTGCTCCAGCGCCACCTGGCTCGGGAAACGTCTGAAAAAGCCATCCGCGTGTTGGTGCTGACCCCAACGCGTGAGCTGGCGCAGCAGGTACACCAAAGCTTTGAGAAATACAGCCAGGGTCTCGGCATCCGCTCAGTGGTGGCTTATGGTGGGGCCAGTATCAACCCGCAGCTCGATGCGTTAAACAAAGGCTGTGACATACTGGTGGCAACACCGGGCCGGTTACTGGAACTCGCCATCAAGGGGCTTATCGACTTAAGCAGGGTAGAGACCCTGGTGCTCGATGAAGCCGACCGCATGCTGGACATGGGTTTTATCACCGACATCAACCGCATCCTAAAGCGCCTGCCCGAGACGCGCCAAACCTTGTTCTTCTCCGCCACCTTTAACGATGAAGTGTTCGCCTTAAGTAAAACGATTTTAAGGCAGCCCAAACTCATTGAAGTGGCCGAGCGTAATGCCACGGCGGCAAAAATCGAACAGCGCTTTTATGAAGTCGACAACAAACGCAAAGCGGCGTTGGTGGCCTACCTTATCGGCTCAAAAAATTGGCAACAGGTGCTTATTTTCACTCGCACCAAGCAAGCGGTGGATGAGCTGGCCAGAGAGCTCGTAAAAGACGGTATCAGCGCGGCAGCGGTGCACGGCGATAAATCCCAAGGCGCCCGCGATCGCGGTTTGGAAGAGTTTAAAAACGGTAAAGTGCGCGCCCTGGTTGCCACCGATGTCGCCGCGCGCGGCTTGGACATCGCGCAGCTGCAATGCGTTGTCAATTATGAGCTGCCTTACAATGCCGAAGACTATATTCACCGTATCGGCCGAACCGGCCGCGCAGGTCAGGCCGGCTTGGCAGTTTCTCTGGTCTCAAACAAAGAGAAATACCTCCTCAAAGACGTGGAAAAACTCACCGGCGAGCACTTTAACCTGCAATGGATAGAAGGTTTTGAGCCCGACCTGCTGGCCCAAGAAGAAGTCAGCAACCCCAAGGGGAAAGCCTCCAAGAAAACTCTGCGCGCCAAAGCCCTTGGGCAAAGCAGTAATAAAACGAACGCCGGAAAACCGCGCCGTCGCTAGGTGTTAGATGAATGTCCAGCGCCTCGGGCACTTCCGAGGGCTTAGGTGCGGTTCATGGCTCTACAGCACGGCTTTTTTCTTGAGCTTCAGGCTGTACTGCTGAGTACTCAGAAGATGGATGTCCTTTATTTCTTTCGTTAGGTTTCACCCGCAGAAGCGCCCCTCATGGGTAACCATAAAGCCGGGATCATACACAGTAAACTTGATGCATGAGCCGTCTGGCACGACGTTGCCAGTGGGCTGTATCCGTTGCCAGCCAGGACTAGATAGCTTAATTGTGAGCCCGAACACTTCACACGAGTACGCGTAACCGTGGCTGCTTCTGAAGGAAAACGTGTCCCCAGAATGGCTTGTCAGGGTGTAATCAGTCGGATCATTTGCGTTAAGCTTACCTAGTACGGCTTTGCACACTCCGCTCTTCTCGGTCTCCGTTAGATTGTCTGCGAATGCAGGACAAACACTCATGACCGTCAAAACCGCCATCACCAGAGAAATCTTCATTTCACGAACTCCTTGCGTGTGAACACGTTTCCATCCTGAGGAGAGTAAAAAGAGTAAAAACATAAAAGAAAAAAGTAAAAAGGACATATATGGACGCCCCGTATTTTGCAACTGTCGATGCAATACGAGAACTGGACTTGGGTCACTCAGAAGATGGGTGATGTGATGGACGCCCCTCCGTTCGGCGTCAAAGCGCCACAATGAGGATGTAAGCCACTCATCTGAAGGAGCGTCCATCATGAATACTAGGATCGCAGGTATCGATTTAGCCAAAACAACCTTTCAACTTTGCGTGCTTGATAAAGCAAAAGTCCTATACAACCGCCCGGTCAAACGCGCTTTGCTGTTAGATCTTATCAGGCAGCTACCGCCTGATACCCTCATCGCTATGGAAGCCTGTGCCACCGCACATTGTCCCCTGTGCTTCGCTCGTTACTGCGCAGCTGCCTGAGTGAATTACTGGCTCTTGATGGCAAGATAGCAGCACTTGAACAGCAACTCCGTGAGCTCTGTAAGGCCTTACCGGCCTACCAGGCCCTGCTCACTGTACCGGGCAGGGCGCGAGCATACTTTGTTAAATCCATTAACCAAAGAAGAGCTCGGCGCGGAAACGGTCATCCATTAAGGCACGCAGGCGTTTGCGCCGTTTACTGATGGTTGCGGGGTGCTGTTGCACCAAGTTCAGCACGATACGCCGTAATACCGCAAAGCACTGCGCACTTTCCCAATCCCCTATACCGCTCGCATCTTCTTTAAACACCACATCCAGCACCCAATGCTGGCCATTTTCTATGCCCCAGTGTTGTCGCACCGCTTTCAACGCTAATTCCGGCTCGATGTCCAGAGAGCTCAGGTAGTAGTGGGTATCCGTCGTGGTTCTGGTCTTGACCTTGCGTTCCCGCTCCACTGCGATGAGTGACTTCACCGATGGCCACTGTGTTTTGAACAGGGGCTCTTTCGGCACCGGTATCTGGAACACTTGGCGCCGTTCCTGCCGCCCATGTTGCCGCGCTTCGGTGTGGTGGGTGGCAACACCGGCGCCATCATTGGCCCAGTGCGGTGCAAAGGCATCGGTGATGGCTTGCTGTAAGGTCGGCTGATTGCCTTTGACCTGCACCACATAGTCGCCTTTACGCGCGCGGATGGTTTTGAGGGTCTCGGTCTGACAATGCAACGCATCCAAGGTGACGATGCTGTCTTTGAGGTTAAGCATCTCCAGCACGGTTCGGGCGGTGGCCAGTTCATGCCCCTTACCCAGGCTGGCTTGTCCAAACAGGACCAGGCCTTGTTCGGTGTCATAAGCGGTCACCATGTGCAGAGCGTCGGTACGGCGGGCACTGCGCAGGGTCTTACCGTCAATGGCAAGCAGTGGGCGCTCGGTTTGCTCGCGCACCTGATTGACCCAGCTAAACAGCGCCAGCATCACGGTCTCGATATGCACCGCTTTGACAATACGGGCAATGGAATGACGGGTAGGAATACCGTGTTCAAAACGCCGGTATTGCCGTAGCCAGTCCAGCTTGTGATGGCCAAATTCCTCGATGTCGGCCCAGCCTTCCATGCCACAGCTCAGGGCCGCGAGCACCAAGAACAGAATGTCAGCGAGTTCATGCTGACGGTTGATGGAGGAGCGCGGGTCGTCAATGAGGTCAAGATGGTCAAGTAGGGTCATAAGCGGCGAGAGTGGAGGAATGATGGGGGATCAGATCATAGACGCTGCGCTTAGTTCCAGACTTTTTACAAAGTATGATCCCGCCCTGGGTGCCACGCCAACACAGTTCCGGCGGTAAGTCTGTGCTGATGGGTATCACTAAAAATGGTGGCCGCGAACTGCGCACGCTGCTTATTCACGGGGCCCGCGCTATTTTACGATTTGCTCAGCGTCGCCATGATGCCCTGGGCCACTGGCTACGCGGTTTAATCGAGCGCCGCGGCAAACACAAGGCGGTGGTCGCCCTGGCCAACAAACTGGCCCGAATAGGTTGGAAGGTGCTGCGTGATGAAACCCCTTTTATTGCCGGTAAAAGCAACCTGGCAGCATAAAGGAAGACGGCACAGACAAGACGATTGCAAGACCCTCACCCGTTGAGTTTGCAACACCTGATGATAAACGGTTAACCGGTTTCGCCAGAGCCTGATAAAGGACCAGAGCCTAAAAGGCCGAATGGGTGTAAAGGCGGCGGAATTCGGAACACATCAAGGCGCAGTGCCAATCCTTGGCGCTATAACGACGCCGGATATATGTCCGCAAACCGCTTCTCATCGACAGTTGCAAAATACGGGGCGTCCATATATGTCCTTTATTTTGCACAGCCCCGCGCTCACAGACCTTCGGCCCCCGCTGACAATCTCGCTCGCCTCTAATTTGCGTTTTTAACGATAAAACGCGGTATCAGCGTGTAAAAAACACCTTTTAAGGCTGATTAATACTGCACTGTCGATGCAATGCGAGAACTGGACCTTGGGTTACTCAGAAGATGGATGTCCTTTATTTTTATCTGCCCGAGCTTTGGAAGACCAACGCCTCCTGGGACAGATCAAACAATGTTGGCTAGAAAGCGGGGGCGTCTATGGTTATCGCAAGATCCGGGATGACCTGCGCGAGATGGGCGAGACCTGTGGTAAACACCGGGTAGCGCGATTAATGCGTCATGAAGGTTTACGTTCACAAACCGGTTATCGTCGCCGTCCCGGTCATTATGGTGGCCGGCCAACAGTGGTTGCACCGAATCATCTTGAACGCCAGTTCGATGTGACTGAGCCAAATAAGGTTTGGGTAACGGACATCACCTATATCCGAACCCATGAAGGCTGGCTCTATCTGGCTGCGGTATTGGATTTGTTCTCACGACAAGTCATTGGATGGTCAATGGGGCCCCGGATCGATCGAGAGCTGGCCATCAGCGCGTTACTGATGGCGGTGTGGCGACGGCGGCCCGAGCAGGAAGTGCTGGTTCATTCCGACCAAGGTAGCCAGTTTAGCAGCTATGACTGGCAGGATTTTTTGCGGGAGCACCGGCTCAAGGGCAGCATGAGCAGACGCGGCAATTGTCATGACAACGCAGTGGCAGAGAGTTTCTTCCAGCTCCTAAAACGCGAGCGGATCCGACGTAAAACCTATACGGATCGCGAGGAGGCCCGACAGGATGTATTCAATTACATTGAAATGTTTTACAACCCCAAGCGTCGGCATAGTTTCAACAATGGACTATCGCCAGTAGAGTGTGAAAAGCAATATTTCGAACGGCTCAAAAGTGTCTAAAGAAGCCGGGGCGATTCAATACTAGATTACTAAGGGCTGCCAGCTCTTGAGTTGTGAAGATTCCTGCATATAAGGCTTTGACCGCCTCTGCCATTGGCTCGGTAATGTTATTGATCACACTTGTGGCGATGACTAGATCACCTTTTTCTTCGGATCTATTGAGCGCATCGGCTAGCGCATCTTTGATGCTTCTCGTGGCGTCTGACATGACAACCTCTAACGCCGCCAACACGCGCTTGTCGCGTGCTTGGCATTGTTAGGTTCTCGGATAAGGAATTCGAATTTCATCAAGAGTGCCGTCAGAGTTTATAAAATCAAAATGAGCGCCGCGAAATGGTGAATGTATTCCCTCTTCTTGAAATCCACCTTCAATGAATACTCCAACCAATTCAAAAATCCCATCTCGTACAACAAGCATTGGAGAGCCAGAAAGCCCGCCAAAACTTTCTATTTTTTCTATGCCAGGCTCGAAAGAAGTGCTCGTTCTTTCAAGAGTTTCGTCTGACATGAAAAATGCTCGATCATTGACCGTAGTCACAAAATCCATACATGGTAGCATTCGAGCTATAAAGGTTTTCCTATCTGTATGACGATGCTCACCGGGAAAGCCAACAAAAAACACCGTTTCTTGTACGGCCACTCTTGTATCAGGTGACGATCTGTACGTGAAAGCATCTTTCCCAATAGATTCCAATTCAAAACCTTCTGGTATTTTAACGACAGCAATATCCAAAAAAGAGCAACTGGATAACAATTTCCAATCAGAAATATCTACTGGCTGCGCACCATTCGGCGCCAGAATTAGGGGGATTCTTTCATCTCCGCAGGTTTCAACTTCCCTATAAACATGCTCGGCAGTTATGAGAAATAATCCATATTCAGACCTCACAAAAAAACAGGTTCCCCCGCATAACGATTCATCAGCCCCAAGATCATCTTTTTTGGGATAAATCATCAACGGTGCAATATAGGGTTGGACCTGTTCTGTGTTGTACTTTAGAGCATCTTCGATATTCATATGTGAACCTAACGCCCGCATTTGGGGCCGTAGTGAAGCGCAGCGGAACGGAGGTCCTAGCCCTGTAGGGGTGAACAACATGCGCTTGTTATGTTTTTATTTGCTCGAAGTACCACTTTGCTTGCTCCCATTCCATGTCTTGCTCCATGTGCCAATCAAAGGGCCGAGGATGCCTATGGTGGTCTACGATGTACTGAAGGTGTTCGTGAGCAATATCTGGATCATAAACCCGCCAAACGAGACGGCGTGTTTTATTCCACGTTTCACGGATTAGAAACAAAGCATTGCCACCTGCTTTTATTTCTTCATCTAATTTATCGCAGAAAGGATCAACGATATCTCGTTCTTCTTGGGAGGGCATTCCATTTTCAATCAGATCATCGAAATCGATAATCACTGACAAGTGCCAGCTAAAAATCTTTTTAGGCTCAAAGTCCTTCAGGGCCGAATTCAATACTGCCACGCAGGGCAGCCCTTCTTCTTTCCATTCCAGAACGCCATATTCCTCTTCGGGGAGAACTACTCTAACTTCATTCTCTTTCAGCTCTTCCTTTTTCCCAAATAGCTTCTTTAGCACGAAACTCTCCCTGAAACATAACGCCGCCAGCACGCGCGACTTTGTAGTGAAGGCGAAGCCGGAACGAAAAAGCCGTCGCCGTGCCTGGCCTTGTTAACCATTTCTACCAATCTGCAAACTCTGTAATGTTATCCAACCTTGTCACTGACACTGCCTGCCCAAGTGTATTTTGCCAGAATCTTTCACGTGTGCCTTGTTCGCCAGCCCCACTCCACTCGACTACTCTCAATGACTTTGATGTCAGATAGGGGCGCAACAAAACATTCAGGTGTGTATCAAGCCCTGAGTAACCAAACAGAATGATTTCCTTTGACTCAAATAGAGCGAACTGCAAATAATCCCAGTATGTTGAGAGAACGTTTGATGCTGCTATAACTGAGGGCTTTCTTTTAATATGAGTTAAAACAATATGTTCGCTTGGCTCATCCCTATCAACTGTCAATTGATGGCGAGAGAGCTTTACTACATCTTCATAGTAATTGACAAATAATGGAGACCCATGCAGGTGCAGATAATAACCAAATTTATTGCCATATTTTCGTTCGAGGGCGTCTGAAGAAAAACCTTGGCCTAACATCCCGTCAACCAAATAACCCCTATAGCCGTTAAATACATCATTATCTATAAATGAGTTATATAGAAGCTTGTCGTAGTTTAAAGTTGCAACATGGGATCGCGTGGTCTTGATAAAGTCAACAAGGCCATCTTCGAATCCTTTAGGCAATTCATTCTCGTAGTTATGCAATTCGGTCGCAACTTTATGAAGGTAAGTTGCAGTGACTTCTGGAAAGCTTAGCCCATCTTGAGTTAACCAATGAACATCTCCCTCTCCAATATGTGAAAGAGCTTTACAGTAGGTAATCGCTTGGTGAAGAGTATCTAATTCATGTTCACCTACTGGGGCGCCTTGACGGCCCAAACATCGTTCGACCAGCTGACGCTGAACGTCTGTTAAAAAGTTTGGACGATTCCAAATTTCAGCTAGGGCGCGATCTAAGGAAAAATGGGTATGATCTAAAGCCATGCCGAGACCATTTCCAAATATTAATAGTTTCCTATCCATCGCTGATGCCTTTGGTTCAAATAATTTAGGGTAGCGCAATTTAAGTCGTTCAAGTGAGGGTGCCATGTCCATCGTATTTCGCTAGCACTGATCGCTGGTTAACGCCTCAATAACCGTCGCAGCTTTGCTGCGTCCGGCGCCGTAGGCGCGAAGTTAATTGATTTGTTAGAGGCTATAATCTCCGGCGCCAAGGTCTTTCAGTCCCCGGAGTATTGATGCACAAGTATTCAGTTAGCATATTGTCAACATCGAGTGCTGTAGCTTCAATTTGTGATTTATAACTTTTTAGGTTATTGATTGTAATGTATTGAGCTTGGCTTCCTTGGTGCGCTATATCACCACGTGTGGAAACAAAATCATTGATTACATCCTTTCCCAATGACCAGCTTTTAGATAACTCTTCAAGGCCCAAAAAACGTTTAAAAAGAGGATTGAGATTACCGGATTTAGGGGTATTCAACCCCCTCAATACTTCTTCAGCATGGTTTTTATATAGAGATCTCCAACCCTCTCCCGCAAGCTCAAGTGGTTTCAATTCGTGTTTCGATTCTTTGACATGTGACGAAAGTTCTTTTTGTACAGTTTTAGGTAGTTCTTTAGGAGAGTCGAGTTTTCTAGAAAAGTAATCCACTCCTTCAAGCATAACTTCTTCTATGTATAGCTCCCAAGCAGCGCAAAGCATCAATACTCCACTTCGCGTAATATGACCAAGGCCTCTTCGGCCTTTTCCGCTGTGGTTTAGCTGCCCATGACTGGCAATAATCCTTTCCACATCAGTAAGCATATTCGATTCAAATTTTAAAAAACTTATTGATGGCATCCTGCTTTCCTAATTGCCTCTAACGCCCCAATCACCGGGCCGGCGTAGTGGAGCAATTTTTGTGGTAAAAGAGCGCAGCGATACCACAAAAATTGTGGAACGTA
The DNA here is from genome assembly GCF_003751625.1 of Gallaecimonas pentaromativorans. Taxonomy (NCBI): domain Bacteria; kingdom Pseudomonadati; phylum Pseudomonadota; class Gammaproteobacteria; order Enterobacterales; family Gallaecimonadaceae; genus Gallaecimonas; species Gallaecimonas pentaromativorans. The sequence goes on from NZ_RJUL01000006.1 coordinate 168,676, forward strand.
GCTGGCTCCGCGTGCATTGGCTTGTTATGAGTTTTTCTTGCGGCCATATCTCTTGGTTCTCTTTCTTACTTGCAAAAGAATGTGTTCTTTCAGTGATTGATCAGGAAGCTTCCTGAACCCTCGCAATCTAGTTAATTTGGATGAATTGAGGAACTCATTCTCCGCATTCATCGCCAAATCCACATCAAAATCAAAACCACCAAGTGACCTTAATCGCTGCACCTTTGACCTTAAAGCATGCTCACTAGACCGCTTATTCTTTCGAATGCTTTTCCTACTTCCTTTGTCATTCTCACCAAAGCAGTTTCTGCGGTCCCGAGAATAGCTTAGTTCTTTTTTATCCTGGGGACTCTTAATCTTGCTCATTCGTAATTACTCATAACAGTTTTATTAGCGAGCGCGCTCGCTTTCACTCATATGACCAGTTGGTATTACAAGCTTAACCTACTGATCCTCCTTTAGATCCTCTTATATAAGCCAAGAATGGCTCCACAAAACCGAGCGGTCTCGTTTTTATGCGAGACATGCGCTCGTTATCATCACATCGGATGAGTTAAATCATATTACTTTTTAACAGCTTATTACTGGTCGTTCCAGTAAAAGCGAGCCTAGCGCGTTGTCACAATAGCCCTGTTTAGATAGGTGTACTAGATATACTGTATGTACATACATACTGGAGTTTGCCATGGCAAGCCAACTGCTTGAATCGGTCAGACAAGAAATTAGGCTACGTCAGTACAGCGTGCGTACCGAGCACAGCTACCTTTACTGGATCCGCTTTTACATTCGCTTTCATCGGTTAGCCCACCCCGCTCAGCTGGGAGATGAAGAAGTTCGGGCCTTCCTGAGCTGGCTAGCTTCTGAGCGTAGGGTGGCAGCGAATACCCAGAAGGTGGCGCTGAACGCTCTGAATTTTCTGTATCGCAACGTGTTGGAAAAACCTTTGGGAAACCTCGGTTTTGAAATGGCACATACGGGGCGTTATCTGCCAACAGTATTAACTGCTGAAGAGGTGGCTAAAATATTTACTCTCTTGCAGGGTATTTACAGCCTTATTTTCCCACTGCTTTATGGTACCGGCATGCGGATTAGCGAATGCTTACGGCTGCGACTTCAGGATCTCGATTACCAACGCCGAACCATTACCATTCACGATGGCAAAGGTAAAAAAGACAGGATGACATTAATGCCATCGTCCTTAAGCAGTCTTATTTACAAGCAGCAAGCTATCGCTTTACAGCAACATGATTTCGACCTAGCCAATGGTGTTGGCCCTTCCCTTCCGATGGCTTTGTCTCGTAAATATCCCACTGCTTGGCAAAAGCCAGGATGGATGTTTTTGTTCCCCTCAACAACCCTGTGCAACCATCCTCACAGCGGCGTACTTTGCCGCCACCACCTTCACCAGACAGCGTGCCGAAAGGCTTTGAAACAAGCGGTTGCTACCTTGCCACAGCTTCATAAGCGGGTGAGCTGCCACACCTTTCGGCACAGTTTTGCCAGCCAGTTACTGGCTTCGGGCTATGACATTCGCACCGTGCAGGAGCTATTGGGCCACAGCGACGTGCGCACCACACAGATTTATACCCATTTACTGGGCCAGCACTTTAGTGGCGTGGTGAGCCCGTTGGACCGGGGCTTGGACTTGGGCTAGAGGCACGCTACCGCCCTTAGGTTACAGCTCCCAAATGCTGATACCGTCCCTGTTATCTGCTGTACGTCCTTGTTTGGCATTGGTGTTTTGCCGATGAACTCAACCTTAACCACCCTGCCCATGGCAAGTAAAGCTAAGCCCATCAAATATCGACAAAAAAAGGCGCCACCAGGGCGCCTTTTCAATCACGGGTAACGGTTATTTTTTGGCGTCGGCCGCCGGTTCGGTGTTGCCGGTGTGTTTGTCCATCCAGCTGAGCACTTCTTTGTACCAGACCTTCTGGTTTTCGGGGTGCAGTACCCAGTGGTTTTCGTTGGGGTAGACCACCAGACGAGACTCCACACCGCGGCGCTGCAGCGCGGTAAAGGCGCCCAGGCCCTGGCCGAGGGGCACGCGGAAATCTTGCTCGCCGTGTACCACCAGCATTGGGGTTTTCCAGTTCTTCACGAAGTTGGCGGGGTTCCAGCGGTCGTACATGGCGGCGTTGTCCCAGGGGGTGCCTTCCATGTCGTGCTCGGGGAACCACAGCTCTTCGGTGGTGTAGTACATGGATTTAAGGTCAAAGAGGCCGTCGTGGTTGACCAGGCACTTGAACTTGTCGCTCCAGTTGCCGGCTATCCAGTTGATCATGTAGCCGCCGTAGCTGCCGCCGAGGGCGCAGGCGTTGTCGGCGTCTATCCACGGCTCTTGCTTGGCGATGAAATCCAGGCCCTTTTGCAGGTCTTCCAGTGGCCGGTCACCGTAGTGGCCGGTGATGGAGTCGGTAAAGGCTTGGCCGTAACCGGTGGAGCCGTGGAAGTCGATCATCACCACCGCATAACCAGCCGCAGCCCACAGCTCGGCGTTCCAGCGGCCATGCCAATGGTTGGAAAAACTGCCTTGGGGGCCACCGTGGATAAGGAAGGCAACGGGGTATTTCTTGCCTTCAACGTAGCCCACCGGTTTTACCCAGTAGCCGTACACGGTTTCGTTGTTCCAGCCGGGGAAGCTGAACTGGGCAAAATCGCCCATTTGCAGGTCTTTGAGCTTGTCGGCGTTAACGTGGGTGACTTGCTTTAAGCCAAAGCCGTCTTTGTCTTCGACGTACAGGTCGCTGGGCTGGTTGAGGCTGTCTTTGGAGAACAGCACCCGCCCGGCGCCTTCGGAGAAGGAGCCGACGGTGCCGTCACGGCTCAGTACCTTCATGTCGCCAAAGTCGACGTTAAAGGCGTAAAGGCCGTGCTGGCCAGTGTCCTGGGCGGTTACCAGCAGGGTTTTGGCGTCAGAGGCAAAGGCCAGGGAATCAGCGCTGTGGTCCCACTGGGGGGCCAGTTCGCGGGCTTGGCCGGTGCGAAGGTCTTTGAGCATGATGCGGTAGCGGTCAGACTCGTAACCGGGGCGGCTCATGGCCAGCCAGGCCATGTAGCGGCCGTCGCTGCTGAAGGTGGGCTGGGCGTCCCAGGCCGGGTTGTCGCTGGTGAGGTCGACGGTTTGGCCGGTGGCAAGGTCGACTTCCCAAAGATCAAAGTTGGTGGTCCAGGGGTGGTCTTTGCCAGGGGCCTTGGCCGAGTAAACCAGCTTGGAGCCGTCGCTGTTAAAGGACACCTCTTCCATGCCGGAGAACGGCTTGGGCGGGCTGTCGGTATCGAGGCCCTGCATCACGTCTTTAAAATCGCCGGCCTTGCCGCCGTTAACATCAGCCACAAAGAGGTGGTTTACAAAACCGTTGGCCCAGGTGTCCCAGTGGCGCACGAAGAGTTGGTCGTAGGTGCGCTCGGTGGATTTCTTACCGGCCAGTTCTTTTTGCTTGTCGATGCTGCACTGAAGGGTTTTGCAGCTCGGCCATACCGACATCTCCACCACGATCTTTTGGCCGTTGGGGGCCAGCTTGTAACCGGCCACATCCAGCGGCAAGTGGGTGACCGGGCGGGCTTCGCCACCGCCAAGGGGCAGCATGTAAACCTGGCTGCCCTGGCCACGGTCAGCCAGGAAGTAGACGGCGCTGCCGTCACTGCTGACGGTCACGTCGCTTTCGGTGCTGGGGTTACTGGTGAGCTGTTTGCGGCTGCCGGTGTCTAGGTCCTGCCAGTAGAGGTTGGACTGGCCGTCTTTTTTGAGGCCGAAAATGGCGGCTTTGCCGTCGGGGGTGATAACGGCGCTGTGTACCTTGTTGAGGCTGATAACGTCGTCAATGGTCAGGGGTTTGGCCAGTGCAGGCAAGGTTGAGGCAGCGGCCAGCGTGGCCAGCGCCAAAGTGGTCATTTTCATTATTGTTGCTCCCTTAAAAAAACAAGAGGGCCAGCCAGGCTGACCCTCTTTCCATCATCAGGCTTTGATGGCTTCCTGGATGCGCACTTTCCATTCGGCCGGGCCTTGCTGGTGAGCGTTGTTGCCGAGGCTGTCCACGGCCACCGTCACCGGCATGTCTTCTACTTCAAATTCGTAAATCGCTTCCATGCCCAAGTCTGCAAAGCCTTTGACTTCGGCTTTCTTGATGGCCTTGGCCACCAGGTAGGCAGCGCCGCCCACGGCCATTAGGTACACGGCCTGGTGGTTGCGGATGGACTCCACGGCAGCCGGGCCGCGCTCGGCTTTACCGATCATGCCGATAAGGCCCGTTTCTTCGAGCATCATATCGGTGAACTTATCCATACGGGTGGAGGTGGTGGGGCCGGCTGGGCCAACCACTTCGTCGCCCACGGCATCAACCGGGCCCACGTAGTAGATAAAGCGGTTCTTAAAGTCTACCGGCAGCGGCTCACCGTTTTTGAGCATTTCCTGGATGCGCTTGTGCGCGGCATCGCGGCCGGTGAGCATTTTGCCGGACAGCAAAATGGTCTCGCCCATTTTCCAACTGGCAACGTCTTCTTTGGTGACGGTATCGAGGTTGACGCGGCGCACGTCGCTGCCCACTTCCCAGGTCACTTTTGGCCAGTCGGAGAGTTTGGGCGGGGTGAGCTCGGCCGGGCCGGTGCCGTCCAGGTGGAAGTGCACGTGGCGGGTAGCGGCGCAGTTGGGGATCATCACCACCGGCTTGGAGGCGGCGTGAGTGGGGGCGGATTTGATTTTGATGTCCAGCACCGTGGTCAGGCCGCCAAGGCCCTGGGCGCCGATGCCCAGTTGGTTGGCTTTCTCGAAGATTTCCAGACGCAGTTTTTCTTCGGTGGTCTGGGCGCCACGAGCTTTGAGCTCGTGAATGTCCACCGACTCCATCAGGGATTCTTTGGCCAGCACCGCGGCTTTTTCGGCGGTACCGCCGATGCCAATACCCAGCATGCCGGGCGGGCACCAGCCGGCGCCCATGGTGGGCAGGGTTTTGAGTACCCACTCGACGATGTCGTCAGAGGGGTTGAGCATGGCCATCTTGGATTTGTTCTCAGAGCCGCCGCCCTTGGCAGCGATTTGCACTTCTACGTGGTGGCCCGGCACCATGTCGATATGCACCACGGCTGGGGCATTGTCTTTGGTGTTTTTACGGGCACCGGCCGGGTCGGCCACAATGGAGGCGCGCAGCGGGTTGTCGGGGTTCAGGTAAGCACGGCGCACACCTTCATCCACCATCTCTTGTACTGTGAGGTCGGAATCCCACTGCACCTTCATGCCGATTTTCACAAAGCAGGTGACGATACCGGTATCCTGGCACAGCGGGCGGTGGCCTTCGGCGGCCATGCGCGAGTTGATGAGGATCTGGGCAATGGCATCTTTGGCCGCTTTGGATTCTTCCTTGTCGTAGGCTTCTTTCATGGCCTGGACAAAGTCGAGAGGATGGTAGTAGGAAATGTACTGAAGGGCGCTTTCGACGCTCTCGATAAAGTCTTCTTTACGGATTACGGTCATTTGCTCACCTGGACTCGCGTCCGAGTCGTTATAATGTGCCGCTAATCATACATAGCCACGGCCATGGAAACCAAGCCTGATGGAACTCAATTGCCTTGCGTTGCCCTATCTTGACCGTAAGAGTCTGTTGCAGCGGTTTGCCCCGCTGAGCGCCCTGCCCTGGGCGGTTTTACTGGACTCTGCAGCAAGCGCACACCCCGACAGCCAATACAGTATTTTCAGCGCCGACCCCTTGGTGCGCTTGGAAAGCCGCGCCGGTAAGGTGGTCAGAAACGACAAGGTGCAAGACAGCCTCACGCCCTTTGCCGCCATTAAGCAAGAACTGGCCGCCTGGCCTGAGATAAAAAGCGATTTGCCCTTCGCCACCGGCGCCCTTGGCGCCTTTGCCTACGACCTTGGCCGCAGCCTTGAAGCCTTACCGAGCTTGAGCGATGCCGACATCGCCCTGCCCGAGCTGGCCTTAGGCTTTTACGACTGGGCCGTTATCTCCAACCACGACACCCAGGAGACAGTGCTGATAAGCCTTGACGACCCGGCCCTTCGCCTGGCCTGGCTTGAGCGCCAGATTGAGGCAGAAGCGGCGCCGTTTAAGCGCACCGGCCCGTGGCAGGCCAACATGAGCCGCGACCAATACGGCGAGAAATTTCAAAAGGTGCAGCACTACCTTGGCAGCGGCGATTGCTACCAAATCAACCTGGCCCAGCGCTTTAGCACCCCTTATGAAGGCGACGAGTGGCAGGCGTATCTCACCCTTCGCGAGCAAAACGCCGCACCGTTTTCGGCCTTTATGCGCCTCGATGACGGCGCGCTGCTGTCCATCTCCCCGGAGCGGTTTTTAAAGGTGCAGGGCCGCCAGGTGCAAACCAAGCCCATCAAAGGCACCCGGCCGCGCCACAGCGACCCGGTCCAAGACGCCGCCGAGGCCGCTGCCCTCAAAGCCAGCCCCAAAGACCGGGCCGAGAACGTGATGATCGTCGATTTGCTGCGTAACGACCTTGGCCGGGTAGCCGCCCCCGGCTCCGTTGCGGTACCGGCGCTTTTTGAGATTGAATCTTTCCCGGCGGTGCATCATCTTGTCTCCACCGTGACCTGCGAACTGGCCGAGGGCAACAGCGCCGTCGATCTGCTGGCTGCCGCCTTCCCCGGAGGCTCCATCACCGGCGCCCCCAAAGTCAGGGCCATGGCAATCATCGAAGAGCTAGAGCCGCAGCGGCGCAGCTTTTATTGCGGGTCAATGGGGTATTTGTCGGCCAATGGCAACATGGACACCTCCATCACCATTCGCACCCTGGTGGCCTGGCGCCAGCAGCTTTATTGCTGGGCCGGTGGCGGCCTGGTGGCCGACTCCAATGAACAGGACGAATACCAGGAGACCTTAGACAAGGTGTCGCGCATCTTGCCGTTGTTATGAATCCCTTTGCGCCCGAATTTCTGCTGCGCTCCCTGGCCCCGGCCAGCCGGGGCATCGAGCTCAGTAACGCCCGTGAGGCCGCCGTGCTGGTGGCCATTCTCGACAAGCCAGAGCCCTCTGTACTGCTCACCCGCCGCACTCAAACCCTTCGCAGCCACAGCGGGCAAATTGCCCTGCCCGGTGGCCGGGTAGACGACACCGACCCAAGCCACACCCATGCCGCCCTTCGCGAAGCCTGGGAAGAAGTGGGCCTGCCGCCGGCCGATGTCATGCCTCTTGGCCAGCTCAACCCCTTTTTTACGGTGTCGCGCTATCGCATCACCCCCATAGTGGGGCTGGCGCCGGCGGATTTTCCCTGGCAGCTCAGCATCGACGAAGTGGACGCGGTATTCGAGGTGCCACTGGCGGTGGTGCTGAACCTTAACAACTACCACCAGATGCAGGTAAACCGCCTGGGCCAGCCCCATAGCGTCTACTTCCTGCCTTGGCAGGGCTGGTTTATCTGGGGCGCTACCGCCGGTATCTTCCACGATTTGGCGCTGCACATGGCCTGAGCCGGCCCCGGCCTTTTCGCATAAGAAAATTTAGGGGTAATAAGCTGGGCTGGCACCCTTGCCAATGTTAACGTTGACGTTCACACTCTGCGCCGTTTAAGCACTACTGGATTTAACGTCATGATTTCGGTTTTTGACATGTTCAAGGTGGGCATTGGCCCCTCCTCTTCCCACACCGTTGGCCCCATGAAGGCGGCCAAGAAATTTACCGAGATCCTTGACGAGCAAGGCCTGCTGGCCAATACCACCGAGGTACTGGTGGAGCTGTACGGCTCCCTTGGCCAAACCGGTATCGGCCACGGCACCGGCAAAGCGGTGATTTTGGGCCTGGCCGGGGAAGATCCCGACACCGTCAATGTCGATAAAATCCCCGCCCTGCTTGCAGCCACTGAAAAAGACGAAACCCTCAGCCTGCTGGGCAAGCACAGCGTTGCCTTTCCCAAAAAAGGCGCCATTATCTTTCACCACCGCAAAACCCTGAAGAAACACTCCAACGCCATGAAACTGGTGGCCTACCAGGGCGAGCAGGAGCTACTGAGCAAGATTTATTACTCCATCGGCGGCGGTTTTATCGTGGCCGATGAAGATTTCGACGCCGAGAAAGAAGCGGCCATCGTGGTGGCCGACGCCACCCGCGAGCCCTACCCCTTTGATTCGTGCGATCAGCTCATCACCTTGTGTGAAGAAAACGGCCTGTCTATCTCCAGCCTGGTGATGCAAAACGAGCTGGCGCTGCGCTCCCGCGACGAGGTGGAAGACAACATCTGGCATATTTGGCAGGTAATGAAAGCCTGCATCGACCGGGGCTGCAAAACCGAAGGTATCCTCCCCGGCGGCCTTAAGGTCAAACGCCGGGCGCCTGGCCTGTACCGCAAACTGGTGGCCGAGGGTGACCGCAACGTCGACCCCTTAAACACCGTGGACTGGGTTAACCTCTTTGCCCTGGCGGTCAACGAAGAAAACGCCGCCGGTGGCCGGGTAGTGACTGCCCCCACCAACGGCGCGGCCGGCATCATCCCGGCGGTATTGGCCTACTACGACAAGTTCGTGCAGAAGGTGGATAAAGAACTGGCGGTGCGTTACCTGCTCACCGCCGCCGCCATCGGCAGCCTTTACAAGAAAAACGCTTCCATCAGCGGCGCCGAAGTGGGCTGCCAGGGCGAAGTGGGTGTGGCCTGCTCCATGGCCGCCGGGGCCTTGGCCGAGATCCTCGGTGCCAGCAGCCACCTGGTGGAAAACGCCGCCGAAATCGGCATGGAGCACAACCTCGGGCTAACCTGCGATCCGGTAGGCGGCCTGGTGCAGGTGCCCTGCATTGAGCGCAACGCCATGGGCGCGGTCAAGGCCATCAACGCCGCCCGCCTTGCCCTTCGCGGCAGCGGCGACCACAAGGTGAGCCTGGATAAGGTCATCAAAACCATGTTCGATACCGGCAAGGACATGAAGGCCAAATACAAAGAAACCGCCCGCGGCGGCTTGGCCGTGAACATTATCGAGTGCTGATCAAGCCTGCCTAGCTCGTTGATACGGCTTTTGCCTTGTCTCCACTTCGCTCGCGACGGCTTGATAACTTGGGCGGTCAGACAATCAGCAATAAAAAAGGCGCCCCAGGCGCCTTTTTTATTTGAAGGTACGGATAAAGAGGTTTTCTACCTCGGCCCGGGCCCAGGGGGTTTTACGCAAGAATTTAAGGGAGGATTTTACCGAGGGGTCGCTTTTAAAGCAGTTGATGTTGACGTGCAGCGCCAGTTGGTCCCAGCCGTAATACGCCTCCAGGCGGGTGACAATTTGCTCAAGGGTGATGCCGTGCAGGGGATTGTTGGGTTGTTGATTGCTCATGAAAGGCCAGCCTTGGGGTAAGGCGAGCAGTATACCCGAGCAGCGCCTTGGCTGCCCGGGCAACGCGCGGGGCAGCTATGAAGCGCGCTTGGCAACCGGCGCCGGTTTACGCCGCTTCGAGAGCCACCAGTTCTTCAGCTTTTGCCTGCGGGTGTAGAGCACCAAGAGGGTTGCCGCCCAGTAAATAAGCGGGTCGCCCCACACCGTTTTCAGTGACCACGAATAATGCAGCAGCGCCAAAAACAGGCACAGATACACCATATTGTGCAGCTGCTGCCAACGCTTGCCCATCTTGCGGCGTATGGCCATAAAAGAGGTGATGCTCAGGGCCAGCAGCAGCATCAGCGCGCTAAAGCCCACCAGAATGTAAGGCCGCTTGGCTATCTCGCTGGAAAGCAGGGCAAAGTTAAGCTGCAACTCAAACACCAGGTAGGTGGAAAAATGGCAGGCGGCGTAGGCAAAGGCATAGAGCCCTACCATGCGCCGAAAGCGCATCAGATCGCCACAGGGCAGCCAACGGGCCATGGGGGAGATGGTTAGGGTGGCAAACAGCAGGTTGACGGTGCCAATGCCGGTGAAATTGAGCAGCCCTTGTACCGGATCTGCCCCCAGCTGATCGGTCACCGCCTGGTAGAAGGTGAGCGCCAAATAGCCCAGCAGGTACAGATGAACCAGGGTCTTTAACACCAGCAGCCAGGGCCGTGATAGGCGCAGCGGTTTTTTCAGCAGCATCGTTTAGAAGAACCTCTTCAGATCCATGCCCTGATAAAGCGGCGCCACTTCCTGATAGCCATTGAACATCTCGGTGGGGATCACCTTGGTGGAGAACAGGCCACCGGTGGTGATGCGCCGCTCGGTTTTCTGGCTCCAGCGAGGGTGGTCTACATGGGGGTTCACGTTGGCATAAAAGCCGTATTCATCGGGCGCCAAAATGTTCCAGGTGGACCCGGGCTGCTGATCGGTGAGGGTGACCCGGACTATGGACTTGATGCCCTTAAAACCGTACTTCCAGGGCACCACCAGGCGGATGGGAGCGCCGTTTTGTGGCGGCAGGGTTTTACCGTACAGGCCGACGCTCAGCAACGTTAGCGGGTGCATGGCTTCGTCAAGGCGCAGCCCTTCCACATAGGGGTAGTTGATGCCGCCGCCCACAAAACGGCTCTTCTGCCCCGGCATCTGCGCCGGATCGTAAAGGGTGGTAAAGGCCACGTACTTGGCGCTACTCAAAGGTTTGGCGGCCTTGATAAGGGTACCAAGCTCAAAACCAATCCAGGGAATGACCATGGACCACGCCTCAACGCAGCGCATACGGTAAATGCGCTCTTCCAGGGCAAAGCGCTTGGTGAGGGCGCCGTGGTCGAGGGTCAGGGGGTTTTCCACCATGCCGTCGATGGTCAAGGTCCAGGGGTCAGTTTTAAAGCCCTGGGCATTTTCGGCCGGGTCGCTTTTGTCAGTCCCAAACTCGTAGAAGTTGTTGTAGGTGGTGACCTTGTCATAGGGCGTTTGGGTCTCGCTGGTCTGGTATTTGGCCGATTTGGTAAAGACCAGCGGCTGGGTACTGGCCACCGGGGTTTTATCGTCGGAGCCAAACAAGCCAAAAGCCTGGGCCGGGCCGCTAAGGGCCGCCGAAGCGCCGACAAAACCCAGGGTTTTTAAGAACTGCCTGCGCTGGCGATACACAGACTCGTCGGTAACGTCGTTGTCGGTGAGCTTGACTGAAGGGGTAAATTTTCGCGCCATCACATCGGCCTCATGGGCAAGGAGAGTTACCTACCAGACCTTTGCCCGGGCCGTTGTCTTTCAGGCCAGAGCAAAAAAATCCGATCGTTATCAAAACCTTGAGCCCTTACTGGCGCGCCGTAAAGCCCTTGGCCGTGAAAAGACTATCGCCCCAAAAGCCGCCGCCCGCTTTACACGGCTTGCCAGCTGTCGCTGCCTTTGAGCTTGCAGTGGCTGATGTTGGCCACCGGGATGGGGGTAAGAAAATACACCTCGTTGCCTTTGCTGGTGATGGCGATCAGCCGGGCGGTGGCCAGATCGCCGGTGTCGGTGATGACCTTGGCGCCAAAGTGGCTGGTCACTTCCAAAGAATCGGGGTTGTGGATGACAAGGCCGGTTTGGCTGTCATGGCTGTAGAGGGTGTCAAAGCGCATCTTGAAGATGTTGCCACTGGCATAACCGCCGCATTCGGGGGTGAGGTCGGTCGAGACTTGCACGCTGGTGCGATCGCGGATGACCTTCACATAGCGGGTCAAATCAAGCAGTTTGGCCTTCTTGCCGGTATTCACCTGGGCTATCAGCCGGTGCGCCTGGCGCGGCAGGTCTACGTCATCGGTGCTGGCATTGTTAAAACGCCCCACCAAGGCTCTTGCCTGAGTAAGGGTAAGGGACACCCAGGCACCAAAGCCGCCAGCATCTCGAATGGCCTCGGGGCTGCGCTCATCGCCGCGATAAAGGGTATAGGGCATGGTTCACCTCGTCCTTGAATGTGATGGTCCGGTTTAAGCCTTTGAAGGATAGCGGCAGGGGGCAAACTTACCCCCTGCCTAGCAATACAGGTTAACCGGCCAATTTTTGCATCTGGGCAAAGAGATCGCTCTTGCCTTCAAAACCGATACCGGGCAGTTCGGGCAAGGTGATAAAGCCGTTGTCTACCTTCACCCCGTCAGGGAAACCGCCAAAGGGCTGGAACAAGTCTGGGTACGACTCGTTCCCCCCCAGCTCAAGGCCAGCAGCGATGTTAAGGGACATCTGGTGGCCACCGTGGGGAATGCAGCGCTTGGCGCTCCAGCCGTGCTCTTTGAGCATGTCCAGGGTGCGCAGATACTCCACCAGGCCATAGCTCAGGGCGCAGTCAAATTGCAGCCAGTCGCGGTCGGGGCGCAGGCCGCCGTAGCGAATGAGGTTGCGGGCATCTTGCATGGAAAAAAGGTCTTCGCCGGTAGCCATGGGCTTGCTGTAGTAGCCGCGCAAGGTGGCTTGCAGCTCGAAATCCAGCGGGTCGCCCGGCTCTTCAAACCAGAACAAATCGTATTGCGACAAGGCTTTGGCGTATTGGATGGCGGTGTCGAGATCAAAGCGGCCATTGGCGTCTACCGCCAGTTTCTGGCCGTCTTGCAGCACGCTTAAAATCGAGTCGATGCGGCGTAAATCTTCATCCAGGCTGGCGCCGCCGATTTTCTTTTTGACCACGGTGTAACCCCGGTCGATGTAGCTGCGCATCTCATCTTTGAGCTGGTTGTGGTTTTGGCCCGGATAGTAGTAACCGCCGGCGGCGTAGACAAAGATTTTGGGGTCGGGCTTGCCATTGCCGTAGCGGTCGGCCAGCAGCTGAAACAGCGGTACACCCTCGATTTTGGCCACCAGATCCCAAATCGCCATGTCCAGGGTGCCAATGGCTACCGAGCGCTCGCCATGGCCGCCGGGTTTTTCGTTGCTGAACATGGTCGCCCAGCATTTGTGGGGGCAAAGGTTGTTGCCGGTGCTGTCTTGCAGGCTTTCAGGGCTGGCCTCCAAGAGCCTTGGGATAAAGCGCTCACGCATCAGGCTGCCCTGGCCGTAGCGGCCATTGGAGTTAAAGCCGTAACCCACTACCGGTTTGCCGTCGCGTATCACATCGCTAACGATGGCCACCAGGCTCAGGGTCATCTTGCTGAAATCGATGTAAGCGTTACGGATGGGCGAGCTGATGGGCAGGGTGACTTCACGAATATCGACGATTCTCATAGGGCCTCAAGGCAGGTTGCACAAAGCCCTAGCTTAAAAAAGAAAACTGCGCCTAAAATTCACTAAAAGTCACTTCATTATTTACTCAAAGTGAAAAGCGACAATAGCACCGAGATGCAGTTTTTTGTGCTGCTGGCCCAAACCGGCAGTTTGTCCGGCGCCGCCAGGGCCCTGGACATCACCCCACCGGCTGCCACCAAACGCCTGGCGCAGCTGGAAAACCGCCTCGGGGTGCGGCTGGTTAACCGCACCACCCGGCGCATCAGCCTCACCCAGGAAGGCACTACCTACCTGCACCATGCCCGCCACATTCTTGCCAGCATTGCCGAGATGGAAGATGCGGTCACCACCGCCGGGCAGACTCTGCAGGGGCTTATTCGGGTCAACAGCACCTTGGGGTTTGGCCGCACTACCATAGCGCCGCTGGTCTCGCGCTTTGCCAAACGCCACCCCGGCCTGGAGGTGCAGCTTGATCTTACCGACAAGCCGGTTGATTTGGTGGCCCAGGGCATTGATTTGGCGGTGCGCTTTGGCGCCCTGCCCGACCAGCGGCTAAACGCTCGCAAGTTGCTGTCCAACCGGCGCTTTTTATGTGCCTCCCCCCGCTATCTCGCCGAGCATGGCACCCCGGCGCAATTGGCAGATCTGGCCAGCCACCAGTGCATTATCCACCGCCAAAACGAAGATGCCTTTGGGCTGTGGCGCTTTATCGACGCCCAGCACAGCGAGGTGGTAAAAGTACAAGGGGCCCTTTCCAGCAATGACGGCGACGTGGTGCTGGGCTGGGCGCTGGACGGCCACGGCATTCTTATCCGCTCCCAGTGGGACCTGGATAAATACCTGAAAAGCGGCCGCCTGAGGCAGGTATTGCCCCAGTGCCGCCTGCCGGACGCCGACCTTTACCTCTACTACCCCAGCAAAAGCCACCAAAGCGCCAGGGTGCGGGCCTTTATCGACTTTCTGGCCGAGCAGTTTGCGCCATGAAAAAGGCGCCCGAAGGCGCCTTATTTAGTCTTTGGGATTGGCCGTTTCCCCAGGCTGCGCGGTGGTGGCGATATCGCTCCACACCTTTTTGTGCCAAAAGCCGCCCACATTAAGGCCCTGCCAGGCCAGACGCACCCAGCGAATAACGGCAAAGCTCAGCCAAATGGCCCACAGCAACATCGCCCCCTTGTACACCCACAGCGGCAGGTTAAAGGCCCAAAGCGCCGGCAGGGCGCCGTCGCTTAAATCCTGGTACCAATGCAGGTGGTTGCTGCTGGCGTCGCTGACCATCATGTCAGGCCTTGAGAGCAGCCCGGCCGGCACCGAGAACACCAACAACAGCAAGGCCAAGGCACTTAAGATAAGTAGCGCCACCTGCAGCGGGTTGAACCAGCTTTTCGCCAGCAAATCGGCCTTACCGGCCCGCCATCTCACTGCCATCAGCCAGACCAGCACCAACACCAGCACGCTCCAGGCCTGGGTAGAGAGCCCCAGCCCCAACAGCAGCAGATCGCCAAAGCCGATGGGCAACAGCGCCGTGCGGCTAAGGCCCCAGGCCAGCAGCAAAAACACCACCAGCGCGCTCCAATAAAGCACCACCGGCCCCATCACCGGACCATGGGTAAAGAGCAGCCAGCGGTCGCTGCCAAGGCTGAGGTTAATGTCGATATTGGCAGCGCCAAGGCCGAGGTTGATGTCAGGCAGCCCCTGCACCAGGCTCACGCCCTGGGTGCTGCGAAGCTTGATGCCAAGGTTGTGCTCGCCAGGCAGGATGGGCAGGGTTAACGCATCGGCGTCTTTGGCAAGCACCAGCGGCGCGCCGTCCTGGCGGGCGTCCACCAGCTCCCAGCCCGCCGGCAAGGTGAGCTTGTGCTTGCCGCCAAGAGTGGCGCGATACTCGATGACCAACTGGCCACTGCTGCCGTGCCCGGCTACATCCAGCGACAAAGTCACCCCGTCAAAGGCCAGGGTATCGCCCCCCAGTTGGCGCGGCCTGCTCAAGGTGACCGCCAGGGTCTCGCCGCCTCTTGGCTGGTAGAGTTGTTGCCAGTCTTCGCCATTGAGGCTTTGTATCTGCGGCGTGCCGGTGGCCTCTAGGCGCCAAAGATTGGTGGGCTCAAGGCGCCATTGCTCCACCCGCTGCCTGAGTGGCGGCGCGGTGAGGGTAAGGTGCTCGCGCCGCTCCAAGATGCCGGTAAAGCGCAGCTGTGACTGGCCGGCGGCAAAGTTAAGTTGCACCCCATCAGGCCCTTGCGGCAGCTCGCTTTGCAGCCGCTCACCGCTAAGCAAGGGGATAAAGACCGAAAACGGCTGGCTCTCGGGCGCCATACGGATAACCTGGGTGTCCACCGACCAACGCTCGCCAAAATGCAAGGTGCGAACCACCTTCACGTAGGGTTTGACGCTGAGCTTGCCGGTTTTGAAATCCGCCGCGTCTTTTATTTCCCGCTCCAGCACCAGGCTATTGCCACTTAGATGACCACTGCTAAGCCCCTGGGCCTGCCAGCCTCTCAAGGTGACCAAAACGCGGTTTGGCACCAGCCTAAAGCCGAGGTTGACCCTGTCTGCATCGGCCGCCGGGCCAGAGAGGGTTAACTGGTGGCGGCCTTTAGCCAGGGCCACCCACAGCGCGCCATCGTGCCAGCTGGTGGCGCTGGGCGCGCCGTCAACCAATACCGTATCGGGCAGCCAGCTGCCGGGAGCGCCGGGAATGGGCAAGGCACGGCTCGCCAGCGCCTCGGCGCTAAGTTCAAGCTGCCAGCGGCCGTCTTGGGCGCTTAAGGTGGCCTCATCAAGAGCGCCGCAATAAGGGGCACATTCTGGCGGCGCCGTGAGGCGCGCCTTTAAGGCATCGAGCATCTGGCCATCCGGCAGGGCCGCTTCGGCCGGTTTTGGCAGGGGCGAGAGCATTAGCGCCAGCACCAGCGCCGCCCCTTTTGCTGGCCAGCGGCCTTTAAGCTCCCTGGTCAGCCAGGCAAAGAGCCCGAGCATGGCAAGGGCAATGAGCGGCGCCCTTAGCCAATAGGGAAGCACCCAAAGATGCAGGCTTTCACCGGCCGCCACCGGCCCACTCCAGCGCAATTGATAGCGGTGCCAGGACCAGTCGGGCAAGCCGCTGCCGGCACTGGCCACTTGGTTGTCGGTGTAGCGCTCCACAGGCGGCGCTTGATAGGCGGCATCGGCCAAGGCTTTGGCCGGTGCATTGGGGCTCCTTGGCCGCGAACTGGTCACTTCGATACGCTCCAGCTCCTGGGGGGCACTGGCCGTACCGGGAAGCGGCATTTCGTACAGCGAACGGTCTTGGCCCTGGATGGGCCATTCCAGTTGCGGGTGCAGCAAGGCACGTACCTGGTGACTGGCAAAGGGCAGCAGCGCCAGCACCAGCAGCGCGAGACTCGCCCACTGGTAGGCCGCGGTTGCCTTGGCAAACTTGCCGCCAAGCTCCCTTGCCAGCAGCAGGGCGATGGCGGCGTTCAGTACCAGCCACACCGGCATGCCGGGCTCGTGAAAGAGCGCGGCCAGCGCCACGCCTGCCACCAGGGCCCAACGCCAACCGCTGAGCTTAAAGATCAGCACCGCGCTTAGCACCAGCACAAACATGTCCAGCAGGTTCCAGGCCCCCAGCCAGCTGTAACTGACCTGCTGCGGGCCGCTGGCACCCAAAAGCCGATAACCGGGCGGCAGATTTAAGGTCATATCCACCCCGTCAAAGCCGCTTTGCCAACCGGCAACGGGCCAATGGTTGCTGTTATCGAGGGTGCCGCTGGCATCAAGCTCGAGGTTTTGGGCGCGAAGCTCAATGCCCCGCTGGCCATTTGGCCCTTCGGTCAGGGGAAGCGCCCGCTCGGCTTGCCGGGCTTGTTGCAACTGGTAAGGCGCGGCCATATCCAAGCGCCAATCGCTGCGCATGGTGCCGCTGATAATGTCGCTAAAGTGATACCCCTTGCCGCTAAAATCGAGCCACAGGTCGCGGCTCAAATGCAGGCTGTTTTGGTTTTGCTGGCGGCCACGGCCTTGCTCTACCAGCGCCAGCCCCTGGGAGGGACTCAGCACAAAGGCCGGTAGCTGGCGCCACCCGGCTGGCATGCGGGTCTGGTTTGGGTCTATGGGGCTCGCCCCTTCAAAACGCAGGCTGCGAAGGCGGCTGTCCGTTGCCACCGACCACACCTCTTGCCCCGGCATCAAGCCGTTTTGCACAAAGCCAAGCTGGCTTACCGCCTCAAGGCTGCGCGCCCTGATGGTAAGGCTCTTGTTGCCAGCCAGGGCCTGGATGCGCAAGGTGCCATCGGCGTCAAACCGGGCCGGCAGCTCGCTTTGCAGCGTCAGCACGCTGTAACCATCGGGCAAGACCTTACCCAGGTTCAGCTCGCGCGCCGGGCCAGCGATATCAAGGCGCAGCACTGTGGTCAGGGTTGCCGGCAGGCCGTCTTCAAAGTGGCGAAATACCGAGACGTCCAGGCTCGCCTGGTGGCTGTCACTGCCCTGGGCCTCGCGGGTTAGCAGCAGGTAGCCGCCTTCGCGTTGGGGCTGGCCGACACCCTTGCCGCCAAGGCTGAGCTGGACCAAGGCCACGCCCTGTGGCAAACGCAGCTTGACAGGCAACTGGCTCCAGCCAAAGTGGCCGTCAATGCGGTGCTCGCCTTTGGGCACCCAAAGAGCGGGGCGGCCGCCGACATTCATCAGCGCTAGCGCTTTGCCATCAAGCTGCATCTGCCTTGGCCAGCTTTGGCCGGGTTCGCCCGGCAGCCATACCCAGCCGTCGCTGTAGCGCGATACCGTCATGCTGAACTGCCCTGCCCCATCGTCCAAATTCAGCACCAAGGGCCGGTACCACAGGCAAGCAAAATCCCCGGCGCCTTGGGCTTCGGTGCCAAGGTTTAACGGGCAGTGGCGAAAGGGTTGGTCGGCAAGTACCCAGTCTTGCCAAGGTTGGAGGGGTTTGGGGATGGCGGCCAGGGCCTGGCCACAACAGAGCAGCAGTAACAGCAACACACGCATGGCAATGTCCTTATCTTCGTGCAGGCTACCAGTGTAGCGCGCCCTAACGATAAAGACAGGTCTTTCAAAAAGTTAAGGCGCCCGAAGGCGCCTTAAACTTAGAGGCTTTTCAAGATGGCCTCGACGCTTTGTTTGGCATCGCCAAACAGCATCACGGTGTTGTCGCGGAAGAACAGCGGGTTTTGCACCCCGGCATAGCCGGTATTCATGGAGCGCTTGAACACCACCACCTGCTTGGCATTCCACACCTCCAGCACCGGCATGCCGGCAATGGGGCTGGAAGGGTCTTCGGCGGCGGCTGGGTTGACGGTGTCGTTGGCGCCGATCACCAGCACCACGTCGGTGTCGGTAAAATCGTCGTTGATTTCGTCCATCTCCAGCACGATGTCGTAAGGCACCTTGGCTTCGGCCAGCAGCACGTTCATGTGCCCCGGCAGGCGCCCGGCCACAGGATGAATGCCAAAGCGCACCTTGACCCCTTTGGCGCGCAGCTTAGCGGTGATGTCTGCCACCGGGTATTGGGCCTGGGCCACCGCCATACCATAGCCGGGGGTGATCACCACCGACTCGGCGTTTTTGAGGGCTTCTGCCACGTCTTCGGCGCTCACCTCGGTGTGCTCGCCGGTGATATCTTCGCTGGCGGCGCTGCTGTCGTTGCCAAAGCCACCGGCGATCACCGAGATAAAGGAGCGGTTCATGGCCTTACACATGATGTAAGACAGAATGGCGCCGCTTGAGCCCACCAGGGCGCCGGTAACAATCAGTAAATCGTTACCCAGCATGAAACCGGCCGCCGCCGCCGCCCAGCCCGAGTAGGAGTTGAGCATGGAGATCACCACCGGCATGTCGGCGCCGCCGATACTGGCCACCAGGTGCCAGCCAAAGGCCAGGGCGATAAGGGTCATCAGCACCAGGGCAAAACCACTGGTACCACCACCGCTGACAAAATAAATAAGCAGCAGCACCGAGACCACCACCGCCGCCAGGTTGAGCTTATGACGGTGGGGCAGCATCAGCGCCTTGGAGGCAATGGTGCCGCGCAGTTTGCCAAAGGCCACCACCGAGCCGGTCAGGGTAACGGCGCCGATAAAGACCCCGAGGAAAATCTCGGTAAGGTGAATACTGAGCAGGCTGCCACTTAAGGGGCCGTGATCGAGCCAGGAGTTATAACCCACCAGCACCGCAGCCAGGCCCACGAAGCTGTGCAGTATGGCCACCAGCTCCGGCATCTGGGTCATTTCCACTTTAAGCGCCAGCCGCGCGCCGATAGCGCCGCCTATCACCATGGCCAGCAGGATCCAGCCAAGGCCAGACACGCCGGGGCTAAGGATGGTGGCCACCAGCGCCAAGGCCATGCCGATGATGCCAAAAAGATTACCCCGCTTGGCGCTTTCCTGTTTGGAAAGCCCAGCCAGGGCGCCGATAAAACAAAGTGCCGCGATGATGTAAGCCGCACTGACTAATCCATAAGACATCGACTTACCCCTTTTGGAACATTTTCAGCATGCGGCGGGTTACGGTAAAACCCCCGAAGATATTGATGCTGGCCACCAGCACCGCCACAAAGGCCAAAAAGCCGGTCAAGCCGCCAGAGCCCGCTTGCAACAATGCCCCCACCACGATGATGCCACTGATGGCGTTGGTCACCGACATCAACGGCGTGTGCAAGGCGTGAGTAACATTCCACACCACGTAATAGCCCACCACGCAGGCCAGCACGAATACCGTAAAGTGCGAGAGAAAAGCCGGCGGCGCGGCATTGGCCACCCAGGCAAAGGCCAAGAGGCCAATGCCTCCCAGCACATATTTCTTGCGGCTGGGTTTGGCCGGCTCTGTCGCCTCTTTAGGCACCTCTTTGGGCGCCGCCTTGGGTTTGGGCGCGGCAGAAACGGCAATGGGCGGCGGCGGGAAGGTCAGTTCACCCTCTTTAACCACCGTCATGTTGCGAAGCACCACATCGTCAAAATCGATGTTGATGTTGCCGTCTTTTTCCTTGCAAAGGAGCTTGGCAAGGTTCACCAGGTTGGTGGCGTAAAGGGTAGAGCTTTGCCCGGCCAGGCGGCTGGCCAGGTCGGTATAGCCAAGGATGATAACGCCGTTGTCTGACTTGAACCTTTTGCCCGGTTTGGTGAGCTCGCAGTTGCCGCCGTTGGGGGCGGCCAAGTCCACAATCACCGAGCCTGGCTTCATGGCTTTGACCATCTCGCGGGTAATGAGCTTGGGCGCCGGCTTGCCAGGGATAAGGGCGGTGGTGATGATAATGTCCACCTCCTTGGCCTGCTCCAAAAAGAGCGCCATCTCGGCGTCGATAAAGGCCTGGCTCATCTCTTTGGCATAACCGTCGGAGCTGCCGCCCTCTTCTTCGAGGTGCACTTCCAAAAACTCGGCGCCCATGGACTGGATCTGTTCCTTGACCTCGGGGCGGGTATCAAAGGCGCGTACCACCGCCCCCAGGCTACCGGCAGCGCCGATAGCGGCAAGGCCGGCCACACCGGCGCCAATGACCATCACCTTGGCAGGCGGTACCTTGCCGGCGGCGGTGATTTGCCCGGTAAAGAAACGGCCAAAGGCGTTGGCCGCTTCCACCACCGCCCGGTAACCGGCGATATTGGCCATGGATGACAGCGCATCAAGAGATTGTGCCCTGGAGATACGGGGCACCATATCCATGGCCAGCACGTTCACCTGCTGGGCTTTGAGTTTGTCCAGCAGTTCAGGGTTTTGGGCCGGTTGGATAAAGCTCACCAGGGTGGTGCCGGCCTTAAGACGGGCGATTTCCTCGTCGCTCGGGGCGTTGACCTTAAAGATAAGGTCGCACTCCCAGGGGTCGGTAAGCTCTGCGCCAGCGTCAAGGTAGGCGCTGTCGTCAAAACTGGCGCCCTGCCCGGCCCCCGGCGCGATAAGCACCTCAAAGCCGAGTTTTTTCAGCTCCGCCACCGATTTCGGGCTAGCGGCAACCCGGTTTTCTCCCGATACACTTTCTGCTGGTATGCCAATGCGCATGCCATCTCCCCACAAGGTTGATGCCCCGCGATACAGCAGCGACTTCGGGCAATTGGATGTCTAAACGTCCATTACTTCTAACAGATGAGGTACGGGTACCTGCAAGTCTGTTTGGTTCTATGAGTATGCTTTTTCAGCTTTTATTTCAATTCTGGATGAGCGAAACCTGTAAATCGGCGGTATCGGTCTGCAGGCCAAAATGGCCGAGGTTGTAGGTATAGCTGGCATCTTCATACCAGATACTGGACGAATGTACCCCGTAAACTAGGCAGGTTCCCGTGGAGCAGACCACCTGATCGATATAGCTCTTGATGGAGTAAACCCGGCTGCCAAAGGTGTCACCGTACAGGTTGTCTAGAAAAGGGCTGCCTATGGACAGCCCATAGCTGCCGCAGGTACTGGTAAGGACGTTGTAGGGGTAAATGCCGCAGCTATAGAGCCCACGAAAGGCACCGGCAATACCCACAAAGGCGTCCACCTGGCCGGCAATGCCCAGTTTGACTATCTGTTGGGCAGCAAGGGTTGCCCCCATGGAGTGGCCAATGACATCAATTTTGCCGGTGCAGCTGGCGGCCAGTGCCTGCTGCAAAGCCGTCTTCACCGGCGTTTCTTCGCTGCCGTTATGGTCGTTACAGGCCGCGCAGCTTTTCGAGCCCCAGGTGGGTACAAAAAGCTCGCTGTCTTGGTAGCCCTTGGCCTTCAGCAAAGCCAGGGTGTTGGCCCAACTGGACGGACTCGCGGTATTGCCATGCACCAACACCACCGCATCAAGGCAAGCGCCGTAGGCATTTAAGGTAAAAAGACTCAGGATAAACAGTAAGGTCCTCATGCTGTGCTCCTTGTAAATGGGACCCCATGAGACTGGTTGATAACCCCCCTGGCTGCGCACTGTACTTTAGGCATAGAAAAAACCCGGCCGAGGCCGGGTTAAACAGTCAGCAGAGTAGTTGAAAGCCTTGGCTTTCAAGAGGCAGTGTACCGCTCGTGCCTGGCAAGACTTTGATGCAGATTAATTTTTCTGCCGATCCTTGATAAGGGCGATATTGCTGGGGGGCAGCGGCGTTTCATCAAGGGTGCTTTCACGCTGAATTTGGTCCCGCCCTGCCGCCTTGGCCTGGTAAAGCAAGCAATCGGCCCGAGACAGCATCTGCTCAAAACAACTGTCTTCGTCTCCCCTAGCTACCACGCCGGCGCTGACGCTGATGGCGATGCGCTCGTGGGGGTTGAGGGTAAAAGAATGCACACTTAAACGGTTTTTAAGGCGCCTAGCCATGGCCATGGCCGACTCCACACCGCTGCCGGGCAACAAAATGGCAAACTCCTCGCCACCAAGGCGCCCAACGAAATCATCGGAACGAATAGTGTGGCGCAGCACTTCTCCCAAATGGCACAGCACCAAGTCGCCAATGTCATGGCCATAGCTGTCGTTAATGCGCTTGAAATGGTCCACATCCACCATGATGAGGGACAGCGGCTCTTGATCTCTGACCGACATAGCAAAACTGCGATGGCCCACTTCCATCAACGCGCGGCGATTGCCGGTGCCGGTTAAAGGGTCGGTATAGGCCTGGGAGCGAAGCTCCTGCTCGATTTCGTGGCGCCGCGCCACCTCCAGACGAAGACGCTTGTTAAGGCGCCGAAACTGGTAGAGCACCATCAGCGCCCCCATAAAGGCCAAGGCAAAAATGGTGGCGGGCCAGTTCCATTGGCTCTTATTCGCTTGGGGGTTAAATAAAAAGCCGGACAAATCGGCTTTGTCCTTAATCAGCCCCAGTTGCTGGTTGAGATCTAAAATCCGTTCCCAGCGCCCTTGGTTCATGTGACCGATGGCCACCATATCCGGTATGACCAACTCACGAATTTGTTGGCCTTCAAAGCGAAGCTGTTCCAGGGATTTTTGCGGTGCATATTTGCTTTGAATAAGCCGGGCGGTGCCGTCGATATTATCCAGCGCCGTACGCCAACCGTGCAGGGTTGCGTCTCGAAACTTCTCCACCAGCCCTGGGTGGCGGTATGCCAGCTCCCGGCTGGTGATAATGACATCGCCGTAAAAATCCACTCCATAGGTGCGGGGTTCAATCAAGCGGTAGCCGATGCCCTTTTGACGAAGCACAAAAGGCTCATTGCTTTTATAGGCGGCATAGGCATCGGTGTGGCCCTTGATAAGGGCGTCAACGCTAAATTCGCTGGGTACCCAGTTAAGGGTATCTAGCGGGATACTTTCCATGGGAAACGGCGCCAGCAAATCCACCATTTGTTCCTGGGGAAAGGCGCTCATCAGCCGTTTGCCGGCTAAATCGTGCAGGTTCTTGATGCCGCTTTTTTCCAGCACTAACCACACCAGGGGAGAATGTTGGAAGATGGCAGCCACCGCCACCACCGGCTGGCCCTCAGCGTAGGCAGCGATCACTCCGGCGCCAGCAACGGCAAATTCCACCTGATTGTTGGCCACTTCACTGATGCCACCAGGCAGGCCGGGGCCGTTTTCAAGCAAGGTGACATCAAGGCCAGCGTCCCGGTAGTAACCGTATTCCTTGGCCACGTAGTAGCCGGCGAACTGGAACTGGTGTTTCCAGCGCAATTGCACCCGAACCTGCTCCAGCGCTGACGCGCCAAAACTGGCCAACAGCAATAACGCAAACAAAGCCTTTACCCAGCGCACAGTGTTTTTCCTCTAAGAGCCTAAACCGGGCTATCCGTCGACCCGGCTGGTCGGGCGGGCAGATGCCCGCAAGAGGAGTGTTGTACGGCGCAGCAGACTTTGCCAGCAAAGCGCCTAAAAAATGATGAGTTTAGCGCACCGGTAGCGAAACGTTGGTAAAAAGCGCTTCCACCGCTTCGCTGTCGCGCAAACGGATGGCTTCGTCCACCAGGCTGCGGGTCAGATGGGGGGCAAAGCCTTCGATAAAGTCGTACATGTAGCCACGCAGAAAGCTCGATTTTCGAAAACCGATCTTGGTGGTGGAAGCCCGGAACAAATGGCTGGCATCAATCGCCACCAAGTCGCTGTCTTGCTCAGGGTCATACGCCATGGACGCTATCACCCCAACGCCAAGCCCCAGGCGCACATAGGTCTTGATAACGTCGGTATCGGTAGCGGTAAAGACGATGTGCGGCTCCAACCCTTCTTTGGCAAAGCCTTCATCCAAATCGGAACGGCCAGTAAAACCAAAAACGTATGTCACCAACGGGTACTTGGCGAGTTCACGGATACCCACCTTGTCAACCGCCAGCAGAGGGTGATCTTTTTTCACCACAATGCTGCGGTTCCAGTGGTAGCACGGCAGCATGATGAGGTCGTCATAGAGGTGCAGCGCCTCGGTGGCGATGGCGAAATCGGCATCGCCACGCACCACCGCCTCGGCTATCTGAGTGGGCGTGCCCTGGTGCATGTGCAAAGAAACCTGCGGGTAGCGGTCGATAAAACCGCGAATGACCGGCGGCAAGGCATAACGGGCCTGGGTGTGGGTGGTGGCGATATGCAGCTTACCCCGGTCTGGCTGGGTATGCTCGAAGGCAACCGAGCGGATGGCATCGGCCTTGTTGAGCATTTCCTCGGCGATGGCAATGATGGCTTTGCCAGCAGGGGTTACGTGGGTCAGATGCTTGCCGCTTCGGCCAAAAATTTGCACCCCCAACTCGTCTTCCAGCATACGAACCTGCTTGGAAATGCCGGGCTGCGAGGTATACAGGCTTTCGGCGGTCGCCGAGACATTGAGATTGTGGTTACGTACTTCGACGATGTAACGCAACTGCTGCAACTTCATCTAAAAAGGCTCCGCCACCGGGTTATGCCAAAAAAGTATAACTTATCCGGGTTCTATATCATCACGCAAATGGTTGATATGCTATCGGAACTGGAGCACTTCCTATACAATTTGCTGAAATGTGCGCAGGCGCAACAGGATAATAACATGATGACTTACATTGTGATTGCCGTGATTGTGATACTGCTGGTGGGCATAGTGGTAATAAATGTCTTTCAGCAACAGCGGCAAAAACAAGAAGCCGAACGGCGCCAAGAATTTGCCAAGCAAAAAGCCATTATCGATGAAACCGAGGCATTGCTGCCCATCGCCGGCCAGATGCCCATCTCCAGCAACTTGGTGGCCATGCTTTATGGCCGTTTGGCCGAAGCCCTGCAAGCCGCAGCAAGGCTCAGTGGCGGCAAGGACAGCTCCTTAAAAAGCCGCAGCGAGGATGCCGTTAACCAACAAAAGCAAGCCTTGCAAAGCTATCGCGCCAGCGACGACAACCTGCGCCTGCCCGATAACGAGCAGCAGATGGTGCAGTTGCTGCAAGCTGTGAAATTGCTGATCGCCGTGCTGCGCACCGAGTTCAACAAGGGCAAGGTCGATGCCGACACTTTTCGCATGGAGTCAGCCTTTCTTGACCGTATTCGTTTGAAGATCAACGTCGAAGGGCTTATCTCCCGCGGCGTGTCGGCCAAAATCATCAAACAGCTCGGCTCAGCCCGCCAGTTTCTCAACAAAGCCAAGCAGTTGGCAGCTCCCCATGCCCACCAGGACAACTACTTGCGGGCAAAACTGGGGGAGATTCAGCAACACCTGGATGAAATAAACGCCAACAACAGTAACCTGCCTCCCGCCAAGCCGCCAAAAAAAGAGGGCGAACCCCAGCAGCCGGACGATATGGATTTGCTGTTCTCACCCAAGAAAAAATGGTGATGAAAAAACCGCCCCGATGGGCGGTTTTTTTACGGCCTGTTAACGCCAAAAAGAAGCCCCGCATCAGCGGGGCTTTTGCTTATTTACCGTTATCGACCCATTTGCCGTTCTCATAAAACGCCATCCAACTGGTGGCTTTACCGTCTTTTTCCGAGCCCACGTACTGGCTCTTGGTTTTACGGGAGAACTTCACCACTGCCGGGTTGCCGTCCTTGTCCTTGGCCGGGGCCTTGGCCAGGTACTTGAACTTCTCGGGCAGGCGGTCTTCAAAGCGCTTGAGCTCTTCCACCTTGGGTGCCCGGGTTTCCCGGGATTTGGGGAAGGTGTTGGCAGCCAGGAAGATACCGGCGGCGCCGTCGCGCAGCACAAAGTAGGCGTCGGACTTTTCGCAAGGCAACTCCGGCAGTGGTACCGGATCTTCCTTCGGCGGCGCTGGCTCGCCGTTACGCAAAATCTTGCGGGTGTTTTTGCAGTCGGGGTTGGTGCAGCCAAAATACTTGCCGAAGCGGCCGTTTTTGAGCTCCATGTCCGAGCCGCATTTGTCGCACTCGATAACTGGGCCGTCGTAGCCTTTGAGTTTGAACTCGCCGGTTTCCAGCACGTAGCCTTCACAGTCCGGGTTGTTGCCACAGACATGCAGTTTGCGCTTGGCATCCACCAGGTAGGAGTCCATGGCGGTGGCGCAGATGGGGCAACGTTTTTTGGCGCGCAGAGCGTTGGTTTCGGCCTCGTCGTCGTCAACGTTGATCACTTCCTCACCGGGGGTGAGGTTGATGGTGTTTTTGCAGCGCTCCTTAGGCGGCAGGCTGTAGCCGGAGCAACCGAGGAATACCCCGGTAGAGGCGGTGCGAATACCCATCTTGCGGCCACAGACGGCGCAGTCGATGTCGGTCATCACCATGGCGTTGGAGCGCATGTTGTCATCGGCATCGTCGAGGCGCTTTTTAAAATCGCCGTAGAACTCGTCCAGTACCCCGTGCCATTCGCGCTCGCCGTTGGCGATGCCGTCCAGCTCGTTTTCCATGCGGGCGGTAAAGTCGTAACTGAGCAGGTTGGCGAAGTTCTCCACCAAGCGGTCGTTGACTATCTCACCCATTTTCTCGGCGTAAAAACGGCGCGTCTCCACCTTCACATAACCGCGGTCTTGGATGGTGGAGATGATGGATGCGTAGGTGGACGGGCGGCCGATGCCGCGTTTTTCCAGCTCTTTGACCAAGGAGGCCTCGGTAAAGCGGGCCGGCGGCTTGGTAAAATGCTGTTTGGGGTCGAGCTTGTCCAGACGCAGCGCCTCGCCCACTGCCACGTTGGGCAGCTGCTCGTCATCGTCCTTGCGCTTCATCGGGGTCAGCACCCGGGTCCAGCCGTCAAAGCGCTGCACCCGGCCTTTGGCCTTGAGGGTGAAGTCACCTTTACCGGTTTGGGCGGTGGCGGTGAGCTGGGTAACGTCGTAAACGGCGTTGGTCATCTGGCAGGCCACGAACTGGCGCCAGATAAGCTCGTAGAGGCGCTGGGCGTCGCGCTCGACATCCAGGTTCTCGGATTTGACGCTGACATCGGAAGGACGAATGGCTTCGTGCGCTTCCTGGGCGTTGGCTTTAGCACCATAGGTCAAGGGCGAAGCCGGCAGGTATGCCTGGCCATATTCCTTGCCGATGTAGCCGCGCACCGCGTCCAGCGCTTCGGCGCTGAGGTTGGTGGAGTCGGTACGCATGTAGGTGATGTAACCGGCCTCGTAGAGGCGCTGGGCCAGCATCATGGTCTTTTTCACCCCAAAGCTCAGGCGCGTGGAGGCGGCCTGCTGCAGGGTGGAGGTAATAAAAGGTGCAGAGGGCCGAGACTGGCTGGGCTTGTCTTCACGGTCGGTGATTTGGTAGCTGGCGCCGTTCAGGGCATCTACCGCCGCCATGGTCTGGGCCTGGTTGACCGGCTTAAAGGCCTGGCCACCCTGGTGGGTCACCATCATCCGAAGATCGCCTTCTTTGGCGCCAAGGTCTGCGTGCAGATCCCAGTACTCTTCCGGGGTGAAGGCGCGAATTTCACGCTCGCGCTCCACCACCAGCCGCACCGCTACCGATTGCACCCGGCCAGCAGAAAGGCCACGGGCAATTTTCTTCCACAAAAGGGGCGAGACCATATAGCCCACCACCCGGTCGAGGAAACGGCGCGCCTGCTGGGCGTTAACCTTTTCCATGCTGACGTGGCTGGGATGCTCGAAGGCCTGAGTGATGGCGTTCTTGGTAATTTCGTTGAACACCACCCGTTGGAAGCGGTGTTCGTCGCCACCGATGATCTCGCGAAGGTGCCAGGCAATGGCCTCCCCTTCCCTATCCAAGTCCGTTGCCAGATAGACCTTATCCGCTTTTGCGGCCAGGGATTTGAGCTCGGCGACCACCTTTTCTTTGCCGGGCAGCACTTCGTAGTGCGCCTGCCAGTGGTTGTCAGGATCCACACCCATGCGCGCCACCAAAGGATTGGCGGCGGGGCTTTTCTTGCCCTTGCCGCCGCCACTGGTGGGCAGATCGCGGATGTGGCCAATAGAAGATTTAACGATGAAGTCCTTACCAAGATATTTATTTATGGTCTTGGCCTTGGCTGGGGACTCCACGATCACCAATGATTTTGCCATGTGTCTCTTAGGTCTGGTTGGCTGGGGCCCGTCCGGGTGGCCCATATATAGTGTTTTGACTCTCGCTATGCAAGGAGCCTACTCGAACTCATCTTTTTTTCTAATTAATTCAACTTATCCGTCATTTGCAAGGCCAAGGGCCGATAAAAAGGTGGCACAGGTATAATGCGGACAAGTATTGACGTCCCTTTAACCAAAGGATCATCAAAGGAACACGGCATGAAACATTTCGAAGTCAATTTCGATGGCCTGGTTGGGCCAACCCATAACTACGCGGGCCTGTCCTTTGGCAATGTCGCCTCTTTGTCCAACGCCAAGGCCGCCTCCAATCCCCGCCAGGCCGCCAAGCAGGGCCTGAAGAAGATGAAAGCCTTGCACGACCTTGGCCTAAAGCAAGGGGTGCTGGCGCCTCAGGAAAGGCCCGACATGGCCACTCTGCGCCGCCTGGGCTTTACCGGCACCGACGCCCAGGTGCTGGCCAAGGCTGCCAAGGACGCGCCGCATCTGCTGGCCGCCTGTTGCTCGGCGTCCAGCATGTGGACCGCCAATGCTGCCACCATCTCGCCGTCGGCCGACACCCACGACGGGCGGGTGCATTTTACCCCGGCCAATCTGACCAACAAATTTCACCGCAGCCTGGAGCCGGCGGTCACGGGGCGCATATTAAAAGCCATTTTTAGCGACGAGCGCTACTTTAAACATCACAAACATCTGCCGGACAACGATCATTTCGGCGATGAAGGCGCTGCTAACCACACCCGCCTTTGCAGCCAGTATGGCCACGCCGGCGTGGAATTGTTTGTCTACGGCCGCGAAGCGTTCAACAGCCAGGCCCCGGCACCGCGCCGTTATCCGGCCCGCCAAACCCTGGAGGCCTCCCAGGCCATCGCCCGCCTGCACGGCCTGGACGAGAGCAATGTGGTGTTCATGCAGCAAAACCCGGAGGTGATTGACGCCGGGGTGTTCCACAACGACGTGATAAGCGTGGGCAACCAGAACGTGCTGTTCTATCACCAGGACGCCTTTGCCAACACCGCCGCAGATTTTGCCGAGATACAGCGCAAATTCGGCGAACATCCGCTGCATTTCATCGAGGTTCCCCGCCAAAGCGTCAGCGTCAGCGAGGCGGTGAAAACCTACCTGTTCAACACCCAGATAGTGACCCTGCCCTCCGGGCACATGGCCATTATCGCCCCCACCGAGTGTGAAGAGTCCGATGCGGTCAGCCGTTATCTGGCCGAACTGGTGGAAAAAGACACCCCCATCAAGGAAGTGCGCTACATGGACGTCAAAGAATCCATGAAAAACGGCGGCGGCCCGGCTTGCCTGCGCCTGCGGGTTGCCCTAAACGACCAAGAGCTGGCGGCCGCCAACCCACATTGCCTGCTGGACGACGCCCTCTTTACCCGCTTGAACGGCTGGGTGGACAAGCACTATCGCGACCAGCTGCATGTGGCCGACCTGGCCGACCCGGCGCTATTGACGGAAAGCCGCCAGGCCCTTGACGAGCTAACCCAAATTTTGGCCTTGGGCTCGGTCTACCCCTTCCAGCTCGCCTGATAAAAAGCCCGGCAACGCCGGGTTTTTTCTTGCCTCAGGCTCTGGCCAGTCCTTCAGCTTGCCCTGGGCCCGCGCCAGCTGCCGGCAGTGGTTTTCGTGATCCCGGCCCGAGGTGGTCGGTTGTTCGAGTTGCCGTTAAGCTGCTAGATTAGCGGGAATTTGCTAGCAACCTTTTGGAAAGGCCATGTCAAAACAAAAAGGAAAATTGGGCCTTACGGCGCGTATCGTCATCGGTATGGCACTGGGTCTTGTGGTGGGGCTTATCTGCTTTTATCTCACACCCCATGCCGAGCCTGGCCAGAGCGCCCCTGAGCCGGGCTTTGTGCAAACCTGGCTGACCGGCGGCCTTTTTCAAATTGGCAGCCAACTTTTTATCAACTCATTGAAAATGCTGGTGGTGCCCCTGGTGTTTGTGTCCTTGGTGTGCGGTACCTGCTCGCTGTCAGACCCTGCCACCCTGGGCCGCCTTAGCCTGAAAACCATCGGCCTTTACCTCATCACCACCGCCATCGCCATTACCCTTGCCATTGTGATGGCGCTGCTACTCAAACCCGGCAGCGGCCTGGATCTGAAAACCGACGCTAGCTATCAGGCGGCCAAGGCCCCGGACCTGGCCGATGTGTTTGCCAATCTGGTGCCGGCCAACCCCATTGAGGCCATGGCTTCTGGCAACATGCTGCAAATCATTGTGTTTGCGGTACTTTTTGGTATCGCCATCGCCCTTTGCGGCAAAGCCGGCGAGCGCATTGCCAAGCTCTTTGAGGATTTCAACGAGGTGATCATGAAACTGGTCACCATTCTGATGAACCTGGCGCCGTTCGGGGTGTTCTTCCTGATGGCCAAGCTTTTCGCCAGCAAGGGCTTTGAAACCCTCGGCAGCCTCGCCATGTACTTTGGCCTGGTGGTAGCCGTGCTGCTGATGCACGCCTTTATCACCTACCCTGTGCTGCTCAAGGCCTTAACTCGCCTAAGCCCGCTGATGTTTATCAGCAAGATGCGCGACGCGGCGCTTTTTGCCTTCTCCACCTCGTCCAGCAACGCCACCCTGCCGGTGACCCTGGAAACCGTGACCAAGAAGCTCGGCGCCAAAAACACCATAGCCTCCTTTACCGTGCCCCTTGGCGCCACCATCAACATGGACGGCACCGCCATCATGCAAGGGGTGGCCACCGTCTTTATCGCCCAGGTGTACGGGGTGGACTTGTCGGTCAGCGATTTTCTGATGGTGATAGTCACCGCTACCCTCGCCTCCATCGGCACCGCCGGTGTGCCTGGCGTCGGCCTTATCATGCTGGCCATGGTGCTTAACCAGGTGAACCTGCCGGTTGAGGGCATCGGCCTTATCATGGGCGTAGACAGGCTGCTGGACATGACCCGCACCGCAGTCAACATCACCGGCGATTCCATGGTGACAGTGGTGGTGGCCAAATCCGAAGGGGCCTTGGACGAGGCGGTCTACAACGACCCTCATGCCGCCCAAAAAGAAGAAGAGGTGCACCTGCCGCACCGCACTTCACAGAGCTGAGAAAAAGGCCGCTAACCAGCGGCCTTTTTTATAGCGGGGCGCGGGCTTTAAAAAGCGGCCTGAAATACTGCGGGTTATCAAAAAATGCGCTGTCGGCATTGCCTGGCCACCAGCCCGGCACCCCCAGTAGCGGTAAGGGTGACAGCCGCTTTTTGTTATTAAGGGCGCCGTTTGTGAGCATGGTCGCCAGGTTGGCATCCAAAAACCGGTAGCGCTCTTTAAGGCTCAGGCTGAAATACTCAGGCACCACTTCGATGGGAAACATCTTGGCGGTCAGGCCCAGATAAGGGGTCAGCCCCTGCTCGTAGACCGCGTGGCCAAAGACCCGCGCTTCAATGTCCCGCCCCCAGCGCCGGCGCTGGGTAAAGAACACCTCGCGCCAGTGATGCTGGCGAAGGGCTTCAAGGAGTGATTTGTCGCTCGAGGGCACCAGCACCCCACACTCGTCAAAAAGGGTCAGGCTGTCGCGGCGCAAGGTTCTGGGGTGCAGGCCAAAAGCCGCGATATCCGCCACATGCAGGGCGTTGATACGGGCCTTGGCTTGGGGAAAGAGCGCCCAGGCAAGGGCGTTGAACATATCATGCCAGTTCTGCTCGCGGGTCGGCACCCTGCCGGTTTGCATCACCTGCAACTCGTAATAATCCCCGGGCGGCTCGGCGCAAAAGCGGATGTGCTGGCCCTGCTCGGTGAGGGTATTGGGGGCAAGCCAACTGGCTAAGGTGTCAAGGCTGGGGAAATCGCGCTCACTGGCAAGCGCCGGGAACAACCGTTGCAGGTCGCAATAAAGCCCGCTTTGAAGAAAATCGCACTGCCAGTTCACCGATGAAATCCCGCTCGCTAAAAGGCGGCCAGTGTAGCAAAACACCGCGCTTTTCTGGTATCACTGGCACAACACCGCTAACTGTCAGACTTCCATGAAAAATATCATCTGCGATATCGATGGCGTGCTAATGCACGACAACACCGCCGTTCCCGGCGCCGACGGCTTTATTCGCCGGGTGCTGGAGCAGGGCAATCCGCTGGTTCTGTTGACCAACTACCCCTCTCAAACCGCCCGTGACCTGCACAACCGCCTGGCCGCCGCTGGCATCGAGGTGCCGGAAGAAAAGTTCTACACCTCAGCTATGGCCACCGCCGACTTTCTGCGCCGCCAGGACGGCACCAAGGCCTACGTGATTGGTGACGGCGCCCTCACCCACGAGCTGTACCAGGCCGGTTTTACCATCACCGACATCAACCCCGATTTTGTGATCATCGGTGAAACCCGCTCCTACAACTGGGACATGATCCACAAGGCCGCCCGCTTTGTGGCCGGCGGCGCCCGCTTTATCGCCACCAACCCCGATTTTAACGGCCCCAACCAGAGCCCGGCCTGTGGCGCTTTGTGCGCCCCTATCGAGCGCATCACCGGTCAGCAGCCTTTTTACGTGGGTAAACCTTCCAGTTGGATAATCCGCTCGGCCCTTAACCATATCGGCGCTCACTCCGAGAACACGGTTATCATTGGTGACAACCTGCGCACCGATATCCTGGCGGGCTTTCAGGCCGGCCTTGAGACCATTTTGGTGCTCTCCGGGGTGTCGACCCGCGACGACATTCCCAAGATGCCCTTTCGCCCCAACCACGTTTTTAAAAGCGTCGCCGAAATCGACGTCTTTTAAGGCTAGGCCCAGGTGCTTGGGCGCCTGGGCAACTTTTCACCGCTCCTGCCTTTTGCCGCATCTTTGCAACCGATAACCGCCTTGCCGTTGGCGGCCAGGGCGCCCTGTGCCATGGTGCAACATAACGTCAACAATAAGGATAAAGACATGAAGACCCGACTCAGTCTCATTGCCGTGGGCCTGATGCTGGCATCCAGTGTCAACGCCGCCGTGCCGGGGGATAACCTCTCCAAGGGCCTGGACGCGCAAAGTTACGGCCAGTTTGTTAAAACCCTGTCTGGGGACGACTTCCAGGGCCGCCTGCCAGCCACCGAAGGCGAAACCAAGACCCTTGCCTTCCTCCAAGCTCAATACAAACGCCTGGGCCTCAAGCCCGGTTTTGGCCAAAGCTACCTGCAAACCGTGCCGCTGGTGTCCATTACCAGCCACCCTGGCGCCCTGACGCTGGGTAAGCTCAAGCTCGACTACCTCAAAGACATGGTGATCAATAGCCCCAAAGCGGTGACCCAAACTGAAGTCAAAGACGCCGACTTGGTGTTTGTGGGCTACGGTATCCACGCCCCAGACCTCGGCTGGGACGATTACAAAGGCGTTGATGTTAAAGGCAAAGTGGTGGTGATGCTGGTCAACGACCCCGGCTATGCCACCGGCGATAAACGCTTTGACGGCAAAGCCATGACCTACTACGGCCGCTGGGATTACAAGTTTGACGAAGCGGCCCGCCAGGGCGCTGCCGGCGCCCTTATCATCCACCAGACGGCTCCTGCCTCTTACCCCTGGTCTGTGGTTGAAAACTCTTGGGGTGGCGCCCGTTATGACCTGGCCGGCCAGGACATTGCCAAGTCTGATTTCTCCGGTTGGATAACCGAAGACGCCGCCAAGCGCGTCTTTAGCCAGGCCGGGCTCGATTTTGCCAAGGTCACCGCCGATGCCGGCAAAGCCCCAACGGCGCTAAGCCTTGACGCCAAAGCCAGCGTGGCCATGACTAGCGAGGTCAAAAACACCGAGTCTCATAACGTGATGGGCATCTTGCCGGGCCAAACCGACGAGACCGTTATCATCACCGCCCACTGGGACCACCTGGGCATGGACCCGAGCCACAAAGACGACCCCGTCTATAACGGCGCCATGGACAACGCCACCGGCACCGCCGGCCTTATCAGCCTGGCCCAGTCCTTGAAGGGGCTTTATGAGGGCAAGGAAAAACCGCGCCGCTCGGTCGCCTTCCTGGCGGTAACCGCCGAAGAGCAAGGCCTGCTGGGCTCCAAATACTATGTGGCCAACCCGTCCATTCCCCTTGGCAAGACCGTAGCCAACATCAACATGGACAGCCTCAACGTCTTTGGCCCCACCAAGGACATGGTGGTGGTCGGCCAGGGCAAAACCAGCCTGGAGCGTGAGCTGAGTGCGGCGCTGGCCAAACAAGGGCGAGTGCTGGTGCCTAACGACAGGCCGGAAGCCGGCGGCTACTACCGCTCCGATCACTTCAACTTTGCCAAGGCGGGGATCCCGGCGCTGTACGCCGGTGGCGGCACCCAGCCCTGGGACAGCGATGTGGCCAAGTACCGGGCGATGATGCAAAAGCGCCTCAAAGGCTGCTATCACAATGCCTGTGACGAATACCAGGCCGACTGGGACCTGCGCGGTGCCCTGTCCGACCTGCAGGCGCTGCACGACGTGATTGAATCTTTGGCCACCAACCGCGATTGGCCAAGCTGGCAGCCGGGGGCTGAATTTAGTCGCCCGCCGGCAACCACTGCTCAATAACGTCTTTGATGCGCATCGGCGCCGTGCGGGGAGCGTAACGCTTTACCTGCCCACTAGGCGCCACTAGGAACTTGGTAAAGTTCCACTTCACCGCCCGGGATCCCAGGACCCCGGGCGCATTTTTTTTCAGCCAGGCATAGAGCGGGTGCGTCTCGGGGCCATTGACCTCGATTTTTGAATACATCGGGAAGCTGACCTTGAAATTCAGGTCGCAAAAGCTGGCAATGGCTTGGTTGGAGCCGGGCTCCTGGTGCATGAACTGGTTACAGGGAAAGCCCATTACCACCAAGCCGCGGTGCTGATACTGCTGCCACAGCGCCTCTAGCTCCTCATATTGGGGAGTAAAGCCGCATTTACTGGCGGTGTTGACCACCAGCCACAGCTTGCCTTGGTATTGGTCGATGTTTTCGCGGGTGCCATCGAGGCGGGTCAGTGCAATATCCTTTGGCTGCATGGTTCTCTGTAACGCGTTGAAAATAGATGCTGTTATCATGAGGTAAAATTTGCCCGGGAACCATTACAGTTATGAGTGCAGCCGTTATCGCATTGGCCTTTTTCTGCGGCCTGGCCCTGAGTCGCCTGGGCTTGCCACCGCTGGTGGGTTTTCTGGTTGCCGGCTTTGCGCTGCACGGCGCCGGTATTCCAACCCCTGATAGCCTGCACACCATTGCTGATTTGGGTGTCACCCTGCTGCTGTTTACCATCGGCCTGAAGCTGAAAATCAAAAACCTCATCAAGCCTGAAGTCTGGGGCGCCACCACTTTGCACCTGATTGGCTCGGTGGCCTTTTTTACCGTCGGCATCGCCTGCCTGGCGCTTTTAGGGCTGGTGCAGGGGCAGATCAGCTCCTGGCTGGTGGTGGCCTTTGCCCTGGCTTTTTCCTCGACGGTGTTTGCGGTCAAGGTGCTGGAAGACAAAGGCGACACCAGCTCCCTCTACGGGCGCCTCGCCATCGGCATTCTGGTGATGCAGGATATCTTCGCGGTGCTGTTTTTAACCTTTGCCCAGGGCAAGATGCCGGCCTTTTGGGCCCCGGCGCTGCTGGCCTTGCCGCTGCTGCGCCCGGTGCTCTACAAACTGCTCGATTGGTGCAGCAACTCCGAACTGCAAAGCCTGGCTGGCCTGTTTTTGGCCATGGTGGCCGGGGTAAGCCTGTTTGAGGCCGCGGGCCTCAAACCCGATCTTGGGGCCCTGGTGATGGGGATGATGGTCGCCGGCCACAGCCGCGCCGACGCGCTTTCCAAAACCCTCTTTAACCTCAAAGAGCTGCTGCTGGTGGGCTTTTTCTTAAGCATTGGCCTTAACGGCCTGCCGGACTTGCCGATGCTGCTGCTGGCCATCGCCCTGGTGTTGCTGCTGCCGCTGAAAACCGGCCTGTATTTTTGGGTGCTAAGCCTTTTTGGCCTTCGGGTGCGGACCGGGGTGCTGGCTTCGCTGTCCCTTGCCACCTACTCCGAGTTTGGCCTGATTGTGGCCGCCCTTGGCGCCAAGGCGGGGCTGCTGAGCGGCCAGTGGCTAACGGTAATTGCCATCGCTCTTTCCATATCTTTTGCCCTGGCCTCGCCCCTTAACACTTGGGCCGAGAACGTCTATCGGCGCCTCACTCCCAACCTTAAACGCTATGAAAAGCGCCACCTGCACCCGGACGACGCCCCCATCGACATCGGCGGCGCCAAGGTACTTATCTTCGGGATGGGCCGCCTGGGAACCGGTGCTTACGACCAGCTCAAGGCCGAGTTTGGCGAAGCGGTACTGGGCATCGATCACGCCGCCGACAAGGTGGGCGAGCATCAAGAGGCCGGGCGCCAGGTGCTGGTGGGGGACGCCACCGACTCGGATTTTTGGTCCAAAATCCGCCACGACGAGTTTTTAGAGCTGGTGCTGCTGGCCATGCCCAACCACCACGGTAACCTGTTCGCGGCAGAAGAGCTCAAGGAGCGGGGTTATAAAGGCAAGGTGGCGGCGGTGGCCAAGTTCCCCGACGAAGTCGAAGAACTCAAAGCCATGGGTATCGAAGTGTTCAATATCTTTGAAGAGGCGGGCGCCGGTTTTGCCCGCCACGTGCTCAATATCGCACGCCTGGGGCCACAGCGTCCTTATCATCAAGGACTTTAATGCTGTTGATGCGAAGGGGGGTGCCCCATTGCTGGATGGTCATTACATCTGGGTCGGGGGTGCCGTCCACTTCTACCACCAGGCCTGGGCGGCGCATCTCCTTGGGCAGGCTCAAGGGTAGCCATTTACGGCCAGTGTCGTCGATAATGCCGAAAAAGCCCCCTTCCAGGCCCTGAAACACCACCTTACCCTTGAAGGTAACCGCCACACCTTTGACCGGCTTTAACGGTTGGCTCTTGTCGCTTTTGGTGATCACGGTTGGCTCCTTGGCAGGGGTTGAGGCGGCTTGCGTACAGCCACAAAGGGCCACCGCCGCCAGGGCTAAACTCCATTTTGCACTCATGTTATTGCGCTCCCTTTTCCGTTAACTCATTCAAGGCTACCACAGTCGCCGGGCTGGCCGGTGCCATGCCCGCCCCATCCAGCACCTGATAAAGCTTGAGGTTAAGCGCCAGGCGCTGCTGATGATAATGGGCGGTGGGCACCCAGGCTCTTATCACCAACCGGATCCCAAGGGCGGTAAAGGCGTCGATGCCCAGTTGCACCTTGGGGGCTTCTTTGGCATCGAACGACGCCAAGGCCGCCTCCAGCAAGGTCAGGGCCTGCTCCGGGTTGGCTTCTTTTGGCAGCAGCAGCGTGGTCTCTACCAGCTTGAACTGATTGGAATTTTGGTAAATTTCCCCCAGCACCTTGCGGTTGGGGATGTGAATACGCTCGCCGTCTTCGGTAATCAGCACGGTCTGGGCCAGGGTGATGTCGTCCACCAAACCGGCGCGCCCCAAAAGCTCCAGGGTATCCCCCACCGAAAAGGGCCGGGTCAGGATAAGTGCCACCCCGGCGCCGTAGTTGGCAACGGGGCCCTGCAAAGCGAGGCTCAAACCGAAAGTAGCGGCGCCGATGGCGGCAATGAGGGGGCTGATGGTGATGCCAAGCTTGCCAGCCGCTATCACCAAGAAGATGGCCAGTACCGCCAGGCGCACCAAGTTGGAAAAAAACCGCACCAGGGTCTGATCCCACTGGCGGTTATCCCCCAGGCGGCGCAGCGAGCGCCCGGCCCAGTTGGAGGCCAGCCAGCCCAGCAGCACGATCAGCATCGCTCCCAGTAGTTGGAAGCCGTACTGCACCAGATAGTCGGTCACCTGCTGGGTAAGGCTGGTCAGATAATCGAACTCTTCGTTCAGCATCCTTTTGATCCCTAAAACACTTTTAGTTGAGCTTATCGCTAACCGGCGAAAATGTCTCAGGGGTGTTAACGGTTATTCAGTCGTGCTCGCCCTGGTATTGGAAAACCGGCAGGCCGATGTTGAAGCGAAGGGCCAGCATCCGCATGGAAAAGCCCACCGCCAGGGTCACCAGGGTAGCCAGCAAGTCCGGTTGGCCAAGGGCAGTGAGCGCCAGATACAGCACCGCCGACACCAAAGACACCCCGGCGTAAATCTCCCTTTGGAACACCAAAGGGATACGGTTACACAGCATGTCGCGCAGGATGCCGCCAAAGACCCCAGTTATCACCGCCGAGATAACGGCAACCCCTGGGCCAAACTCCATGGACAGCGCCACCTTGACGCCGATGATGGAAAACACCACCAGCCCCAGGGCGTCGAGCAGCAAAAACACTTTGCGAAGGCGACTCATCAGCGGCGCTATCCAGGTGGTCACCAGGGCGGCGCAGCAGATGATGAGAATATACTGAGGGTGGGCGACCCAGGTCAGCGGGTAGTGGCCTAGCAGGATGTCGCGGATGGAGCCGCCACCGATGGCGGTAACGCAGGCGATGATCATGACCCCGAACAGGTCCATGCTGCGCCGGCCTGCGGCCAGGGCGCCGGTCATGGCTTCAGCGGTAATACCGATAATGTATAAAACAGTCAGCAACATGGCGGCCATCCTTTGATAAGGTGCTGCGATTATAAGGAGCTGGCGGCCAGTACGCACATGACCTTTTTTGCACCAATCCATTAGTTTTATTGATGCAAAATATGCGTAAAAGCCTTTATTGGCGAGCAGCTGACCGCGCAAACCTTTTCCTGACCATAAGATGGAGTGATAAATGAGAGCCGCCTTGCTGTTTGCCCTTTCCCTGCTGCTAAGTGCCTGTAGCCAGGCGCCGGATACCGGCGACATGACCCGCATCCTCAGCCGCCAGTACCAGCAGCAATTGGGGCCGGATGCGGTGCTTATTCGTAACCTCGAGAAGGTGGACGGCAAAGCCAAAGGCAAAGACGGTTACCTGGTGGATGTGAAGTACGACTTGGTTTTTCTCAAAGGCTTTGACCAGCTCACCGGCGAGGCGCAGGATAAAGCCCGTGACGGCCAGTGGCTGGGCATGTTGGACAAGGGCCTGAGCCTTTGGCAACTGCACCTGACCTTCGGGAATTTCAAAAGCGGTGATGTGGTGCCGGTTGAGCAGCGCTATGAGCTGGTCAAAACCGACGCAGGTTGGGATCTTGCCGCCAACTGGGACAGCCACTGATTTGTTTTTTATGGCTTTTTGCTATCAATAACAACGCCATATTCCAAAAGTGAATATCATTATTCATTTAGTGAATATAGTATCGGGCTTTGTTCAGTCGTATAGGTTCAAGGAGCAGTAATATGGGCGCGCTTACCCCCTCCGGCATTGATGAGGTGTATCTCGATACCAACGCCACCACCCCGGTACTTCCCGAGGCCGTGGCCGCCGTAGAAGAGGTGATGCGAGCGCTTTACGGCAACCCCAGCTCCACCCATATTACCGGCCTCAAGGCTCGCCACCTGATGGAAAGCACCCGCCAGTTGGCCCGCCAGGTACTGGGTGCCAGTAATGGCCACCTTATCTTTACCTCCGGTGCCACCGAAGGCATTCAAACCGCCGTGGTGTCGGCACTGTCATCGGTTAAAAGCCAACCTGAGCTTCTCAATCGCCCCGGTAAACTGCTGCTTTACGGGGCAACCGAACACAAAGCGGTGCCCAACACCCTCAAGCACTGGAACCAATTGCTGGGCATCGATGCCGAAGTGATGGCCATTCCGGTGAATCACCAGGGGCTTTTGGATCTCGACTTTATCCGCCGCCACGCCAAAGACGCCTTGATGATCTGCACCATGGCGGTGAACAACGAAACCGGCGCGCGCCAGGATTTAAGCGCTGTTGAAGAAGCAATTCGCAGCCAGAACCCGCAATGCCTGTGGATGGTCGATTGCGTGCAGGCCCTGGGTAAAATGCCTCTGGCCCTTAGCGACACCAGCATTGATTACGCTCCCTTCTCCGGCCACAAACTTTACGCCATGAAAGGCATCGGCCTTTTGTATGTGCGCCAAAAGGCGCCGTTTTCGCCCTTTATTGCCGGCGGCGGTCAAGAACAGGGGCTGCGCTCCGGCACCGAAAACCTGCCGGGTATCGCCTCGTTAAAGCCCATTCTTGAGGCCTTGCTGGACCCGGCCCACAGCACCTTTCGCTCGGTTGACACCCTTAATGGCTTTCGGGCGCAGCTGGCCGACGCGCTGCTGACCGCCTTTCCCGGCCTGGTGTTTAACAACGATTTTTCGGTAAGCGTGCCAACCACGCTTAATTTTTCGGTAAAAGGCTTTGCCTCAAAAGAGCTGCTGGATTTGTTTGATGCCGCCAATATCCGGGTATCGAGCGGCTCGGCTTGCTCCTCCGGCGCCACCCGCTCTTTTGTACTGGACGCCATGGGCCTGCCGGCCTGGCAAAGCGAAGCGGCCATTCGCCTCTCCTTTGGCCCGGCCATGACCCAAGCCCAGCTTGACCACGCCTGTGAGCGTATCGCCAAGGCCAGCGACGCCCTGCGCTATTCTTGCCGCCACCCGGGCCATCTCAAGCCCACGGAACAGCTTGAAGGCTTGGTACAGCTTAAAAGCGGCGCCGATTGCTGCTATTTGTTGGTTAGCCAAGG
Organism: Gallaecimonas pentaromativorans; assembly: GCF_003751625.1. Lineage (NCBI taxonomy): Bacteria > Pseudomonadati > Pseudomonadota > Gammaproteobacteria > Enterobacterales > Gallaecimonadaceae > Gallaecimonas > Gallaecimonas pentaromativorans. Next base: position 209,500 of record NZ_RJUL01000006.1, read on the forward strand.
CCAGGCGATAGTGATTGACCCGGTCTCGCCCCTTGTCGAGCGCCTGGTTGAAACCATCAGCTGCCAGGGTTTGCAGGTCGCCGCCATCCTCGACACCCATGGCCATGCCGACCACCTCTCTGCCGCGCCAGTGCTGGCCGAGCGCCTGGGCCTTGCCAGCAGCGACGTAGACGCCCTTGGCTGGCCACAGCAGGCAAGCACTGGCCCCCTTGGCCTGCCCGCCATTGCTGTTGGCGACAATTGGCTAAGCCGCATGGCAACCCCAGGCCACACCAGCGACGCCGTCGCGCTGCTGCTGAGTAAGGGCGAGGATATTCAGGCCGCTTTTGTGGGCGACACCGTGCTGCACGGCGGCCTTGGCCGCACCGATTTTGAAAGCTCCGATGCCAAGGCCCTTTATCGCAGCCTAAAAGCGCTGGGCCAGCAGCTGCCGGCCAAAGCCTTGTTGTTGCCTGCCCATGACTATCACAACCTGCTCTTTACCTCCCTGGAGGCCGAGCGGCGCAGCAACCCGCTGCTGGCCCAGGTGCTGGCGCCGGTGTCGATGCTCGACGAAGCGGCTTTTGCCGACCAGAAAGCCCGCCTCGACCAAGCCCTCGACACCCCCATGGAGGGCTGCGAAATTCGCTGTGGGGTCACCAACCTCAACCTAAAACTCAGCGCCGAGCAGGAGCTGACATTGGACGATCTGGCCCTTCTCGACACCCCCTTATTGGTGGACGTACGAGAAAGCCACGAGCACCACTTGCAGCATCTGGGCAATGACGCCAGCGCGCCGCTGTCGCGCCTGGCCCAATACCTTTTGGAGCACCCTGAGGACAAACCGCTGGTCTGTTATTGTCGCAGCGGTTCGCGCTCCCAAGTGGCTGCCGCTGCCCTCACCCGCCTTGGCCGCCGGGCTTACCACCTTAAAGGCGGGGTGGCCCTCAGCCAGTAACGGATATTGCAAGGCCGGCGCCAATGGCAAACAATGTTAGCCACAACAACGATATAAACGGGTAAGAGGGATGTTCGAACAGTTTGACCACGTGGTGAGGGTAATAGGCCTGGTGCTGCTGATACTGGGCTGGCTGCTGAAAAGCCGCAACACCATGCTGATTGGTGGCCTGCTTATCTTTGGCGCCGCCTTTATCAGCACCGAGCTGAGCGGCGCCATCGACAAGGCCGGTCACTAAAAAGGGCGCCATTGGCGCCCTTTTTTATTCCACCCTGCGGTACACCGCCTTGCCTGCCAGCCAGGTTTCCCTGGGCTTTAGCTGCCAAATGTCACTGTCCGGCACGGTAAAGTAGTCGTCGTCCAAGATCACCAAATCCGCCCACTGCCCCGGCGCCAGACTGCCGGTGAATTTGTCCATAAAGGCCGCATAGGCCGCGCCACGGGTAAAATCATACAGCGCTTCTTCGCGGGTCAGGGCTTGTTCCTTGTGCCAGCCCTCTTTGGGCTGGCCGTGATGGTCCTGGCGGGTCACCGCCGCATAAAGGCCGTAGAAGGGGTTGGGGCTTTCCACCGGGAAATCCGAGCCGGCCGCCATCTTGACTCCAGCTTTGACCAGGCTGCGCCAGGCATAGGCCCCTTTGAGGCGGTCTTTGCCGATGCGGCTCTGGGCCATGTTCATGTCGGAGGTGGCGTGGGTGGGCTGGAAGGAGGCTATTACCCCAAGTTTGGCCATGCGCTCGATGTCGCCAAGGGTCATCACCTGGGCGTGCTCGATACGGTTGCGCCGGCCCTTGCGCTCGCTTGGAGGAAAGCTGGCGAAGGTGTCCAGCACCCGCTGGTTGGCGGCGTCGCCAATAGCATGAACGTTCACCTGAAAACCGGCGTCAAAGGCGGCGCGCATCACCTTTTCCAGCTCGCCAGGGCCATAGAGCATTGAGCCTTTGTGGCCCGGTTTGTCGCTGTAATCGGCCAGCATGGCGGCGCCTCGGCTGCCAAGGGCGCCGTCGGCAAATACCTTGACCGCCCGCGCTGCCAACAGATCGCTCCCTTGCCAGCCGATAGGGGCCTTCACGGCTTGCCAGGTGGCAGGCTTGGCTTCGAGCATGGCGTAAATGCGGGTAGTGAGGCTGGCTTGGCGCTGCTGATAGAGCTGCCAGGTGGGCAAGTCGACACCGGCGTCCCCTACCCCGGTAAGACCCACTTTGGCCATGATCCCAAGGGCAGCGTCCAGCGCCTGGCCGCGTAGCGCATCGCTGAGCTGTGGCAGGTGAGCAGTCATTAAATTCATGGCGTTATCCACCAGCACCCCGCTGGGCTGGCCGTCGCGGCCACGCAAGATTTGGCCACCACTGGGCTCGGGGGTTTTGGCGTTGATGCCGGCGAGAGTCAAGGCCGCCTGGTTGGCCCAGCCAGCGTGGCCATCCACCCGGCTTAGCCACACCGGGCGACCGTCGGTGAGCATGGCTAGGTCCGAGGCAGTGGGCATGCGTTTATCGGGCCACAGCTCCTGGTTCCAGCCCCAGCCTTGGATCCACGGCAGCTTGGGGTGCTTTTTAGCAAAGCGCGCCACCCTAGACAGGGCGTCGGCCAGGGATTTGGCGCCGGTTAAATCCACATTGAGAGTGCCTTCCCCGAGGGCCATTACGTGGCCATGGGCATCAATCAGCCCCGGCAGCACCGTTTTCCCGGCAAGATCCCTTACCTCTGCCCCTTGGGGGATGGCCAGGCGGTTATCGCCCCTTGCCAGGACTTTACCGTCTTCAATCACCAGCCGGCTAAACGGCACCAGCTTGTCGCCCTGCCAGCCATAACCGGTGACGTTATCCAGCACCAGGCTTTGGGCCGAAAGGCCAAATGACAGCGCCGACAGGCCAAACGACAGCCCCGCCAGGGCCCTTACCAAACCACGAACCATGACCACTCCTTACAATCCTGACCACAGTGCCTGGCGCAGATCCACCCGGCCACTGCGCTTGATAACCACCCCTTCGGCCAACAGCAGTTGATGCTGCTCCAGGTGCCCCTGGCTGTCTCTGACCGAGCAGCCACCCTGGGCGTTGACCACCCGGTGCCAAGGCAGACCCGCCGGGCAACTGGCCATGTAGCGCCCCACCAGTCTTGGGTTCCAGCCAAGGATGGAGGCCAGTTGGCCATAGGTAGCCACCTGGCCTGCCGGAATAAGGGCAACCAAAGTGTATAAGCGGGCGGGGTCGGTACTGGTGGCCATGGCAATTACAGGGGTTAATTTGTCTATAGGGTACCAGCGCCCGGTACCCTGGCACAGCGAAATGAAAAAGGCGCCCTGCGGCGCCTTTGCGTTATTTACTGAGGTAGGACTGGCCTTTACAGAAGTGCTCGACACAGGGGCTGGCAAAGCGCTTTTCAAGCCCTTTGAGGGTGGCCACCTTTTGTGGGGTGTCGAGGTTTAGCAGGGTAACGGCGGCGTCTTGCACACCGTCACGGCGCACATGCACCGGCATCACGGTGCGCTGGCCTTGGCCCAGCTCTTCCATGATTTGGCGCGCCTGACCGCAGCTGAACACATACTGGCCCTGGAAGGTCTGGCGGCTGGCCGACCAGTAGTTCCATTGCATTTCAAAGTCGTCCGGCTTGTAGGCGCACCAGTACTGGGTCAGGGACACCATCTGGCCCAGGTGATAATCCTTGGCCCGTACCGACCCCATCACCTCTTGGTTTACATCGCGGGTCGCCACCTGGAAGGTGCCCATGTTCATGCCTTTATGGCGCGACTTGGATACCCCAACGTACTCCGGCTGCTGCCAGCTGTCTGGGCCGTCACTGCCATGAGCCACGGGCGCCATTGGCGCTTTATGAGCAGCAGGAGGCGCTTCGGCCACTTGGGTTTCGGCCTTGGCCGGTGCCGGCATGGGCACGGTCATGGTATCGGTGCTGGCGGTCACTACTGGCGGCGCCTTGCCTTCCAGCTGCAGATAAGAGCGGCTTTTGAGCATCTCAAAACGGGTTTTGATGCTGTCAATCTTGGCTACCGGCAAGGCGGTGCGCTGGCCGTTCTTCACATAGGTTTGAAAGGCGATGGTGCCGTACTGGTCGAGGTAGAGGTCGATGTCCTGCTCGTCCATGCGGCGGCTGCCGTCAGGCAGGGTCAGGCGCCAGTCGGCGTCTTCTTCGTAACCAAAAAGGTTACCGCCATCGACAAAGTAAAAGTGCTCACCGTAGCCGCCCTCTCCGGCTTCCAGTCGCTCTTTGAGATATTTCAGTTCACCCTGGTCGAAGTAGGCAACATAGCTGGCGGTACCGTAACTGTCCTGCAGCTCGCCGGCGACTTTTTTCATGTCGTCGGTGTGGGCCAGGATCCAGTCCCGTTTGTTGTCCAGCGCGTCGCGAATTTCCGGCGATGGCAGGCCGATATCCACGGTGCGCTCGTCCGACGCCATGGGTACCGGCGCCTTGGTGGTGGGCTTATTCACACAGCCACAGAGCGCCAATGTTGCAAGCAACGCAGTCCCGATTTTTTTATTGTGCATGAGGCGTTTCTCAAGTTGCGGCAAACAAGGTTTTGGGGTTTTGTTAAAAAAAGGATAGCAAACGCTATCCCTTTTTGTATTGCCTTACAAGGTCTTATATAAGAACAGCATTTATGATGATGACATCACCTATTGATCAAGAAAATGCTTTGCTGATGCCGATGCATAAGGAAAAACCATGATGAGCAAAAAACTGGTATTGCTGTTGCCCCTGTTGCTAAGTGCCTGCGCCGCCCACACCGGCGGCCGCGACGAATGCGCGGCCAACCTTGACAGCGCCTGGCAGGAACTGGACTTGGCCAAAGCCGAGGGCTTTGCCGGCACCGTCAGCTACACCAAGGCCCTGGGGCTGCTGTCCCTTGCCAAGGGCCAGCAGCAAATTGAGCGCTACCCCAGTTGCATCGAAAAGGCCAAGCGGGCCCGCTTTTACATCAGCGAGTCCCGCCAGGGCCGTTAATGGCCGCCCCGGGCTTCCATGTAATAGCTGATGTGGCTGCGGGGCTTGAGGTAGTCGAATACCGCTTGTGGCAACGCCGTTGCCTTGACGGTCCGGCTGACCGCCAGCCCCGCCTCCTCCAAATCGATAATGGCGGCCTGCTCCCGGGGCACCGCAGGGTCGTACACCAATACCGCCGGGCTTAATAGCTTGGCGGAGTTGACCGTCATCACCAGGCCGTACTGGTCGTCATTAAGTTGCACCAAGGTCCCCGGGGGATAGACCCCCAATACCCGAATAAAATACTGCACTATGCCCTGATCCAGCCGGTGCTGCTCATGCTTGTAAAGATGCGATAGCACCGCATGGGGCGACATACCCGGCTCCTGGCGCCGGCCATGGCAGAGGTTGTCGTATTCGTTGGCCACCGCCACTAAGCGGGCCAGTTGGGCGATCTCCTCTCCCTTGAGCCCCTTGGGGTAACCGGTACCGTCCAGCGCTTCGTGGTGCTGAAAGATGACCTCGCGCACCGCGTCGGGAAAGTCGGGATACTGCCCGGCCAGCTCATAACCGTACTGGGTATGCAATTTGAGGAAGTTCTGTTCGGCTTCGGTCAGAGGCTCGGTTTTACGCAAGATCTGACTCGGCAACCGGCTTTTGCCCAAGTCGTGAAAAAGCCCGCCGAGCCCTGCATCCACCATCTGCGCTTCGCTCATGCCGGCGGTGCGGGCAATCAACATGGCCAGCACCGCCACATTAAGACTGTGGCAGTAAAAGCCGTCGTCGGTCTTGGGCTCGTTCATCAGGTGCAGCACCACATCACTCTGACTGGTTAACACCCGTGCTATCTCGCTCACCATGGCCTTGCCTTCGCCAAAGGCCGATTGGGGCCGGCGCTGCATGTCCTGCATCACCGCCTTGGTGTGCACCAGGGCGCGCTGAAAATCCTGCTCGGTATTTTGCAGGCCGCGCATGTAAGCCTTTTGGCGGGCGATTTGCTGCTCTTTAAGGGCAAAGGCGGCGGCCAGTTCGGCGTCCAACTCTTCATCCTTGGCAGCGGGGGCCGGCTCGGGCTTTTTAGGCGGCTCCAAAGGTTTGGTATCGGAGCGCTCGGGCACCACCAGCACGTAGTCCAGCCCCAGGCTCTGGATAATGGCTACCTGCTTTTGCGAGCGAATTTTAAAGCGGTTAAACACAAAGGGGTGCTGGGCCCAGCGAACCGGCAGGATCACATAAAGGCCAGGGCACAGCTGATGGGGCGTGACAGCAAGCTTGTTTTTTTTCATTCACATCCACTTATTGTTTTAATGGTTATTGCGTATCGGTAACTGCCGTCGTCTCCCGGCAGCGGTTTCCCGCAAAGCCAAGGGGGAACCAATGAAAAGCATTCTCAATCGTGCTATGTTGCGGCCCAGTTCGTCACGCGCTTTCCTGGAGTCTCATGCGGCGCACCCTCTGGAAATGGCATGGCTGGCTTGGCCTGACTGCCGCCCTCCCCCTATTCATTATTGCCCTGAGCGGCAGCCTGCTGGTGTTTAAAAACGAGCTGGACGGCCTGCTAATGCCCGCCGTTATCTCCAGCAAGGGCGGCCCCGCGCTGGACATGAACACCTTAATGCATGATGCCGAGCGCCAGCTCAACGGCTATGAGCTGCTGGGTTGGCAACCGGGCGAGCCGGGCCAGAACACGCTCCTTTATCTATCCAAAATGGGCAGCTACGTTTGGCAAAAAACCTATATCGACCCCAGCACCGGCCTGGTGACGGCGCCGGTAAAGCCGGTTGACCATTACCTGACCGACTGGCTGCTGAGCTTTCACTACACCTTTGTCAGCGGCGCTGTGGGCATTGCCGTGGCTGGGGTGACAGCGCTGTTGCTGCTGGCGCTGTCCATCAGCGGTTTTATCCTGCACCGGCGCTTTTGGAAGACCTTTTTCACCCTGCGCTGGGGCAAAAGTCTGCGGCTTTTTTTAAGTGACGGCCACAAGATGCTCGGCATCATCGGCGCGCCGGTGTTTTTGATCCTCGGCTTTACCGGCGCCTGGTGGAACCTCGACGAATTTAGCCACGAAATCGAAACCCATGACGACAGCGCCTACATCATTACCCAGCGCTACTACAACGATAAGCTGGATTTCGATGCCATCCTGGCCCGCGCCAAAACGGCGATACCGGGCTTTGTCACTACCTATATCCGCCTACCGGACAAAAGCTACCCTGGCATTCACTTGTTTGGTCACCCGGCAGATGCTGGCCCCTTGCGGGGTAGCGCCGGTTCCATCATCAGCTTTGACGACCAAACCGGGGCGCTGACCGGGGTGATGAACGCCGCCAGCCTCGGCGCCCTGTATCAGTTCAAAGACAGCTTCAAGCCCCTGCACTTTGGCACCTTTGGCGGTCTAACCACACGGGTGCTGTGGTGCCTGATAGGCTTTTTCCCCTGCCTGATGGCCCTGTCGGGCTTTTGGATGTGGCGAAAGCGGGTCAAGCGCTAGGTTTACGTTTGGCCCGGGTACCGGGGGCTTTAGCGGTATCGGCCTTGGCCGGCGCCGATTTAGCCGCTGCCGGCGAGGCTTTGGCTGGTGCTGCTTTCGCCGCTGCTGGCGGGGTCGCTGGCGCGGCTTCTACAGCAGGCTCTGCCTTGGCTGGCATAGCTTTCGCTGTGGGCGCCTTGGCTTGAGCGGGCTTTTTCGCGGCGCTGGCGGCCGGTTTTAGCGGCGCGGCCTTAGCGGCAGAAGCCGCTTTGGCAGGCACCGCTTTGGCAGCAGTTGGCGTCGCGTTAGCGGCGGCTGGCGCCTTAGCCTCAGCCGGTGGCTGCTGGTGGCTGCGGATAAAGTCTTTGACCTTGGGGCCCACTTCTTCACGAAAGCGCCGGCCGTTAAAGATGCCGTAGTGCCCTACCCCTTTTTGCACATAATGAAGCTTGCGCGCCGGCGCTATGCCTGAGCACAGCCGCTGGGCCGCCTCGGTTTGGCCCATGCCGGTGATGTCATCAAACTCCCCTTCAATGGTCATCAGCGCCGTCTTTTCGATGGCGCCAGGGTCAATCACCTGGCCACGGTAGGTCATCTTGCCTTGGGGCAGTTGGTGCTCGATAAAGACCTTTTGCACCGTTTCGAGGTAGAAATCGGCAGGCAAATCCATCACCGCCAGGTATTCGTTGTAAAAATCGCGGTGGGCCTCGGCGCTGTCGCCGTCGCCGTGGATCAAATCCTCGTAAAACTTAAAGTGCTTACGGATATGCAAGTCCGGGTTCATCATCATAAAACCCGACAACTGGATAAAGCCCGGATAGACCTTCTGCCCCACCCCGGGATATTGCTCGGGCACGGTGCACACCACGTTTTCTTCGAACCATTCCAAGTCGTGGTCAGAGGCGTAATCATTCATTTCAGTGGGGTTGATGCGGGTGTCCACCGGCCCGCCCATCAGGGTCAGCGATAGCGGCTGGCGCTCGGATTTTCGCATCGCCATCAAGGTACAGGCCACCAGCACCGGCACCGACGGCTGACACACCGCCAGCACATGGACATCCGGCCCCAGCTGCTCGATAAACTCAATCACGTAATCCACGTAATCATCAAAGCTAAACCCCCCTTCGCTAAGCGGCACTTCCCGGGCATTGACCCAGTCGGTGATATACACCTCATGGTCCGGCAGAAAGTGGGCCACGGTGCCGCGCAGCAAGGTGGCGTAATGGCCGGAAAGCGGCGCGACGATCAGCAGTTTGGGGTCTTGGCGCTTGCTAAAGCGGCGAAAATGTTTGAGCTCGCAAAAAGGCCGAGTCGCAGCCACCTGCTCGCGCACCATCACGGTAGTGCCGTCGATTTCGGTGGAGTTGAGGCCAAATTCAGGCTTTTCGTAGTTGTTGGTGCAGCGCTCCATAAATTCGATACCCGCCAGCATATAGCGTCCGGTGTGGGTATAGGGCGCCAGGCTCCAGGGCAGGGTTAATTGCTTTTTCAGGGCCTGGGCCCACAGGTGCAAAGGCTGCATGGCTTGCAAGGCAGTGGCATGAAATTCATAGAGCATCACAACATCCCCTGTAAAAAAAGTAATGAGATTGGACACTTAACAAGATAGGCGCCACTTCAAGCCTGGGCAATTATTAACCGCATCGCTTTGATGCAGGCCAAAAAAAAGCCCCTTGCGGGGCCTTTTTCACTGCTTGGCGCGGGCGCTGCAGAGCTCGATTTGCTCCACCGCTCCTTTGAGGTTGCGCTCACCGCCTCGGTAGTCGAGCTTGGTGAAGTACTCTTCCAGGTCTCGGGCTTTGTCTTCTGAGCAAAAGCCGCTGAAGGCGCTAACAATGCGCTTGCGGTTGGACTCTGGCCAAATGGCCTCCACCGCTTGGCGATTGGCCTTAAACCAGGCGTAGGTTTGGTCGCGGGTTTCATCGTTATAGGCTTGACCGCCCAGCAGCATAAACCGCTCGTTGACCCGCAAGTCGCCGTTGATGGCCATGTCCAGCACCTGCGCCGACAGCTTCGGCGCTTCAAGCCCGGCCAGGGCCATCACCGCCCGCTGGCGCACCACCGCATCTTCGCTCTTGGCCAGACGCGCTTTGAGGGTGTCAAAAGCGCTTTGGCCTTTGTCCTGGGCCCAGGTTTCCATGGCAAGGCCGATAAGGTCGGGGCTGATACCGGCGTCTTTACCGGCCAAGTGCGCCTCAGCGGCGTTATCCAGTTGGCTGCGCACGGTTTTGTCTTTGACAGTACTGGCCATAAAGGCGGTCAAGGTGGCGCGCAGCAAGGTGTCGTCTTTGGCCTCGCCAGGTTTGGCGCTTAAGCCAAGAGCCTTGAGGCGCGGGCCGTACCAGGCGGTCAGCTTGGCTTTGAGGGCCGCCTTGTCTTGGGTTTGGTGTTTCAGAATAAAGCCAAGCTGCCCCAGGGGCGCGGTGGCCAGTTCCCGGTCTTTGAGTTTGGCGATAAACGGCACCTGCGCCAGGTACGCATCAACGCTCAGGGAGCCGTCAGCCAGGGCCGCGTTAAAGCTATCGAGCACCGACAAGGCTTCGGCCTTGGACAGGCTCGACAGATCGCTTATCAGCGGCTGCCAATTGCTGACGCTAAAGCGGTAGTAGCCGGTGCCATCGGCATTGGGAACGATGTGTTCTGGGCAGCTGGCGAGGCTCAGGGCGGTGCTCTTTTGGGTCAGCAGCTCGCAGCTGCGCTGGCCGTCGACGCTGTAGCAAAACGGCAGATCCCAAGTGCGGGCAGGGTCGCCTTTGGAGCCCAGGGGCAGGTAGCGGCTTTGAGTCAGGGTCATGCTGCCCTTGCCGTCATTACAGCTGGTTTCAACGGTCACCTTGGGCACACCGGTTTGGGTCAAAAAGCTCATGAAAGCGTTGTTGACCGCCGGGTTGTTGGCGGCTACGGCGATAGCGCTGACAAAGTCCTCGGCGGTGCCGTTACCCCAGGCGTGGTCCACCAGGTATTGGTGAACCCCTTTTTGGAAAGTCTCTGGCCCGACGAAGTATTCAAACATCTTCAGCACCGCCCCGCCTTTTTGGTAGGTGATACCGTCAAAGGCGTTGGAGATGTCGCTGTTATCCAAAATCGGCTGGCGAATTTCACGCATGTTGACCAGCGAGTCAGCACTCATAGCGCGCTGGCCGCCTTGGGCGATGCCAAGGCCATAGCCCCAGTCCGGCGCCCAGGTGGCAGCGGCTTTGTTGCCGGCCCAGGTAGCGAAGGCTTCGTTAAGCCAGATATCGGTCCACCAGGGCATGGTGACCAGATCGCCAAACCACTGGTGCGCCAGCTCATGGGCATGGACAGAGGCATAGGAGCGCTTTTGCCAAAAAGGCGCGTCGTCATCCATCAGCAGCAGCTGTTCGCGGTAGGTAATGGCGCCGGGGTTTTCCATGGCGCCGGCGGCAAAATCAGGCACGGCGATGATGTCGAGCTTTTTATAGGGGTATGGGATCCCGAAGTAGTCTTCTAAGGTTTCGACGATACCGGCACTGTTCTCAAGGGCGAACTTGAGCTTGTCGCCCTTGCCGTGCACCGCCACACCGCGAAGGGGTACTTCCCGGTCACGAAGGGCGGTCTTGGGCATGGGTTGCCAGTCGACGATATCCAGATCACCCACCGCAAAGGCCAGCAGGTAGGTGGGCAGCGGTTTGGTGGTGGCAAATTGGATGTAGGTCCAGTCTCCGTCGTCCTTACGGGCCACTTCAGGGGTGTTGGCAATGGCCTTCATGCCCTTGGGAATGGCCAGGGTTACATCAAAAGGCACCTTAAAGCGCGGCTCGTCAAAGCCGGGGAAGGCGCGGCGGGCATCAATAGCCTCAAACTGGGTAAAGGCGTAGTTGCGGCCACCTTCGGAGACTTTATACAGGCCTTCAAGGGACTTGTTGTACGGCGCCTCGTAGCTCACCTTGAGGGTCAGCTTCTGGGCGTCAATGTTGTGGGGAAAGGCCACCCGAATCACGCCTGAGTCGTCCATTTGCTGGATTTGGGTATCGAGGGTCTCGCCTTTGGCAGTCACCGCCTTGATGGTCAGGGCGGTCATGTCCTTGGCGTGCATCCATAAATGATCGCTGGCTTTATCCAGGGTCATTTGAATTTCGCCCTGCCCTTTGAATTCACCGCTATCGGGGTTTATCCATAGCGTCAGCTGATAATGGCTGGGGGCCGCCCACTGGGGCAACTGGGCGGTGGGAATAGACTCGGCCTCTGGCGCCGGCTTGGCCACTTCGGCGGCAGCGGGGGCTTGAGCATCGGTTTGGGTGTCGGTGGCTGCGGGGTCTTGGCAGCCGAGTAAGGCGAGGCTTAAGGCACTGAGTATGAACTTGCGCATGGACAACGGGATCCCTGTTATTTTAGTTAACGCAACGTTAACACTTTCAAGTGGTTAACGGAAATCCCTTCGCCAAACAGGCCCCCACATGCGACCAAATTCTTGCTAGCGGAGCAGCAACACCAGCACGCTTACCAGTACCGCCAAAAAGGCCGCTGCAATCAAAATGAGCACAAGGGAGAGAAGCAAGGTGGCAAGGCCCCGCCAGGCGCTAAAACCGTTGGCTTCCCCCAGCATGATGCTGGTGGTAAAGAGGCTATAAATGCCAAACACCAGCGGCAACAACGACACCAGCAACACCAGGGGGTTGCCTGGCCACTGCATCTGCTCTATCCACAGCAGCTGCTCGCCCCAAAAGAAGTAGCCGATGATGCCAAACAGTGTGGCAAGGGTCACCGGAACCCCGCCCCAACTTATCGCCACCCGGGCGCCAAGCGGGTCGCCGCTGCCATCTAGCCAACGGCCGACTTGGCGCAGCACCCAGCCCTGGAAATACAGCAGCAATACGGCAAATAGCGGCAGTAAGATCACGCCTAGCGCTACCAGCAGCGAGGGCATGGCGCTGGTCAGCCAATGCTCCAGCCAGCTCAGATACCAGGCCACCACATACAGCAGCACCGAGCTATTGCCGGGGCGGGAGGCCATGACCAACCGGTAGGCGGCGCGGGGTTGCAGCCACAACAGGGCCAGGGCTTGTAGGGGCATAGGAACCTCTTAGTGCGCTTCTTCGGCCGCGACCGGCAACACCGAGGTGCAGCAGGGGCAGCGTTTGGCCTTGATGGCAATGGCGGAAAAGCATTCCGGGCATTCTTTGGTACTGGGCGCCGGTTTCGGTGCCGCCTCTTCTTTGCGCTTGAGGCGGTTGATGCTGCGCACCAACATGAAGGTGGCAAAGGCGACGATAACAAAGCTCACTACGTTGTTGATAAAGACACCGTAGCTGATGGTCACCGCCCCTGCTGCGTTGGCATCGCTCAAGGTGGCATAAGGCCCGGCGGCTTTGGCGCCCTCTTTTAGCACCACAAAAAACTGCGAAAAATCCACGCCGCCCAGCAGCAACCCGATGGGGGGCATCAGCACGTCAGATACCAGGCTTTTGACGATAGTGGTAAAGGCGCCGCCGATGATAATGCCCACTGCCATATCCACCACATTGCCTTTTACGGCAAATTCCTTGAATTCTTTCAGCATCTTAGTTCCTCGCTCCAGGCCAAATGCCGGTTGGCGTCATGATAAACCTTTTAACTGCCGCTGCCAGCCGCCCCTTGCCCTTGGGCGCCCCTTGTCCGACCATTAACGTTATTTTCCACGGACCAGGACAGTGCCATGCGCTACCCCGTGCTTTTTATCGGCGGCTCCGACCCCAGCGGCGGCGCCGGCATTCAGGCCGACATTAAAAGCTGCCAGGCCCTTGGCGGCTATGCCATGGCGCTGCCGACAGCGCTGACAGTGCAAAACAGCCACGGCGTCAAAGCCTTAGAGTTGCTGCCTCCAAGCCTGGTGGCAGCCCAGGCCGAGGCGGTGCTGAGCGACATTCGCCCCCGAGCGGTCAAAATTGGCATGCTGGGGTCAATCGCCATCGCCGAAGAGCTGGCCCGGGTGCTGGCCCGCCTGGAAGGCGAAGTGCCCATCATCCTCGACCCGGTGCTTTCGGCCAGTAGCGGCATGAAGCTTGGCGCCCTTGAGGCCGTCGAGCGGCTATTGCCCCTTTGCACCCTGGTGACCCCCAACCTCCCGGAAGCAGCCAGCATTCTGGCTGCACCGGCCATGCCAACGCCGATGCTTATCCAGGCGTTGAAAGAAGCTCTGCCCTGCGCTTTTTTACTCAAAGGGGGCCATGGTGACGGCGCGGTGCTGACCGATTGGCTGTGGGACGGTAAACGCCTGACCAGCCTCAATGCCCGGCGCCAGCAGGGTAACCAGTTGCATGGCACCGGCTGCACCCTGGCGGCGGCCATCGCCACCGAGCTTGCCAAAGGAAAACCCTTGCATCTGGCCACCATCCTTGCCCATCAATACCTACAAGGGGCCATTCGCCGCGCCGCCACGGCGCCCCTTGGCCAGGGGCACCACGGGCCGCTTTGGCATTAGCCGGGCTTTTGAGCCAGCACGTGAATATAGCGGGCTAGGCTGCGGTAGGGCTCGCGGTTGGCGACCCATTCTTCCCACTGGATGCGGGTGGCAAGATCCGGGGCTATTTCCCCTTTTTGAAAGTAATCGGAAAAGCAGCGAATGCCGGTTTGGGCTTTGATAAGCCAGCCTTCCTGCGCCAACCAGCCATAAACCTCTTCGGGCCAGAGCGGGCTGTGGGGGGTCAAGCTGTTGTGGCCGCCGTAACGGCCCTTTTCCAGGTGCTTGAAATTGCCGCGAATAAGATGGTTAAAGTCGATGCTGTGGCGGTTGTAGAACAGCAGGGAAAGGTGCCCGCCGGGCGCCACCCGCGCCATCACCTTGGCAAGGGATTGCTGCTGCTCGCCAAGCCATTCCAGCACCGCGTGAAACAGCACTAGCGAATACTGGCCTTCAAGCTCTGAGAGGCTCGCCTGGCGGCAGGCAACGGCGACCCCGGCCTTTTCAAAACGTGCCTGGGCCTGGGCCAGCATCTCGGCCGAGGGCTCGGCCATCAGCACAGGGTGGCCAAGGCTTGCAAGCTTTAGGCTCATCTCACCGGTGCCGCCACCGATATCCACTATCTGCTGCGGCCTTGCCAATAGCTCGGCCAAATCGCGCATCACCAGATGCTGGCGCAGCTCACCCTTGTAGCTTTCATAAATACGGCGGCCAAATTTGGCCGCCAGTTGCCCATCAAAGATGCGATCGGACTTCATACGGGGTTGGGCACATCCACAAAACGCACCTCTAGGCCAAAGCGCTCGGCTAGGTGCTCGCCAAGGGCCTTGATGCCGTAACGCTCGGTGGCGTGATGGCCGGCGGCAAAGTAATGAATGCCGCGCTCGGCGGCAATATGGGTGGTGCGCTCGGACACTTCCCCTGAGACAAAGGCATCGACACCGGCGTCAGCGGCAAGGTCGATGTAATCCTGGGCGCCGCCGGTGCACCAGGCCAGGGTCTCGATGCGCTCGGGCCCGCCGGGCAGGTGCAGGGGTTTGCGGCCCAGCTTTGCCTCTAAGAAGGCGGCAAAATCCACGGCGCTCATGGGCACCGGCAAGCGGCCTTTAAACACCAGAGCCTTACCCAACTCGTCGTCCAAGCCGCATTGCACATCCAGCTCCAGCAAACGGCCAAGCTGGGCATTGTTACCAAGGGCGATGTGGGCATCGAGGGGCAGGTGGTAGCCGGCCAGGTTGATGTCGTGGGTCAACAGGCTTTTGATGCGCTTGGCCTTGATGCCGGTAATGGTCTGGGATTCGTTCTTCCAAAAATACCCGTGGTGCACCAGCAGCAGATCGGCGCCCCAGGAAATGGCCTCGTCAATCAGCGCCTGGCTGGCGGTGACGCCGGTCATCACTTTGGTGATTTCTTCGGTGCCCTCGACCTGCAGGCCGTTGGGGGCATAATCGCGAAAACTCCCGGCCTTGAGCTGGTCGTCCAGGTAGTCGAGCAGTTGCTTACGTTCCATGACTCCTCCTTGCAAGGCGCCTAGGGTAAATGAGGCCAATGGCAGAGAAAAGCCATCAAATTAGACAGCTCTTGTTAAAAACAGTATAAAATTGCCGGGTTTTAAACGTTGAAATACAAAATAGAAAGGAAACGGCCATGGCCACTTTGGATAAAGACCAGGTGTTGGCAGACTTCACTGCAGCCTATAACGCCAAACACGGTAAAGATCCCGAGATCGAGCAAAAAGGCAGCTGGTACGCCATCGATGGTGGTAAGAGCGTACGCCTGGCAGACATCGTCGACATGACGGCTGAGCTGGCCGGCGCCGCGCCTGCCGCTGCCAAAGCCGCCCCTGCGGCCCCGAAAAAAGCCGCTGCCAAACCGGCAGTGAAAGCCAGCAAACCCAAGGCCAGCGCCGGTAATGGCGGCCTGCTTCCCAAAGCCTACTGGGAAGATCTGCTGGAACAGCGGGATCATCACTGTCGCCGCCCTCGCGGCTTCTAAAAAAACGCCGGCTTGCCGGCGTTTTTTTATGCCTAAATACAAACACTTGATCCACATCACCTCGTCTTTCCCAAGAGGGCGCACAGTACCGGCATTGTTGTACAAGGAGAGTCCCGAATGCCCGCTACCCCTTCCCTCCTCAAACGGCTACCGCCGCTGGGCTTTTTTGCTGCGCTGCTGGTTTTGATTGTGGTTTTATTGCTGCCGCAGGCGGCCGGGCTGCCGCTAGCTGGCCAGCGGCTGCTGGCCATCCTCGCCTTTGCGGTGGTTTTGTGGCTGACCGAAGCGGTGAGCTACGAAGTGTCGGCAGTGCTGATCGTGGCGCTTATCGCCCTGTTGGTGGGCACAGCCCCCAATATGGCGGCGCCAGAGCATGCCCTTGGCACGTCCAAAGCGCTGTCCATGGCCATGAGCGGCTTTACCAGCTCAGGGCTGGTGCTGGTGGCCGCCGCGCTTTTTATCGCCGCCGCCATGACCATCACCGGCCTTGACCGGCGCATTGCCCTGATGACGTTATCCCGCATCGGGGTGGGTTATGGCCGCATTCTGATTGGCACCCTGGTGGTAACAGTGGTGCTGAGCCTATTGGTGCCCAGCGCCACCGCCCGGGTCGCCTGCGTGGTACCCATCATGATGGGGATGATCGCCGCCTTTGGGGTCAGCAAGGATTCCCCCTTTGCCGCCGGGGTGATGATCATGGTGGCTCAGGCCACCAGCGTCTGGAACGTTGGCATTCAAACGGCCGCCGCCCAGAACCTGCTGACCACCGATTTTATCCACCAGGTAACAGGCCAAAGCATCAGCTGGAGCACCTGGCTGCTGGCTGGCGCGCCCTGGGCCATGTTGATGTCGGTGGCGTTGTATTGGGTGGTGCACCGTTTGATGCCGGCCAAATCGGTTGCCATTGCCGGCGGCAAAGACACCGTTAAAAAGGCCCTGCAAGAGCTTGGCCCCATGTCTCGCAACGAGAAAACCCTGCTGGGGGTTACCCTGGTTTTACTGCTGCTGTGGGCCACCGGCGGCAAGCTGCACCATGTTGATACCGCCACCGTTACCGCTACCGGCCTTGGGGTATTGCTGCTGCCGGGGCTCGGGGTGATGAGCTGGAAGGAAGTGCAAAGCCGCATCCCCTGGGGCACGCTATTGGTGTTTGGGGTGGGCATATCCCTGGGCTCGGCGCTGTTGCAAACCCACGCCGGGCAGTGGCTTGGCAATGTGGTGGTGCAAGGCATGGGTCTTGAGTCGTTGAGCCCATTTTGGCTGTTTGCGGTATTGAGCCTGTTTTTGATTGTGGTGCATCTGGGGTTTGCCAGCGCCACTGCCCTCACCTCCACCATGATGCCAATTTTGCTGTCGTTACTCACTGCCATCTCCAGCGAGCTTAACGTGCCGGGCATGGCGCTGCTGCTGGGCTTTGCCATCAGCTTTGGCTTTATCCTGCCCATCAATGCCCCGCAGAACATGGTGTGCATCGGTACCGACACCTTCACCAGCCGCCAGTTCATCAAGGTGGGGATCCCGGTGACCATCATCGGTTACCTGGTGATGCTGCTGCTGGCCGCCAGTTGGTGGCCGTTGCTAGGTTTGATGTAACACCTGCTTATTTAACAGGCAAGAAACAACAGGTTGCCTTTCCAGGGAGGCCTCAGAGACCTTTATGTTGTCATTTGTTGCCATATTGCAACAAATTAAAAACATAAAGAGAGAGGACTCCATGTATCGCAAAACGCTGCTGGCCAGCGCCGTGTTAACGGCTCTGGTCTCGCCCCTTCATGCTGCCGAGCAAGACCAGAGCATCGAGCGTATCCAGGTTACCGGTTCCCACATCAAACGCACCGACATGGAAGGCCCCTCCCCGGTGCTGTATATCGATGCCAGCCAAATCGCCAATTCCGGCGCAAGGGATTTGGGCGAGCTGCTGAAAAAACTGCCGGTGAGCGGCGCTGGCTCCTTTACGCCCCAGGGTAACGATTCTGACTCCACCGCCAACGGCGCCGCCGGTGTTTCCCTGCGGGGCCTGGGCGCCGACTCTACCCTGGTGCTGCTAAACGGCCGGCGCATTGCCGTTAACGCCTTTGCCCAGGGCATCGACACCGCCTTTGTGGACATCAACTCCATTCCGGTATCGGCCATTGCCCGGATCGATATCCTCAAAGACGGCGCCTCGGCCATCTATGGCTCCGACGCCATCGCCGGGGTGGTGAACATCATCCTTAAAGAGGACTTTGAAGGCACCGAAATCAACGCCAGCATTGGCGATACCAAAGACGGCGGCGGCGCCGAAAAATCCGCCTCGCTGCTGTGGGGCCATGGCGACGAAAAAGCCCACACCACGGTGATTTTGGATTACTTCAAGCGCGACGAGACCTTCTACAGCGACCGCGATTACTCCAAAAACGCCAACCAGAGCAGCCGCGGCGGCTCCGACCTTCGCTCTTCTTCCGGCAACCCTGGCTCTTATATCCCCGCTACCATCGGCAGCGACGGCTCCATCACCCCCAAATCCGATATCTACAACTGGCAGGCCGACGCCAATTGCCCTGCTGACGACGACATCGGCACCTATTGCCTGTTCAACTATGCCCCCTGGATGACCATGAACCCTGCCACCGAGCGCATGGGGCTTATCCTCAACCACCGCCAGCAACTCACCGACAGCATCAGCGGCTTTATGGAGGCCAACGTCCAGCATTCGCGCAGCGACGTGCACGGCGCCCCCAGCCCCTCCTTTGGCGAGTTCTACATCACCGCCGACAACCCGCTCTTTACCTCGGGCGAGGCCATCAACCCCTTCCCCGGTGAAGACCTGACCATGCGCCGGCGTACCACCGAGGCCGGCGCCCGCCACAAGCAGATGGAGTCGGACAACCAGCGGCTGGTGTTCGGCCTTGACGGCCAGGTGGCCGAAATAGACTGGGAGCTGTCCTACACCTATTCGCGCTCTCGCAACCACGAATACGGCAAAACCGGCTTTGTGCAGTCGACCCGCCTGCAAGAAGCCATCAACAGCGGCGAATTCAACCCCTTCTCCCCCACCCAAGACCCGGACGTGATTGACGACATCAGTGTCCACACTACCCGCTCCGGCCGCTCGGTCACCCAAGCCTGGGACGGGCAGATCTCCGGCGCCGCCTTTGCCTTGCCCGGCGGCGACGCCCAGTACGCCCTGGGGGTGGAATACCGTAAGGAAGAAATTGAAGACAACCCGGACGAGCTGTTCCTTCGCGGCGAAGTGTTCGGCACCGAAGCCACCACCGCTTACGGCAGCCGTGACCAATACTCGGTGTACACCGAGTTCTCGTTGCCCCTTATCGAGAAACTCGAGGCGCAATTGGCGGTGCGTTACGAGCACTATTCCGACTTTGGCAACAACACCAGCCCCAAAATAGGCCTGCAATACCGCCCCACCGATTCGCTGATGCTACGGGGCTCCTGGGGTAAGGCGTTCAGGGCGCCATCCTTGGTGCAACTGGGCCTGGGCCCGACCCAAGAATCCCCCGGCCTTATTGACACAGCCCGCTGCGCCCTGACCGGCGCCGACGAGGATTGCCAGCCTCAGGAGCGTACCGTCGAGCTTTCCGGTAATCCGGATCTCAAGCCCGAGAAATCCGACTCCTATAACCTCGGCATCGTCTGGCAGCCGGTCGACGCCCTCGAATTGGTGCTCGATTACTGGAATTACGACCAAAAGGGGCTCATCAGCACCGATACCCAGTACCGCCTCAACCAATACAACGCCGGCATCGCCCAAAGCACTTTTGATGTGATCCGCGAGCCGTCGTCAGGGGGCGTGCCGGGGAGGATCTTCAGGATCGTCGACCAGTACCAGAACCTCGGAGGCCAGAAGACCGACGGTATTGATTTGGACAGCCGCTACCACCTCGACACCCAGTACGGGGCCTTTCAGTTCAGTTACCTGCTGACCTGGGTAAACAGCTTCAAGGAGATCAAGGCTGACGGCACCGAGCGAGACTTGGCCGGCAAGTGGCGCCATCCCAAGTGGCGCTGGAATGCCAGCCTCGACTGGACCCTCAATGACTGGAGCGCCACTGCCCGGGTCAACTACATCAGCAAGTACGATGACGACATCGATGCCGGTGCCACCGGTACCGTGGACAGCTTCACCACCCTCGATACCAACGTCAGCTACCAGGGCTTTAAGAACCTCAAGCTGACCCTGGGGGCCAACAACCTCTTTGATGAAGAGCCGCCGTTCTCGGCTGCCGACTTCATGGGGTACGACACCGAAACCCACTCCTCCCAGGGGCGTTTTGCCTATGTGAAGGCAAGCTACCGCTTCTAAGTAAAAAGCCGCCCTCGGGCGGCTTTTTTAATACTCAACCGTGGTCTTGATGTCCATCGGGTACAAGAATTCTCGATAGTCCGGCTCTTTCGGTTTGGCGACCTTGAACTTGGCGCTGTAGAGGTGTTTTCGAAACATCATGGCGCTCCTGTCGTTATCCAGCTTGGACTTAAGCAGCTTGACCTTCACCACATCCCCTTGCCGGTTCACCATCAGCAAAAACAGCAGCTCGGCGTCGGACTTAGCAAACTCCTTGCGGGCTTCAAACAAGGACTCGTCCGAGGAACGCCAATCCGGCAGTGCTTCGCCAGCACTGGCGCCAGCCGCGGCCATCAATACCAAAGCCATCAATGCATTATTCATGTCAGCATCCGTGCAAAAAATTTGCAAAATACTCACATTTTTAAGCAGTTATGACAACGTCATCGTCACCAGCGGCTATCGCGTTCGCAGGGGATGCCGTCGTGGTCGCCATCCATCTTGGTGCCGGGGCAGTTGGCGAGATAAAACTCGGCCTCGGCCCGCGAAGTCATTTGGCTGCAATAGACCTTGCCCTCACAGCGAAAAGCAGGCTTTGGCACAGGTTTGGCGGGTAGTTTATCGGCAAGCACCGGCGGCAAACTGCTGGCACTCACTTTCTTGTGTTGGTAGAGGTATTGCACCGTGCCCAGCACGGCGATAGCGCCGATAACGATATGGCTAAACTTCATAGACTGACTTCCCTGCCGGTTAATGGTTCTCCCAAAGATAGTGCACCAGGGCGTCCAACTCCTTGTCTATTAGCGTTTTTTCATCAAAAGCCGGCATCTGCTGCAACGGCCAGGTGCGCACGGCTTTGGGGTTACGCACCAGGGCCTTAAAGCCGCTTTTGGTCAGGTAGTGGCTGACCGCCATGGGCCGGCCTAAATCCGGCCCCACCTCGCTCTCCCCGGCGCTGCCGAGGCGGTGGCAGGCAAAGCAGTTGGCCAAAAGCAGCTGCTGCCCGGCAAGGGCCTTGGCGTCGCCTCGCTTTGCCGCCAGTTGCGGCCAGCGCTCAAGAGGGCTTTGCACCAGGTTGATACTGGCGATGGCATAGGGCCATTGCTCGGGGCTGACCTTTTGGCCTGGCCAAATCAAATAAAA
Source organism: Gallaecimonas pentaromativorans (assembly GCF_003751625.1). Lineage (NCBI taxonomy): Bacteria > Pseudomonadati > Pseudomonadota > Gammaproteobacteria > Enterobacterales > Gallaecimonadaceae > Gallaecimonas > Gallaecimonas pentaromativorans. Next base: position 230,672 of record NZ_RJUL01000006.1, read on the forward strand.
AGGCCCGGCGTTGCTGCTTTTTCCGGGTAGCGCTGGCCAGGGCTGGTCCTCCACGGCCAGCCATGGCTCGCCCTTGGCGATAAGGCGGGTTGGCAGCTGCGCCACAAAGCCGTCGGTGGCGCGAAACGCCAAAGTGCCGTTTGGGGGCACCTTCAGCAGTGCCTTTAACGGCAGCGCCCGGTAATCGGCGGGGCGGTGGTAGGCCACGTCGTCATCCACATGCACCGTTTTGGCTTGCGGGCTGGCCAGCAGCGCCGCGCTGTCAAAGGTCTTCCCCAAAATGGCTATCTCGGCCGCCGAGGCGGGCAATGCCGTCAGCAGCAGCGCGAAAAAGGCGGTTTTCATGGTTCTGTTCTCATAAAAAAACGCCGCTAAGCGGCGTTTTTTTCAGGTCGGCTTACGGGCACGGCGCCCTTGGGTTTGGGTGCTTTCCCGGGCGCGGTCGCGTTTGACGGCGCGGCGAATACGGGCGGCACGCACATAGGGGTTGTCCTTGGCTTCGGCGCGTTCATCAAGCATCGAACGGGTCTCTTCCTTCAGGCCCACCATGGCGCGCAGGTAGTTAACATCTACCTTCTGAAGCTCTTTCCAGCCACCTTGGGGCAGCTTGCGGTCCAGCTCCATTTTGCCGTACTGGGTACGGATAAGGCGCGAGACCTTAACGCCCTGGGACTCCCAGAGACGGCGTACTTCGCGGTTACGGCCTTCGGCCAGGGTAACGGCAAACCACTGGTTGATGCCTTCACCGCCGGTGCGCTTGATGGTATTGAAGCTGGCCGGGCCGTCTTCCAGTTGCACCCCTTTACGCAGGCTTTGCACCATGGCCTCCGGCACCTCGCCAAAGACCCGTACCTGGTATTCCCGCTCCACCTGGTGGCTCGGGTGCATCAGACGGTTGGCAAGCTCGCCGTCGGTGGTAAAAAGCAGCAGGCCTGAGGTGTTGATATCCAGGCGCCCTACCGCCACCCAGCGGCCTTGCTTGAGGCGCGGCAGGCGGTCAAACACGGTCGGGCGGCCTTCGGGATCTTTACGGGAGCACAGCTCGCCTTCGGGCTTGTTGTACATCAACACCCGGCAGATCACCTCTTCTTCGCTGGCAATCGCCACCTGGTGACCGTCGATACGCACCTCGGCGCTGCTGTCGATACGGTCACCCAGGGTAGCGACCTTGCCGTTGACGCTGATGCGGCCGGCGGAGATCAGGGTTTCCAGTTGGCGGCGGGAGCCATGGCCGGCACGGGCCAGGACTTTTTGCAGTTTTTCACTCATGTGTTACCTCTTCGAGCCTCTCGGCTGGGTTGGTGATTTCCATCAGCTCGGGCAATTCGCTCAAGCCTTTTAAATTCATGTCGTCCAGAAACTGGCGGGTGGTGCCATACAGCGATGGCCGCCCCGGTACTTCCTTGGTGCCCACCACTTTTATCCAGCCGCGCTCTTCAAGGGTGCGGATGATCTGGGTGCTGACCGCCACCCCGCGCACTTCTTCGATTTCGCCGCGGGTCACCGGCTGGCGATAGGCGATAAGGGCCAGGGTCTCCAGGGTGGCCCGGGAGTACTTGGGGGCCTTTTCCACCCACAGCCTTGACAGCAGCGGGCTTAGGGCATCGTCAGCCTGAAAGCGCCAGCCGCTGGCCACTTCCACCAGGTGAATGCCGCGGGGCCGGTAGTCCAGCTCCAGCGCTTTAAGCGCCTTGACCAGTTTGGGACGCGAGATTGTAAAGCCTTGGAAGACGCTGTCCAGCAAATCCTGCGGCGTCATGGGCCGGCCGGCCACCAGCAAGGCGGCTTCCAGCACCTGTTTGAGCTGCTCGTCACTGATCTTCGCCATGGCGGATCTCCACACGAATGGGGCTAAGGGGCTCGGGCTGGATAATGCGTATTGCCGCCAGCTTCTGTAACTCAAGGATAGCCACGAAGGTGACCACCACCCCGGCACGCCCCTCTTCGAGGGTAAAAAGCGCCACAAAAGGCAGGTGCCCGGCCTCACTTAAGATCTCCAGCACCCGCGCCATGCGCTCGCGAGTAGACAGCTTTTCCTTGCTGATCTGGTGCTTTTCAAACATGGCGGCGCGCTTGAGCACCCCGGCAAGGGCGGTAACCAGCTCGTCGAGCTCGACATCAGGCAGCAGCCGGATGGGGGCGCAGCTCGGGCCGGTGTCGGCATCGGCGAGGAAGGTATCGCGCTCTACCCGTGGCAGAGCGTCGATGTCTTGGGCAGCCTGTTTGATGATTTCGTATTCTTGCAAGCGGCGAATAAGCTCGGCCCTAGGGTCTACCTCGATTTCGCCGTCTTCGCTGGTGCGCCTTGGCAGCAGCAGCCGCGACTTGATCTCGGCCAAAATGGCCGCCATCACCAGGTATTCGGCGGCCAGCTCCAATTTGAGCTCCTGCATCAGCTCCACGTACTCCATGTACTGGGCAGTGATGCGGGCGATGGGCATGTCGATGATGTCGATTTTGTCGCGGCGGATAAGGTAGAGCAGCAAGTCCAGCGGGCCCTCAAAGGCCTCCAGGAACACTTCCAGGGCCTCGGGCGGAATGTACAAGTCTTCGGGCAGCTCGGTGAAGGGCTGCCCGTGCACAAAAGCCAGCGGCAGGGGTTGCTGGACAGGTTGGGTTGGCGCGTCCTGGGTCATTGAAAGGGGGTCACGTCTCCGGAGCCTACCCTGACAATCTCAACGGCCTCTTCGCTCATGTCAATGACGCTGGTGGGCTTTTCACCCAGCACGCCGCCATTGATGATGAGGTCCACCTGATTCTCCAGCCCATAGCGGAACTCCTCCGGGTCGGCCTCAGTGAAATCGTTACCGGGCAAAATAAGGGAGGTGGACATCATCGGCTCGCCCAGGGCGTCAAGCAGCGCCAGGGCAATGGCGTTGTCCGGCACCCGAAGACCGATGGTTTTACGCTTGGGATTCAACAGCCGCTTGGGCACTTCTTTGGTGCCTTTCAAAATAAAGGTGTAAGGCCCCGGCGTATTGTTGCGAATAAGGCGAAACGCCTGGTTATCGACCCGCGCATAGAGGGACAACTCCGACAAATCCTTGCAGACCAAAGTGAAGTTGTGGTCGTCCTGCAACTTACGGATGCGAATAATGCGCTCCAGAGCGCCTTTGTCGCCCAGGTGGCAACCCAGGGCGTAGCCCGAATCGGTGGGGTAAATAATGACCCCGCCACCACGAATAATGGCCACCGCTTGGCTTATCAGCCGCGCCTGCGGGTTCTCTGGATGGACATAAAAAAACTGGCTCATACTGGCTCCCTTTCCCAGACTGCGCGGCAACCGGCCGGCAGGTAAAGGTTTCGCCCAAGCTCGGCATAGGGGCTTGGGTAGTGAAAATCAGACCCTTGGGACCCGGCCAGCTGATGCTCGGCGGCCAAATCGGCCAAAAAGCGCCGCTCATTTTGCGGCTGCTGGCATTGGGCCACTTCCAGGGCGCCGCCGCCCATGGCGGCAAAGTCACTGATCAGCTGACGCAGCCACTTGCCACTGAGGCTGTAGCGGCCGGGGTGGGCCAGCACCGCCACCCCGCCGCTGGCGGCGATGGCGTCAATGGCCTGGCTCATCTCGGGCCAGGGCGGCGGCACATAGCCGGGGTTACCACGGGTCATGTACTTTTTAAAAACACCCTGCATGCTGGTGGCTTTACCCAGCTCCAACAGGTACTGGGCAAAATGGGCGCGGGTTAAGGTCCCTTCCCCCGCATAACGGCGGGCACCGGCCAGGGCATCGGGTATACGGGCTTTTTCAAGGCGCCGGGCGATTTCCTCACCGCGGGCCTCGCGGCGCGAGGCCTGGGCGTCAATCAGCGCCAGCAGCCCCGGATGCGAAGGGTCAACCCACAGCCCTACTATATGTATCTCTTTGTTTTTCCAACAAGTAGAAAACTCGATACCGTTGATAACCGTCAGCTCGGTGCCGCTGGCCGCCGCCTGGGCTTCGTTAAGGCCAGACACCGAGTCATGATCGGTAATGGCAAGGTGAGTCACCCGCCGCTCAAGAGCACGGTTAACCAGCTCAGTGGGGCTCAGGCGACCATCAGAAAAGTGGGTGTGGCTATGGAGATCATGATGCATGGCGCCATTCTACCTGAAATAAGCCGTTGACAGCGGTAAAAAACGGCTTTAGTTTGAAGGCGACTTTTAAAGACGGCAGAGACAAAACTCATGCAAAATCAAGCAATCAACCTCATCTGGTGGTGGCACAACCCATAAGCGGGCTGTGTGCTTGGTGGTATCCGTCAAAGCATTCCTAAGGCCCGCAGCAAAGCGGGCCTTTTTCGTTTAAGAGCAGATAAAAATGAACACTTTCGCAAGCAACATGAAACTTTGGTGGTGGTGGCATTCCTGGCGTCAGGCGGGCTAGCTGCACCTTGTTGTTTGCAAACAAAGATTGCTAAAGCCCGCCCCCAAAGCGGGCTTTTTTATTTTTTAAATTCAAAGAGAAACATCATGATCATCGTACTCAAACCCCATGCCACCGAAGCCGATGCCCAAGCAATCCTGGCCCGCATCGAAGCCAAAAACCTCAAGCCCCTTTACATGCCGGGGGTCGAGCGCATCGTGCTGGGCGCCATCGGCGACGAGCGGGTGCTGGCTGAGCTCAATATCGAAGCCGACCCCATAGTCGAAGAAGTCAAACCCATCCTCTCCAAGTACAAGCTGGTTGCCCGCGAACTGCACCCCCACGACACCCAGGTGCCGCTGGGCAACACCCAGATCGGCGGCGAGCGCTTTGTGGTGATCGCCGGACCCTGCTCGGTGGAGTCTCGCGAGCAGTTGATGGCGGTATCAAAGATGGTCAAGGCCAATGGCGCCGTGGCCATTCGCGGCGGCGCCTACAAGCCCCGCACCAGCCCTTATGCCTTCCAGGGCCTGGGGGTTGAGGGCCTCAAACTCCTCAAAGAAGTGAACCAGGAGCTGGGCATCCCTACCGTGTCGGAAGTGATCAGCCCGGAAGATGCCGAGATGATGGCGGGCTATGTGGACATGCTGCAAATCGGCGCCCGCAACATGTACAACTACCGCCTCTTAGAAGCGGTGGGTAAAACCGGCAAGCCGGTGATGCTCAAACGTGGCCTGAGCGCCACCATCGAGGAGTTCCTGTTGGCCGCCGAATACATCCTCGCCCAGGGCAACCCCAATGTGGTGCTTTGTGAGCGCGGCATTCGCACCTTTGAAACCGCCACCCGCAACACCTTGGATTTGAACGCGGTGGCGCTTCTTAAACAAAAAACCCACCTGCCGGTGGTGGTGGACCCTTCCCACGGTACCGGCATCCGCGAGTTGGTGATCCCGCTGTCCCGCGCCGCCGCCGCCGTAGGCGCCGATGGCATCATCGTCGAGTCGCACATGAACCCCAAAGAAGCGCTGTCTGACGGCCACCAGGCCCTGACCCAGGACCTGTTCGAGCAGCTGATGCGTGAACTCAAACCCTTTGTGGCCGCCGCCGGGAGAACCCTGTGAGCCCTGCCCTGCTGCGCCTGCGTCTGGGCAACTGCCCAGACCCGTTAAGCGCTTATAAAACCCTGGCCGACAGGCCCAATACCTTGCTGCTGGAATCGGCTGAGCCCAGCGCCGGCAACGCCACCCAGAGCCTTATCATCACCGATGCGGCCCTGAAAATTACCGCCCTTGGCCGCGAGTTGACGGTCAAGGCCCTCACCGCCAACGGCCAGACCCTGCTGCCGCGCCTTTGCGAGCGCCTCGGCATGAATGCCAGCCTCACCGGCGACACCCTGACCCTGTCGGTGCCCAAGCCCGACCCAGAGCTGGACGAAGACTCCCGGCTCAAAGCGCCCTCGGTGTTTACCCTGGTTCGTGAGCTGCTGACCTTACTGCCCAAAGACGCCGACATGCCTTTTTCCAGCATGGTGGCCGGGCTCTTTGGCTTTGATTTGGTGGCAAGCCTTGAAGAGCTGCCCGAGGTGGGCGGCGATGAAGACGTGCCGGATTTGTGCCTTTACCTCGCCGAAACCGTGCTCTACATGAACCATCGCAACCAGAGCGCCACCTTGCTGGCCCTGGCGCTGGAAGGCACCCAGTCAGCTGCGTACTTCGAACTGTCCCGGCGCCTGGCAAGCTACCAGCAGCTGCTCAAATCCCCGGTGGCGCTGCCCAAGGTGGCCATCGAGGCCCCGGCGGTGCCCACAGTAGTGCCGGAAGACGACGCCTTCAAAGCGCAAGTAACCCAGCTTAAAGAGCACATCCTCGCCGGTGATTGCTTCCAAGTGGTACCGTCCCGGCGCTTTCTGGCGCCCTGCCCGGCGCCGCTTATCACCTACCAGGCGCTGCGCAGCCAAAACCCCAGCCCCTACATGTTCTTTTTAAACGCCGGCAGCTTTAGCCTCTTTGGCGCCAGCCCGGAAAGCGCCCTGACCGTGGACAGCCAAAGCCGCGAACTGGCGGTCTACCCCATCGCCGGCACCCGCCCCCGTGGCGTCGATGCCGACGAAGACGGCCGCTTTGAGCTGGAAATGCGCCTGGATGAAAAAGAACAGGCCGAACACCTGATGTTGGTGGATTTGGCTCGTAACGACGTGGCCCGGGTATCAGAGCCTGCCAGCCGCACCGTGACCGATCTCTTGAAAGTGGACCGCTACGAGCGGGTGATGCACCTCGTTTCCCGGGTTAAAGGCACCTTGCGCCGCGACCTTGACGCCCTGCACGCCTACCAGTCGGCGCTCAATATGGGCACCTTGACCGGCGCGCCGAAAATCATGGCCACCCACCTTATTCGTAAAGTAGAAGGCCGGCGCCGCGGCGCCTACGGCGGCGCCATTGGTTACGTGACCGCCCGTGGCGACATGGACACCGCCATCGTTATTCGCTCGGCAGTGGTGCGAAACGGCGAGGCCTGCGTGCAAGCGGGCGGCGGCGTGGTGTTTGACTCCACCCCGCAATTTGAGGCCGATGAAACCCGCCACAAGGCCGCCTCGGTGCTGCGCGCCCTGGGCGCCAAGGAGGTCAAAGCATGATAGTGCTGCTCGATAACCTCGACTCCTTTACCTACAACCTGGTGGACGATTGCCGCCGCCTGGGCGAAGAAGTGGTGATTTACCGCAATACCGTGTCGGTAGACACCATTATGAACAAGCTGGCCAGCACCCCCGATGCGGTGCTGCTGCTCTCCCCCGGCCCCGGTAACCCGCAATCGGCCGGCAACCTGATGGCAGTGCTGCAAAAAGCCCTGGGCCGCTACCCCATTCTTGGGGTTTGCCTGGGTCATCAGGCACTGGTGGAAGCCACCGGCGGCAGCCTCAAGCGCTCGCCTTTGCCTCGCCACGGCAAGGCCTTTCGCCTGAACATCAAGCCCCATGCCCTCTTTGACGGCATGGGCGAAGCGCCCATGGTTGGCCGTTACCACAGCTTGGTGGCCGATACCGTTTCAGCAGAGCTTGACGTGGTGGCCGACACCGAACAGCAAGTGATGGCAGTAGTGCACAAATCGGCGCCCGCCATTGGCCTGCAGTTCCACCCCGAATCTCTGCTGACCCGCGATGGCCATAAGCTGCTGGTAAATGCCCTGAGACTGTTGCGGGGGGCGGCATGAGCCTTGAAAAACTCCTTAAAGGCGAGCGCCTGAGCGCCCTTGAGTCCCAGGCCTTTTTTGCCAAGATGGCCGCCGGCGACATGGACCCACTGCATCTGGCCGCCGCCCTTGCCGCCATGAAGGTACGCGGCGAAACCAGCGAAGAGCTGCAAGGCCTGGCCCAGGCGCTGCTGGCCGCCGCCAAGCCCTTCCCGCGCCCGGCCGGCGATATCGTCGATTGCGCCGGCACCGGTGGCGACGGCGCCAACACCCTCAACATTTCCACCACCGCCGCCTTTGTGGCGGCAGCGGCCGGGGTGCGGATAGCCAAGCACGGCAACAAGGCGGTGTCGTCCCAGTCTGGCAGCACCGACGTGTTGAGCGCCCTTGGCATCCCGGTGCTGGTAGAACCCGAGTTGGCCAGAAAGGCCCTGGAGGCCACCAACCTATGCTTTTTGGCGGCGCCCCAGTACCACCCCGGTATCAAGCACGCCATGCCGGTACGCCAGGCGCTCAAAACCCGCACCCTCTTTAATCTGGTAGGCCCCCTGGTCAACCCGGCGCGGCCCAACTTTCAGCTGATGGGGGTGTATGACCCGGCGCTGCTGGAAACCATTGCCCAGGCGCTAATGGCCATGGGCGTGGAGCGGGGCCTGGTGGTGCACGGCAGTGGCCTTGACGAACTGGCCCTGCACGGCCCCACACAAGTGGTGGAAATTCGCGACGGCGCCCTTATCCAATACCAGCTGACCCCGGCCGATCTCGGCCTTAACAGCGCCAGCATCGAACAACTGGCCGGGGGCGACGGCGCTTTTAATGCCCGCGCCCTTGAAAAACTGCTGGCAAGGGGCGAGCCAGGCCCGTACTTTGATGCAGTTGCAGCTAATGCAGGTGCCCTGCTCTACTTGGCCGACATTACCCACACCTTGAAGGAAGGGGTGGCCAAGGCCGGCGACATCATAAGAAGCGGCCAGGCCATGGCCACCCTTGTTCAGTTAAAGGAGACTCTCCGTGGCCACAGTGCTTGAAGAAATCGTTGAACGTAAAAAGGCCGATTTGCCCGAGTTGAAGGCTCGCTACCCACGTGCCGCCACCATGACCCTGCCGCTGTCCAAACGCTCGTTGGAGCACAGTTTGCGCTACGGCAGCGGCTTCATTCTGGAGTGCAAGAAGGCCAGCCCCTCCAAGGGCCTTATTCGCCAAGACTTTGACCCTAAAGCCCTGGCCGCCATTTACCAGCAATATGCCTCCGGCATTTCGGTACTGACCGACGAGCCTTATTTTCAGGGCCACCCCGATTACCTGGCTGCCGTGGCGCAAAGCGTCAAGGTGCCGGTGCTGATGAAAGACTTTTTCATCGACCCCTTCCAGGTGCGCCTGGCCCGCTACCTGGGAGCCGATGCCATTTTGCTGATGCTGTCGGTACTGGATGACGCCAGCTACCTGGCCTTGGCCGAAGAAGCGCAAAAGCTGAATCTCGATATCCTCACCGAGGTGGCTACCCCGGGAGAGCGCGACCGCGCCGTCAAATTGGGCGCCCGCATCATCGGCATCAACAACCGCAATCTGCACGACATGACCATTGACCTGGCCCGCACCGAGCAGTTGGCCAAAGCCATTCCCGAAGACCGGGTGGTCATTAGCGAGTCCGGCATCAAAACCCACAGCGATGTTAAGCGCCTAAAAGCGGTGGCCAAGGGCTTTTTGGTAGGCTCGGAGCTGATGAGCAAACATGATGTGAACCTTGCCTGCCGCCAATTGGTGCTGGGCGAGCACAAGGTCTGTGGCCTGACCAAAGCGGCCGACGCCAAGGCCGCCTATGACGCTGGCGCCACCTACGGCGGTTTGATTTTTGCGGGCAAAAGCCCGCGCGCCGTCACCGAAGCCGAAGCGGCCACCATCAAGGCTGGCGCGCCCCTTGCCTATGTCGGCGTCTTTGTGGACGCCCCTGCCGAGCAGGTGGCGGCCATTGCCGATCGCCTGGGGCTGTTTGCGGTGCAGCTGCATGGCAACGAAGATGCCGCCTATGTGGCGGCGCTTCGCGGCAAGACCCAGGCCCAAATCTGGAAGGCCTGCACCGTCGATGCCGTGCCGGCATTGGCGGTTGACCGGCTGGTGGTGGATTCGCAACACCAAGGGCAATTTGGCGGTACCGGCGCCACGTTTGATTGGGCCAAACTGCCCCAAGACGCTGCCGTGCCGCTGATGCTGGCCGGCGGCCTTGGCCCGGACAACGTCCAAAGCGCCCAAGATGTACCCGGCATCATCGGCCTTGACCTTAATTCCAAACTGGAGCTGGCCCCCGGCGTCAAAGATCCAGCCCTTATTCAAAAGACTTTTCAGTTGATGAGGCAAGCATGAGCCATTTCTCCCCCTACTTTGGCGAATTCGGCGGCACCTATGTGCCGGAGATCCTGGTCCCGGCCCTGGACCAACTGACCGAGGCCTTTGAAAGCGCCCTGGTCGACCCGAGCTTTCAAGAAGAGCTGGGCAAGCTGCTCAAGCACTATGCCGGCCGCCCCACTCCGCTTTATGAGGCGACTCATTTAAGCCCCAACCCCTTGGTGCGCATCTTCCTAAAACGTGAAGACTTGGTGCACGGCGGCGCCCACAAGACCAACCAGGTTCTGGCCCAGGGCCTGCTGACCCAGCGTATGGGTAAAAAGGAAATCATCGCCGAAACCGGCGCTGGCCAGCACGGGGTGGCTACCGCCATGGTGGCGGCCATGCTGGGCCTGAAGGCCCGCATCTACATGGGTGCCAAAGACTGTGAGCGCCAGCAGCCCAATGTCTATCGCATGAAGCTGATGGGCGCCGAGGTTATTCCGGTGCATTCGGGCTCCGGCACCTTGAAAGACGCCGTCAACGAGGCGCTGCGCGATTGGGCCGCCAACTACGACAGCGCCCACTACCTGCTGGGCACCGCTGCCGGCCCGCACCCCTTCCCGCATCTGGTGCGCGAGTTCCAGCGCATTATCGGTAAAGAAGCCAAGGCCCAGATGCTCGAAGCCATCGGCCGCTTGCCCGATGCCGCCATCGCCTGTGTGGGCGGCGGCTCCAATGCCATTGGCCTTTTTGCCGACTTTATCGAAGAAAAAGGCGTGGAGCTTATCGGCGTCGAACCCGGCGGCGAAGGCCTGGACACCGGCAAGCATGGCGCCCCTATCCACCTGGCCCGGGTCGGGATTTTGCACGGCATGAAGAGCTACCTGATGCAGGACGGCGAAGGCCAGGTGGAAGAGTCTCACTCCATCTCTGCCGGCCTTGATTACCCGGCGGTGGGGCCGCAGCACGCCTATCTCGCCCAGACCGGCCGCGCTCAGTATGTGGCCATCACCGACGATGAGGCCATCGAAGGCTTTAAAGCCCTGTGCCGCTCAGAGGGCATTATCCCGGCTATTGAGTCTTCCCACGCCTTGGCTTACGCCCTCAAGCGCGCCAAAGCCGCCACCAAAGAAGAAGTGCTGCTGGTGAACCTTTCCGGCCGTGGCGATAAAGATCTCAACACCATCATGAACCTGGAGGCCGCGCAATGAGCCTGTATGACGCGATGTTTGAGCGCCTGCGCGCCGACAAGGAAGGGGCTTTCATTCCCTTTTTGACCCTGGGTGACCCGGACCTGGAAACCAGCTTCGAACACCTTTGCATCATGGCCGAAAACGGCGCCGACGCCCTGGAGCTGGGCATGCCCTTTTCCGACCCGGTAGCAGACGGCCCCACCATCCAGGCCGCTACCTTGCGCGCCCTAGGGGCCGGCACCACCCCGAAAAAGGCCCTCGGCCTTATTCGCCGCTTAAAAGACAAGTACCCAGAGCTGCCGGTAGGGCTACTCACCTACGCTAACCTGGTGTTTGCAGCCGGTATCGAGCAGTTCTACCAAGATGCCAAAGCCGCCGGGGTGGACTCGGTGCTGGTGGCCGACGTGCCACTCAAAGAATCCGCACCTTTTGTGGCCGCTGCCAAAGCCGCCAGTGTGGCGCCGGTGATGATAGCCCCCCCCAACGCCACGGATGCCACCTTAAAAGCGGTGGCCGAGCTTAGCGAGGGCTATGTGTATCTGGTGTCTCGCGCCGGGGTAACCGGCACCGAAACCGCCGCCGGCAAGCCCCTTGGCCACATCATCGAGACCTTAAAGGGCTATAACTCGGCGCCGGTGGTGCTGGGCTTTGGCATCAGCGAACCATCTCAAGTCAAAGCCGCCCTGGCCTCTGGCTGCGACGGCGCCATCAGCGGCAGTGCCACGGTTAAAGCTGCCGAGCGCAGCCCCCATGCCCTGGCCCGCTTTGTCGAAGGCATGAAAGCGGCCAGCCGCTGAGCATTAAAGGGCCCAACCGGGCCTTTTTCACAAGAGAGACCGATGCTGGATAAAGAAAGGATTTTAACGCTGGCCAACACCCGGATGCCTTTTGGCAAGTACCAGGGCAAGTCGCTGATGGCGCTGCCGGAGGAATATCTTTTGTGGTTTCAGCACAAGGGCTTTCCCGAAGGGGAGCTGGGCCAGCTGATGGCCCTGGCACTGGCGCTGAAGGTAGAAGGACTGGACCGGTTGCTCGACCCGCTGCAGAAAACGCAGCCATAAAAAAAGGACGCCTAAGCGTCCTTTTTATTCACCGCGATATTGTCTCTTACTGAGCAATAACGTTGGCAGCTTGAGGGCCTTTTTGGCCTTGCTCAACGGTGAAAGAAACTTTTTGGCCTTCTTTCAGTACTTTGAAGCCAGTACCTTGGATAGCGCGGAAGTGAACGAATACGTCAGCACCGCCGTTCTCGGGGGTGATGAAGCCGTAACCTTTCTCTTCGTTGAACCATTTTACGGTGCCAGTAGTGTTGGACATGGTAGTCTCCTGAAGTTTGACTGTGCGCCTGCGCGCATTAAACAAATTACTTATGATTACAAACAGTTAGTGAAGCTTCAGGACAACATTACTGGGTAAAGCGAATGTGTAGATGAAGTATTCAAATCTTGACTGTTACATAAAGTAAGACCGCACTTTGCGGCCGGTGCAAATAATAGCACAAGGTTACCGGCCGTACAGGACTATTTTTGAGACCTGGAATAAAATGCAATCGGCTGTTTCTTAACGACAATCCCTCAAGGCAACGTTTTGGGCTGCTCATCTGAGCAGCAATGCCGCCGAATATTGCCGCCGCCCGAGCCGGGCCATTCGCAAAAAAGCCTCTAAGGGCACCGGCATGGCGATGTTGTCGGTGACGCTTTCCACGTCTTCGAGATCCGGGTCGTGGAGGTAGACAAAACGCTGGTCCATGGCCACCACCAACACCCAGTGCGGCGCCTTCTCGTTGTGCATCAGGTAGGTGGAGATAAGCACCAACGCCAGGCCGCCACCGTCTAAGTGCCGGGCCAGGGCGTCAAGCTCCAGTCGCTGATAGATGCGCTGAATACCGGCTTTTTTAAGACGCTTGGAAAAATCCTCGTGGACCACGGTGATAATGCGCTTTTTCTCCGGGTTCCTAACCCCTTCAATAAAAGGCACCTCCCGGTCCGACACGCACAGGCCCACCTCCAAGCCCTGGGCGGCAGCGGCCAGGGCCAGGCCTTCACCGGAGCAGCCGCCGTGGCCGGAAGTCATATAAATGGTGGTGGACTCGCGCCAGAGGTTGAGCTCGTCGCTGATGCGCGGCTTGTGTTTTTTCTTGAGCGCCGACAGCGCCATCAGCAGGCAAGACGGGCCGCAGGTAAAGCGAGTTTGCTGCGGGTAAAAAGGCACCTTGAGGCTACCTTTGGGCAGCTTTCCCTTGATGCGTTTTTCCATGCGCAGGCCGTCACTGCCGTCTTCGTAGTAAGCCAGCAGCGGAGCGATGGTCTTAAAGCCAAAGCGCTCATAAAGGCCGATGGCGGCCACATTGTCGCCCTGCACTTCCAGACGAATAGCCACCGAGCCCTCGGTAATGGCGGCCGCTTCGATTTTTTCCATCAGCAATTTGGCAATACCGCGGCCGCGGGCAGCAGGGTCCACCGCCAGCGAATACAGGCGGGCCAGCGCCGTGCCCTTTTTCAGCAGCAGCACCGCCGCTCCCAGCAGTTTGGTCTTGTCTTCGGCCACCCACACCTGGCCGTGGGCGTCTTTTAACAGGTGGCGCCAGCGGCGCCGGTCCAGGCGGTCATGGGTAAAGGCTTTGTTCTCCAGGGCGTGGAGATCGTCAAGGTCGGCAATGGTGGCCAGGCGCGCTTTCATGGGTCATACCCTTTACAGGACTGGCTGCACAATAGCCACAATTAACACCAACTTACAGCAAAGGATATTTGTCCTTAGAACAAGAAATCCTTGTTTGCGAGCCCCGCTTATTACGCGCATCCTTTGTGCCAATTAACACAGGAGTGACCCATGACCCGGCTTTACATCCTCCTCAAGGACACCAAACAGTGGGGAGGCCTCTACCCTTCCGACGATCTGCTCACCGCCCGCCAATACCTGAAATTGCCGCCGACCAAAGGCGACGACAAAGTCCAGGTGCTGAACCTCACCGGCAGCTACCGCTATCTGGGTGAAGGTTACTATTGCTCCCTGCTGGCCGAAGCCCGTGGTCACCGGGTGCTGCCCTCCGTTGCCACCTTGAACGATTTGGCCAGCCGTGGCTTGTACGGCCCTGAAGTCAAGACCATCAAGGCCCCCAAAGAGGCGGATATCACCTTTCGCATCTTCTTTGGCCGCACGCTAAACCCGGAGTTTGCCGAACTCGGTTTGCAGCTTTTTGACCGTTTCCCAGCCCCTATTCTGGAAGCGAGCCTCAAAGACGGCATCATTACCAAGCTAAAACCCAAGGGGCTTTCCAATCTCACCGATGAAGAAGAAACCCTCTTTGCCGAGGCGCTGGACGCCTTTTCTCACAAGATTTGGCGCGTCAAAAAGCCCAAACGCAAGTACCGCTTTGACTTGGCGATGCTGGTGGACCCAGAAGAAAAGCTGCCGCCGTCTGATACCGGCGCCCTTAAGCGCTTTATTCGCGCCGGCCGCACCCTGGGGGTGCAGGTAGACCTGATTACCCACAAGCAGGCGGCGCGCCTGGCCGAATACGACGGCCTTTTTATCCGCGAAACCACCAGCATTCATGGCCCCAGCTTTCAAATGGCGCGCCGCGCCGAGAACCTGGGCCTGGCGGTGATTGACACCCCGGAAGCCATCTTGCGCTGCACCAATAAGATTTATCTGGCCGAGCGGATGGAGCAGGCCAAGGTGGCCATTCCCAAAACCCGGGTGGTACAGCGCGGTGACGACGACGCGCTGGAAGCGGCGGCCGCCGATCTGGGCTTTCCGCTGGTGATGAAAATTCCCGACGGCGCCTTCTCGCGTGGGGTAGTCAAAGCCCAGAGCCTGGAAGACGTGCGCAAGCATGCCGCCGGTTTCTTCAAGCAATCGGCGATGATCTTGCTGCAAGAGTATTGCTACACCGAGTTCGACTGGCGGGTGGGCGTGCTTAATAAAGAGCCGCTTTTTGTCAGCAAGTATTTCATGAGCCGCGGCCACTGGCAGATCTACAACCACTCGGGCAAGAAAACCCAGTCCGGCGGCTTTGAAACCCTGCCGGTAGCGGCGGCACCGAAAAAGGTGGTGGAAACCGCCGTCAAGGCCGCCAACCTGATGGGTGACAGCCTGTTTGGGGTGGACCTGAAAGTGGTAGACGGCAAGCCGGTGGTGATTGAGGTGAACGACAACCCCAACGTCGACTCCGGTGTCGAGGACAAGGTCCTCGGCGACCAGCTGTATCTCACCATCATGCAGGAATTGGTCAAGCGCATGAGTTGACGTAGACTGGGCGGCAGTTGTTCGGAGGAATACATGGCTTTTCTCGATTACCTGCCGCTTATCGCGTTTTTTATTGCATACAAGTTGACCAATATTTACACCGCCACCTGGGTACTGATCGGGGCCAGCGCCCTGATGCTGGTGGTGGTGAAACTGGTTAAAAAATCGGTTTCCAAGCAGCAGTGGTGGCTATTTGCCGCCGTGGTGGTCTTTGGTGGCCTGACCCTGGCCTTCCGCTCCGATCTCTTTATCAAGTGGAAAGTCACGGTGGTTTATGCCGCCTTCGCCATCGCCCTTATCGGCGCCCAGATGAGCGGTAAAAGCCTGCTTAAATCCATGCTGGGCGAGCAACTCAAATTGCCTGACGGGGTGTGGCGCAACATCACCTTTGGCTGGGGCGGGTTCTTCCTGGTGATGGCGGCTTTGAACCTGGTGGTGGCCTATCACTTCTCCCAGGATGCCTGGGTTAACTTCAAGCTGTTTGGCACCACGGCCCTTAGCCTGCTGGCCTGCGTGATAACCGGCATGGTGATTTACAAGCACTTGCCGGAAGAAGAAAAATCCTAAAAAAGCCGCCATCTGGCGGCTTTTTCATATCTTAAATCGCCCCACTACCTGGCTTAGCCGCAGCGCCGTGTCTTCTACCGCGTCTCCTTCTTCAGCGCTTTGCCGGGCGTGGTCGGCACTTTGCTTGGCCATGCCGTCGATATTGCTCAGGTTCTGGTTGATGTCGCTGACCACCATCGATTGCTGCTCGGTAGCGGCCGCTATCTGGTCGGCACGGTTACTGACGGTACTGAGCCGCATCTGAATTTGGGCAAAGGCCTGGGTGGCCTCTTCCACCGCCGCCAAGGTGCCGTCTACCTCGATAAGGCCACTTTCCATGGCCTCCACCGTACCTTTCACGCCGCTTTGCAGGCGGGTGATCATCTGCTGGATATTCTGGGTGGACTCCTGGGTGCGCCCGGCAAGGGTGCGCACTTCATCCGCCACCACCGCAAAGCCCCGGCCAGACTCACCGGCCCGGGCCGCTTCAATAGCGGCGTTAAGGGCTAAAAGGTTGGTCTGCTCGGCAATGGAGCCAATCACATCCAGCACCGTGACAATGTTCTGGGCTTCTTTTTCCAAAAGCGATACCGCTTCAGAGGCCTGGGCCATGGTGCTGGATAACGCGCGGGTCTGGCTCACCGATTTACCGGCAAGCTCGGAGCCGTGCTCGGCGTCCAAACTGGCGGCGCGGGCTTCTTTGGCCGAATCGCCGGCGCTTTGCGCCACTTCCTGGATGGAGGCGGTGATTTGTTCGGTGGCGGTCACCAGCTGCTCCAAGGAGCGCACCTGATCGTTAATGACCCCCAAGGTCCGTGAGCCGCTGCCTTTGACCTCCTGGGCATGGCTGCTCATCTCCTTGGCGACCCCGGCCACTTCCTGCATTTGCAGCTGCAACTGGCGCATCAAATCGTTGAAGTGGTGCGCCAGTTGGCCCAGTTCGTCGTTGTTGGTGACCTCAACCCTTGCCGTGAGATCCCCTTCCCCTTCAGCAATATCCTTGATGCGGCGCTGCAAGTGGCCGGTGGTGCGGGCCACGTAGCTTGGAATATAGAGTCCGATGGCAATAAAAATGGCAAGGATCACCGCCGCCGCCCCCCAGAGCATAAAGAGGCGCCGCTCGGCCGCGTCATGGGCGGCCTTGGTGGTGTCCTTGGTGTAGCCGTCGATAAGCTCGGTGCTTTGGTCGAGCAAGGTGCGGATCTTTTCAAATTCTTCGCTCGAATCAAGGCTACTCAAGCTGGTGCGGTTGGCAAGTTGGGCGTCCGAGTGCTTGAGCCACTGCTGGGCGTTGTTGTGAAAGGCGGTGACCAATTGAGTGACCTTGGGCAGCTGCGACTTCTCGGCAGCGGTAGCAGAGCGGGTCATGGCCTGCTGGAAGTTGTGGTCGCGAATGGCAAGGGCTGCTTTGGTGTCTTTACCTTCCATAGACAGCACCATGGCCTCCTGCTGGGCCACCAGCGCCTGGTAAAAATCCCGGTCAGCCTGAATAACGGCATCGATGGCCGGCAGCAGTTTGGCAAGCTCGCTACTGCCCATAATTTCATTGCCATCGCCACTGGCCTTTAGCAGCGCATTGATATGTTCTTCAATCAGTTCGGTGCTTTGGTCCATGTAAAGGCGGATTTTTTCAAAATCATCGGTGGAGTCGATGCTGCTAAGAGACACCTGGGCATTGAGCTTGGCGGTGGCCTTTTGCTGCCAGTCCACCACCTGGCGGCGAAAGTCGCTAACAAGGGCATCGACTTTTGGCAAGGGAGTGAGGTCGGCCGCCAGCTGCGAGCGTTTTAACGCCTGGCCGATATTGTCATTGAGGGTGGCCATGGCCTCGGCGGTGTCCTTGCCTTCCATTTTGCGCACCATGGCCTGCTGGCGGGCCACTAGCGACTGATAAAAATCTCGGTCAGCCTGCAACACCGCATTGACTGCCGGTATCAACCTAACCAAGGTATCGTCATTTTGCTGCTGCAGCGCCTTGGTGCCAAAATGGGCCAGGGCAGTCAGGCTTAAGGTAAGCACCGTCAGCACCAGCAAGGCAATGCGTATTTTATTGCTAAGGGAAAGCGACATAGGAGGCCCCGGTGTGAGTGAACCAGTCATCGGCATCCCGCCTTAAATGACCGAAAAAACAACCACAAACGACACCTTATAGATAGTCAACAATCCTTGACCCGTAAAATGCGCCCCCCAAAAGCCCCCCTCTAGCACCCATAAAAAAGGCCTGCATGATGCAGGCCTTTGGTCATTGGCTTAGAGCCTGAAGCGCCCTACCACCTGGCTTAGGCGCCGCGCGGTTTGTTCCACCGCTTTACCCTCCTGGGCGCTGCTTCTGGCATGCTCGGCGCTTTGCTTGGCCATGCCGTCGATGTTACTCAGGTTCTGGTTGATATCGCTGACCACCATCGATTGCTGCTCGGTGGCCGCCGCTATCTGGTCGGCGCGGTTACTGACGGTGGTGAGCCGCACCTGAATTTGCGCAAAGGCCTGAGTGGCTTCTTCCACCGCTACCAGGGTGCTGTCTACTTCAATAATGCCGCTTTCCATGGCTTCCACCGTGCCTTTCACGCCGCTTTGCAGGCGGGTGATCATCTGCTGGATATTTTGGGTGGACTCCTGGGTACGCCCGGCAAGGGTGCGCACTTCATCCGCCACTACCGCAAAGCCCCGGCCAGACTCCCCAGCCCGGGCCGCTTCAATGGCGGCGTTAAGGGCTAAAAGGTTGGTCTGCTCGGCAATGGAGCCAATCACATCCAGCACGGTAACGATGTTCTGAGCTTCTTTTTCCAAGAGCGACACCGCTTCGGAGGCCTGGGCCATGGTGTTTGACAGCGAACGGGTCTGGTTGACCGATTTACCGGCAAGCTCGGAGCCGTGCTCGGCGTCCATACTGGCGGCGCGGGCTTCTTTGGCTGAGTCGCCAGCGCTTTGCGCCACTTCCTGGATGGAGGCGGTAATTTCTTCAGTGGCGGTGACCAGTTGCTCCAGGGAGCGCACCTGCTCGTTGATGGTCGATAGGGTCATGCCGCCAGCGCTTTCCACTTCCTGGGCATGGCGGTTCATCTCACCGGCCACCTCCGTCACCTCCTGCATCTGTTGATGCAGCTGGCCCATCAGTTTGTTGAAATGCCCGGCCAGTTGGCCCAGCTCATCGTCACTGGTGATCTTGACCCTGGCAGTAAGGTCACCATCGCCCTCGGCGATATCTTTGATACGCCGCTCGATACGGCCGGTGGCGGTGGCTACCGATGCCGGTACCAGCCAACCTATCAGCACAAAGATAACCAAGATAATGCCGCCAGCGACCCACAGGGTTACCAGCCGGCTATTAGCCGCGTTGTGCTCACGGGTCGCAATTTGCTGAATGTGGTTTTCAATCAGCTCGGTGCTTTTATCGAGGTAACGGCGGGCATCTTCAAAGCCGTAGTGATCTTCGATGCTGGCCACGGCTGCCGTCCCTTGCAGCATGGTTTTGGCTTTTTGCTGCCAGCCAGCCACATCTTGGCGAAAGGATTTAATTAACTCGTCCACTTCTGGCAGCGGTGTGAGATCGGCCGCTTTTTGCGAGCGATCCAGCGCCTGCTGGATGTTTTCGTCACGGGTTTTAACGGCGGCGGAGAAATCCTTGCCCTCGGCCTTTCTGACCATGGCGTCACGCTCGGCTACCAGGGCCTGATAAAAGTCGCGGTCGGCCTGCAATACCGCATTGATGGCCGGGAGCAACTCGGTAATGGTGTTGTCGTTCTGCTGCTGGAGCGCCCTTGTACCGAAATGGGCCAAGGTCAGCAGAGAAAGGGTTAATAGGGTCAGCAGCAGCAGCGGCAGGCGAATTTTGTTGGCTAGGGACAACGACATGGCAACATCTCAACAAAACAGGTTATCGGTGTTATCGGCAGGTACAACGAAAACTCAACCGAAACTTTTTCTTTGTATCAGCAGCTTAACGGGCATCGCTCGCCGCTGACACAGCCTTTTGCAATGACGCGCCAAGGCCGTTTGCCAAGGCCAGAGACGTCATCAAAGCGTTTTCAACAAGTCATAAAACTGTCACCCCATTTGGGCAGAATGCTCGCAACTGGCATTGCGATACAGTGTCTGTGCATCTCTGAGACATCCTGATATTTTGGCCCCTGGTACCTTACCCGGGGCTTTTTTCTTTTTGGCCCTTTTTTCAGGAGACACCACAGTGCTGTACACCATTATCAGCGAAGACGTACCCAATTCCTTGCCGCTGCGCAGCAGCGTTCGGCCCGCTCACCTGGCCCGCCTCGAAGCGCTTAAAGCGCAAGGCCGCCTGGTACTGGCCGGCCCCAGCCCGGCCATCGACAGTGAAAACCCCGGCGACGCTGGCTTTACCGGTTCGGTGGTGATTGCCGAATTTGCCAGCCTTGTAGAAGCCCAGGCCTGGGCCGACGCCGACCCTTATGTAGAGGCCGGTGTCTACAGCGCCGTTAAGGTAAAGCCGTTTAAGAAGGTATTGCCCTGATCTCAAACAAAAAACGCAGCCAACTGGCTGCGTTTTTTTTCAGCTGTTCTGTAGCCTCACCAAGAGGCTTGAGGTGTCCCAGCGACTCCCGCCTAAACGCTGCACGTCGGCGTAGAACTGGTCCACCAGGGCGGTGAGCGGCAAGGCGCTGCCGTTTTTGCGCGCCTCACTCAGGGCAATAGCAAGGTCTTTACGCATCCAGTCCACCGCAAAGCCAAAATCGTACTGGGCCTTGTCCATGGTCAGGGCACGGTTCTCCATCTGCCAGCTTTGGGCGGCCCCTTTGGAGATAACCTCTACCACGTCGGCCACGTTGAGCCCGGCTTTTTGAGCAAAGTTGATGCCCTCGGCAAGGCCCTGCACTACCCCGGCGATACAGATCTGGTTGACCATTTTGCAGAGCTGGCCGCTACCGGCATCACCCAGGCGCTTGATTTGCTTGGCGTAGGTGGCAAGTACCGCTTCGGCGCGCTGGTAGACCGCCTCGTCGCCTCCCACCATGATGGTGAGCTGGCCGTTCTCGGCGCCGGCCTGGCCGCCGGAGATGGGGGCATCCAAAAAACCGAGGCCCAAGGCGCCAAGGGCCTGGTTGAGCTCGCGGGCCACGTCGGCGCTGGCGGTGGTGTGGTCCACCAGGATGCTGCCCGGCGCCATGGCGTCTTTGGCCTGGTAGGCCACGGCGCGCACGTCGTCATCATTACCGACGCACATCATCACCAGCTCAGCGCCTTGCACCGCGCCGCTGATGGTGGCGTCAAAACGGCCACCGTGCTGCTTGGCCCATTGCTCGGCCTTGGCGGTAGTACGGTTGTAGACACAAACCTCATAACCGGCGGCCTGCAGATGCCCTGCCATGGGGTAGCCCATGACACCCAATCCCAAAAATGCGACTTTCATTACCACTCCTTAAAAGGACGCTTGGCGCTCACAAGGGGCCTAGCTTGCCACAAGCGGGTCAAGATGTCCGGCCCGGCGCCCTGGGGCGCTCTTTGCTTGCGGCCAAAGACACCGGCGCGGCTTCGCAGCCTGTGGGGCTCATGCTAGACTGGCCCGAGGTTAATTGCATTTTGTTATTAAAATGAAGATGTTACGGGCAGTATTTATCATCGTTGCCTGCCTTTGGGCCGGCAAGGGCCTGGTGGCTTTGCTGCCGGTGCCCATCCCTGGCAGCATCATCGGCATGTTGCTGCTGTTTTTGCTGCTCTCCAGCAAGCTGGTCAAGGCCGACTGGGTGATGCCGTTCAGTGCCCCTCTTATCCGCCACATGACCTTATTGTTCATTCCAGCCGGGGTGGGCCTGATGAATTACCTCGATGTGATTAAGGCTCACGGCCTGGTGCTGGTGGGGGCCTGTTTTTTCTCCACGTTGTTGGTGCTTATCACCATAGGCCGCTGGCATGACCGCCAGGGAGGCCGCCGTGGTGACTGAGTCCTTGCTGTATCTCGTCCTGACCTTGGCCATTTATGCCTTGGTGAGAAAGGCTCAGGCCCGCTTTAAAACGCCGCTGTTAAACCCGGTGCTGATTGGCATTGCGGTATTGGTGCCGCTGCTGGTGGCCCTTAAGGTGCCCTACCAGAGCTACATGCAGGGCGGGCGCTTTATCAACTTCTTTTTAGAGCCGGCGGTGGTGGCCCTCGCCTACCCCTTGTACCAGCAGCTTGATCTTATCCGCGCCCAGTGGAAGGCGCTGCTCAGCACCTGCCTGCTGGGGGTGCTGGTGGCTATGACCTCGGGGCTGGTCATTGCTTGGCTGCTGGGGGCCGACAGACCGGTGCTGCTGTCCATGGCAGCAAAATCGGTGACCACCCCTATCGCCATGGGGGTGAGCGAGCGCATCGGCGGCATTGCCTCCCTGACCGCCGTGTTGGTGCTTTTTGCCGGGGTGACCGGCGCCATCCTCGGCCCTTGGCTGTTGACCCTTTGCAAGGTGAAAAGCCCCCAGGCCCGCGGCCTTGCCATGGGCTGCGCCGCTCACGCCATCGGTACCGCCCGTATTGTTGAAGAAAGCGCCGAAGCAGCGGCCTTTTCCAGCCTGGCCCTGAGCCTGTGCGGCATTATCACCGCCTTTGTGGCACCCTTAGTGGTACCCCTGCTAACGGAATGGATGCTATGAAAGTCGCGGTATTTTCGGCCAAGCCCTACGACCAAGCCTCCCTGGGCGCAGTGCAGTGCCCGCTCACCTGGCATTATCTCGAGCCCAAACTTGATGTGGAGACCGCCAAGCTCGCCCATGGCCACCAGGTGGTGGTGGCGTTCGTTAACGACGATTTGTCCGCCCCGGTGCTGGCCGAGCTAAAGAAGGCTGGGGTAAAAATGGTGGCGCTTCGCTGCGCCGGTTTTAACAACCTCGACCTCGACGCCGCCAACGCCCTTGGCATAAGGGTGGCAAGAGTGCCGGCCTACAGCCCCGAAGCGGTGGCCGAGCACGCTATCGCCCTTATCATGATGCTCAACCGGCGCCTGCACCGGGCGTACAACAGGGTTAGGGAAAACAACTTCAGCCTTGACGGTCTCTTAGGCTTTAACCTGCACGGCAAAACCGCTGCCGTTATCGGTACCGGCGCCATTGGCCTTGCCACCGCCCGCATCCTGGCAGGCTTTGGCTGCACCCTCACCGGCTTTGATGTCAAACCCAACCCAGCCTTTAGCGCCCTTGGCGGCCAGTATCTGGGCTTTGACCAATGCATCGAAGGCGCAGACATCATCAGCCTGCATTGCCCCCTGACCCCAGACACCTACCACCTCATCAACGCCCAGCGCCTGGGCGCCATGAAACGTGGCGTTATGTTGATTAACACCAGCCGCGGTGCTCTACTAGACACCCAGGCGGCCATAGACGCACTCAAATCGGGGCAGTTGGGTTACCTGGGCCTGGATGTGTACGAACAAGAGGGAGACCTGTTTTTTGAGGATCTGTCCAACCGTATCATCCCGGACGATGTATTCCAGCGGCTGCTGACCTTTCCCAATGTGGTGATCACAGGGCACCAAGGGTATTTCACCCAAGAAGCCCTGAGCGCCATTGCCTGCACCACGGTGCAGAACATTGAAGCCTTCGCCAAGGGTGGTCGCAGCGGCAACGAATTGACCAAGGCTTAATGGATGAACAAATCACTGCTGGCGGCTTCATTGCCGCTTTTGCCGTCTGCGATTGAAAAGCAGGCCGCCGCCTGGCTCAGCCAGACCCCTTTTATCGCCCAATTACCCCCCGCCGAAGTGGCAAACTGGTGCGCCCTGACCCACTTGAGCAAAGACGAGCTGATGCTGGCGCTATTGCCCTTGGCCCGCTGCTTTGCCAATGCCCCCATCTCCGAGTTTTATGTGGGCGCCATTGCCGAAGGTGCCAGCGGCACCTGGTATTTTGGCGCCAACCAGGAGTACAGCCCGGCCCCCCTTGGCATGACGGTACACGCCGAGCAATGCGTTATCACCCACGCCCGCCAAAGCGGCGAGCAGCAAATCACCACCCTGGCGGTTAACTACAGCCCCTGTGGCCATTGCCGCCAGTTTATGAGTGAGATGAGTGAAGCGCTGGATTTACGGGTGCTGCTGCCGGGCCGCCCGGCACGGCTGCTGGCTGATTACCTGCCGGACGCCTTTGGCCCCTGGGATCTGGATAAAAGCGAGCGCCTGCTAAAACCGGCGCCCACGGCTTTTACGCAACATTCGCCAGAGCCGCTGATACAAGCCGCCATCGATGCGGCAAGTGCCAGCCACGCCCCTTACACCCAAACCCGGGCCGGGGTGGCCCTTGAGGTGGCCGGGCGCATTGTCACCGGCAGTTACCTTGAAAACGCCGCCTACAACCCCAGTTTGCCGCCCTTGCAGGCCGCACTGGTGATGCTGGCAGTGCAAGGTTTACCCTTAAGCGCCGAGCGCCTGGTACTGGCCGAGCAGCAAGGGAAGGTGTCACTGCTGGCCAGCACCCAGGCCTTGGCCCAGGCTCTTGGGCTGCCAGCCCCCGAGTACATCGCCCTTTAGTCCTGACTGTCTTCCAAGGCTTTTGGCTTGGGCGGCTTTAGCCGCCCCTGCTGATACAAAGCCTGGCGCAGCAGGTATTCAATCTGGGCGTTCAACGAGCGCAGCTCGTCGTCGGCCCAGCCTTGCAAGGCGCTAAGCACTTGGGGATCGATACGCAGCGGATAGGCTTTTTTCGCCATGACTCAGTAAAGGCTACCGGCGTTAACCACCGGCTGGGTGTGGCTTTCACTACAGAGCACCACCAGCAGGTTGGACACCATGGCCGCCCGGCGCTCTTCGTCCAGTTCCACCACCCCTTGCGCCTTTAACTGCTCCAGCGCCAGTTGCACCATGGAAACCGCCCCTTCCACCACCTTGGTACGGGCCGCCACCACCGCAGAGGCCTGTTGGCGGCGCAGCATGGCTGAGGCGATTTCCGGCGCGTAGGCCAAGTGCGAGATACGCGCTTCAATTACCTCTACCCCGGCTTTGTCGAGGCGAGCCTGAATTTCGGCCTTGAGCTGCTCGGCAATGTCCTGGGTGTGGCTGCGAAGGGCCACTTCACCGGTTTCGTGCTGATCGTAGGGGTAGGAGGTGGCGAGGTTACGCACCGCCGCCTCGGACTGAATGGCCACAAAGTCGGTAAAATCGTCCACCTCGAATACCGCGTCGTAGGTGTCTACCACCCGCCACACCACCACGGCGGCAATCTCGATGGGGTTACCGGCTTCGTCGTTGACCTTGAGCTTGTCGCTCTCGAAGTTACGGATACGCAGCGACACCCGCTGCTTGCTGTAAAAGGGGTTGGCCCAGCGCAGGCCAGGGGCCACCACGGTGCCGGTGTAGCTGCCAAAAAGCTGCAACACCTTGGCCTCGTTGGGGGCCACCATAAAAAACCCCAGCAGGCTTACCACCGCGCAAATGCCCACCACGATGGCAACCAGCTTGAAGAATATCCCTGGCGCGGCCGCTACCCCCAACAGTGCCAGCACGATCAATACCGGCAGTACCAGCAACATCAGGTAGCCGGAGGCTACGGTTCTACGTTGTTCTTGCATTCCCTAACCCCTCAAATTGATATCACTATGATATCTAGTTGAGGCTTTCACTTCGGTCAAGTCGTTGTCCCGCCGCCACGGCTTTGGCATCCTTGGCCCATTCACAAGCCAGCGGGCAACCACCATGACCTTACCCTTCGTAATAAAAGCAGGCACCAGCGCCCGGGCAAAACTGCTAAAAGACGGCTTCGAGCCAGCGCAATTCTCCGCCATGCTCGGCGCCTCCGGCGGCCCCAAATGGTTTGTGCTAGCAGGGCTTGACCAACAGCTGGCCAGCGACTTTTTACCCAAAGCCGGCCCTCTTAAATTGCTGGGAAGCTCCGTTGGCGGCTGGCGCATGGCGGCCCATGCCACCGCCGAGCCGGTAGCGGCCATTGAGCGGTTTAGGGATTTTTACCACCACCTTTCCTACGCGGATGGCGCCACCCCGCGACATATCTCCGATTCGAGCCGGGCCATGGTGAAAGCGCTGTTGGGTGATAGCGGTATTGATGAGATCCTCACCAATCGCCAGCGCCAGCTGCACCTGGTGACCGCCGGTTGCCGGGGGCTCCTTAAAAGCGAGCGCAAGGGCCCGCAGATGCTGGGCCTGGGCCTGGCGGCCCTTGGTAACCTCATCAGCCGCAACACCCTTGGCGCCTTTTTTGGGCGCAGCATCTTTCATACTGGTTCCCACAGCCCCTGGCTTGGCCGCGATGCCATTGCCACCGAGTTTGTGGCCCTTGACCGCCACACCCTGCCCCTGGCCCTGGAAGCCACCGGCGCCATTCCCCTGGTACTGGAAGGGGTAAAACTCGCCGCCAGCCGCCATCGCCTGCACCGGGACGGCGGCATCATCGACTACCACTTCGACCTGCCGCTAGACACCGAGGGCCTGGTGCTCTACCCGCACTTTTACGACAAAGCCATTCCCGGCTGGTTTGACAAAGGCCTTAGCTGGCGCAAGCCAAAGCCCGAGCATTACGACAAGGTGGTGATGGTGGCGCCAAGCCCGGCGCTGGTGGCTTCCTTGCCGCATCAAAAGATCAGTGACCGCAAGGATTTTGAGCGTTTTGATGACAAGGCACGCATCGAATATTGGCAACAAGTTATTGATGCCGGTAGGAAAATGGCAGATAGCTTTGCGCAAGCTGTCAAAAACGGACAATGGCAACAAGCTCTGGTTTAAGCTGTGGTATTCTCCCGCACCATAATAATATCGTTACCCTACAAAGCTTAAGGAGACCAGAAAAGGATGCGACGTCCACTGGTAATGGGAAACTGGAAGCTACACGGCACCAAGGCTTCCGTTGAGAAACTGCTGGTCGACCTGATGGCGAGCACCAGCGAGCTTAAAGACGTCGATATCGCCGTCTGCCCTCCTGTCATTTTTATCAATCAAGCCGAGCAGCTGCTGCACGATGCCGCTATCGAGATTGGTGCCCAAAACATCGACGTTAACCGCCAAGGCGCCTTCACCGGTGAAATCGCGGCCGACATGCTGGGCGAGTTCGGTGTCAAATACGTGCTGGTGGGCCACTCCGAGCGCCGCGCCATGCATCACGAAAACGACGATTTGGTGGCCCGCAAGTTCGAGGCCGTCAAGGAAGCGGGGCTCATTCCGGTGCTGTGTGTCGGTGAAACCCAGACCGAGCGCCACAACGGCGAAACCAAAGACGTGATTGGCCACCAAATTCAGGCGGTCATCAAGCGCTGCGGCCGCAAGAGCTTTGAAAATGCGGTGGTGGCTTACGAGCCGGTGTGGGCCATCGGCTCAGGCCAGGCCGCGAGCCCGGTAGACGCTCAAAAAGTGCACCAGTTTATCCGCGAGCTGGTTGCCGCCCAGGACAAAGACAGCAGCGAGGCGCTGCGCATCCTTTACGGCGGCTCGGTCAAAGCCAGCAACGCCCAGGCGCTCTTTTCCATGGACGACGTAGACGGCGCCCTGGTGGGAGGAGCCTCCCTTGATGCCGGCGAGTTTGCCAGCATCATCAAGGCCGCCAAGTAACGCAAACGAACCGCCGCAAGGCGGTTTTTTTATGGCCTCAACCCTTGCCTCGCGGCAGCGGCATGACTAGTATCCTCAGGCTTTTTTGGCTTACAAAAACCGCTTTCCAATAATAAGGAACAGAACATGGCTTCCATCCCGCATATCGACATGAGTCGCTATGACACGGACTTCGACGCTTTCGTTCAGGACATCGGCCAGGGCTATGAGTCCTTCGGCTTTGTGGCCCTGACCGACCACGGCATCGACAGCGACACCATCCATGGTGCCCTGGACATCAGCCGCGAACTTTTTGCCCTGCCGGAACAAACCAAGAAAAAATACTACCTGCAAGGCAAGGGCGGCGCCCGTGGCTACACCCCCTTTGGCACCGAGATCGCCAAAGACGCCAAACATGTCGACTTGAAAGAGTTTTGGCACGTCGGCCGGGAACTGGAAGGCCAAGCGCCCTACCCGCAGCTCACCCCCAATGCCTGGCCCGAAGAAGTGCCGGCCTTCAAGCCGCGCATGGTCGAGCTATACAAGGCTCTGGACGCCCTGGGCAACAAGGTACTGGACGCCCTGGCGGTTTACCTAGACCAACCTCGCGACTACTTTCGCGACAAGGTTAACCTGGGTAACTCCATCCTGCGCCCGCTGCACTACCCGCCCATTATCGACGAGGGCACCCCGTCGGTACGCGCCGCCGCCCACGAAGACATCAACGTGCTGACGTTGCTGGTGGGTTCCCGCGAGCCGGGCCTGGAAGTGCTGGCCAAAGACGGTAGCTGGATTGAAGTGTCCATCATCGAAGGGGCCATCATCTGCAACATCGGCGACATGCTGCAGCGCCTCACCAACTACCGGCTGCCTTCTACCACCCACCGGGTGGTGAACCCGCCGCTGCCCTACAGCGCCAGCTCCCGCTATTCCATTCCGTTCTTCCTGCACTTCAACCCGGACGTCATCATCGACGCCCTTGAAAGCTGCGTTAGTGACGAGAACCCCAAGAAGGACTCGGCCATCAGCGCCGACGATTACCTGATGGAACGGCTGCGGGAAATCGGCCTTATCAAATAAGGTCAACCCTTACAAAAGGCGCCCTCTGGGCGCTTTTTTTATGCAAAAAAAAGCGGCTTCCCGAAGGAAGCCGTAGAGGGTGCGTCCAAAAAACCGCTGGGAAAATCCAGGGTTATAGCGATGCGACGCCGGACTGAAGTGAGCCTCCAAGACGCTGCCTGTCCCTCTCCCTTGCCTGGCTTACCGGTATCAAACCGGCTTGCCTTAGCAGAGCAGGAGGCGCGCTTCACCCCGACGCATTGACAGGTTGCCCGCTGTTTTGGCCAAGGGGCATGATAAGAAGGTGAGATATTGATGATCTTTTTATTTTATAAATAAAATCAGGAAGATACATTGACGAAAAACCGGGACGTTGCCCTTGATAGCATCAAAAGCGCCTTTGTTATTGGCGATTTTGTGGTGCGCCCGGAGCACCACAGCCTGGTAAAAGACGGCCAGGAACAGCTACTTGAACCCCGGGCCATGACCATTCTGATGCTGCTGGCACGCCAGGCCGGCGAGTTGGTCAGCCGCGAAGCGCTGCTCCTTGAAGCCTGGCCGGGGCGAGTGGTGTCGGACAACGCAATCAACCAGTTCATCACCAAACTGCGGCGCAGTCTGGGCGACGACGCCAAAGAGCCCCGCTACATCGTGACCGTTCCCAAGCGGGGCTATCGGTTGATTGCCCCGGTAGAAGAAGTGCTGCTTGAGGCGCCGCGCCTGCCGCAGCCTCTGACCAACCAGCCCCCGGCGCCGCCAGAGCGCGCCACTTGGCCGGGCTGGGCCCTGGCCCTGATATTATTGCTGCCGGTGCTGCAAGGGGTCTTTACCACCTTGAAGCGCCAAAGCGGCTTTAGCCACCAAGAGCCGCTGGTAAAGCTACCGGGGAGCCAGCAACAGCCAAGGCTCTCTGCTGACGGCCAATACCTTGCCTTTAGCTATCGCGAAGACGCCAGCCCAAACCAGCTTTATATTCAGAAATTAGCCAAGCCCCATCAGCCGCCCCCAAGGCCGCAGCCTCTGACCGGCCAGGATGCCGACCGCCAGGCGCCAGCCTGGTCACCCGACGGCAAGGCGCTGGCTTACCTGTGGCGCCATGGCCAGCAGTGCCAAATTCGCCTTGCCGCCCTTGACCGGCAAAGTGGCCGGCTAAGCGGGGTACGCGCCCTGACCTTTTGCCAGCCTGCCGATACCCGCAGCCGCTTGGCCTTTAGCCGCGACGGCAAAAGCCTGTATTTCAACCGCCGCCCGAAGCCGCGCGCGCCCTATCAGCTTTATCAGTTGCACCTTGGCACCGGCCGTTTGACGGCCCTGACCCACCCGAGCGAACCCGGTGATGGCGACCTGGCCTTTGCCTTGTCAGAAGACGGCCGCCAGCTGCTGGTGGCCAGAGACCATTACTGGCAGAGCCAATCTGTGTACTTAAAAGACCTTACCAGTGGCCACGCGGTGCGCTTGCTGCAAAATACGGCCATCACTGCTTTGGCCTGGGGGGAGGATAACCGCCACTATTACCTGGCGCGGCCAAGCGGCGAGGTAAGCCGTTACGCTCTTGGTAGGCTCAAGGGCGAGGCGCTGGCGGTTAGCTCTGTTGAGGGATTGTCCTTTGCCGGCGGCAAGCTGGTGGTAAGCCAAGGCCACTGGCAGAGTGCGTTATTGGAGCTAACGGCGCCTTTTAACGGCGATCAGCCCACACTCAAGGCGCTACAAACGGGCCGGGCTGTCCCTGATGTAGCTGGCCTTGACACCCGCCAACCCAAAGCCACACCAGACCTGCCCTCAGGGGCCCGAAATATCGCCTGGAGCAGCGATGGGCAAAGCCTGTATTTTGCCTCCAACCAGCAAGGAGACTGGCAAATCTGGCGCTACCAGGACGATGACCAGAGCATGGGTCAAGTGACCGAGCACGGCGGCTTTTGCGGCCGGCCGGATAGCAAAGAGCACTTTCTTTATTTTACCCGTCTGCATAAAGCCGGCCTTTGGCGGCAGAATTTAAAAACCGGCACTGTTACCTCTATCAATGCAAACATCGACTGGCAACACTGTGAAAGCTGGGCAATAACCGAGCAGGCTGTTTTTTATTTAACGCCGGACTCTCATCCTAAATTGATGCGTTTTGATTTCAGCCTGGGTTTGGAAAATGAAGTCGCGCAATTAGCAGGCGCCGAGCAAACACAATTTGCCATAGCCAAAGATGAATCACGGATACTTTTCACCCAACAAAGCCGCGATAAATCCGTCATTTCATTACTGCGCCGTTAAGGGGTATCATTTGCGCCCTTTCTGGCTTAATGGTCAGTAAACCCTTGGCTAAATTGCCATTGTCGCAATTTAGTATCCTTGCCTAAACTTTGCCCCGTCGTAACCCCTTTGAGAGGGCTGCGCCTTTTACCTTTGCAGGGAGTGATTATGAAAAAGGTTAGTGCTTTTCGTTTGTCTGCTGCTGCCACTTTGATGGCGTTCGCTTTTGCTTCTCAGGCTGCCGATGTCTCCAAAGACGATTTGGCAGGTCGTGTTTACCTGGGTGGCCACATTGGTGCCATGGACCTCGACTCTGATCGCATGATCGAGAAACATGGTGGTATCTATGAACCCAAGCAAGATTTCAAAACCTTCGTTCCTGGTTTGGAACTGGGTTACCGTATTTCCCCGCTGTGGGAAGTACGTGGTTACTATGACTACCTGCAAGCCGATCTGAAGAACAGCAATTCTTCCGGCTACGGTGAGTCTTACGGTGCCGATGTATTGTTCAACATCACCGACCACTTCTACACCGGTCTGGGTATCAACCGCACCAAAGTTGAAAACCTGAGCGACACCTTTGCTCGCCTGACCCTGGGTTACCGCACCTTCCTGACCGACAACCTGGCGTTCCGCACTGAAGTGGCGGCCCAGCAGGATGACAGCAACTTTACCGACTACGTGGCCAACGTTGGCTTCCAGTACTTCTTCGGTGGCGCGCCCAAACAGGAAGTGGCCCCCAAGCCCGCCCCAGCCCCGGTGGTGGTTGACTCCGACGGTGACGGCGTACCGGATGACCGCGACGCCTGCCCGGGCACCCCGGCCAACTACAAGGTCGACGAGCGCGGCTGCACCAAGTACGAAACCCAAACCGTTACCGAAAAACTGCTGGTGAACTTCGACACCAACTCGGCCAACGTCAAACCTCAGTACTTCTCTGAGATTGAGCGCGTTGCCAAGTTCATGAAGGACTTCCCGCAGCTGGACGTAGTGATCGAAGGTCACACCGACGACACCGGCGCTGCCAGCTACAACCTGAAGCTGTCTGAGCGCCGCGCCAAAGCCGTTGGCGACGTGCTGGCCAGCCAGTTTGGCATCGACAAATCCCGCATCAAAACCGTAGGCTACGGCGAGAGCCAGCCGGCTGTTGAAGGCACCAGCAAAGAAGCCCGTGCCGCCAACCGCCGCATCGAGGCCAAGCTGTCCGCCACCAAGCGGGTTCCAGACACCAAGTAAGTTGACCTGGGTGCAGGGGGAGCCTTAGGCTCCCCTTTTTTATGGGAGAGTGACATGTTTAAACCGCTGCGCTGGTTGCTCCAGGGCTTTTTAATCACAGCGCCGGTGCTGCTCACCATCTACTTGGTGTGGGCCCTGTACCGGTATTTTAATAACGGCCTGTTCCAACCCATTGCCCTGTTGCTCGAACCGGTATTGGGGACGCCTATCCCCCAATGGCTGGTGGCCCCGGTCGGTTTAGTGCTGACGCTGCTTATCATCATGACCATTGGCCTTTTGGCCGGTCACTTTCTTGGCCGGCAGCTCTTTAGCCTGGTGGATAACATCATGGAGCGCCTGCCCCTGGTCAAGCTGCTCTATGGCGCCATCAAAGACGTGCTGGGCGCCATTACCGGCCAGGACAAACGCTTTTCAAAGCCGGTGCTGGTCAGGATCAATGCCGATATCGAAGTCATCGGTTTTGTCACCCGCGACAGCCTTGATGAAATGGGCCTTGAAGGCCGAGTGGCGGTATACCTGCCCCAGTCTTTTAACTTTGCCGGCAACCTGGTGTTGGTGGCCAAAGACAAGGTGACTCCTCTGAACATGACGGCGGCCGAAGTGTTGCCCTTGGTGGTGGCTGGCGGCGTTTCAAAACAAGGAAATGGCGACTCGTCCCGCCAGGGATTGTA
The DNA here is from genome assembly GCF_003751625.1 of Gallaecimonas pentaromativorans. Lineage (NCBI taxonomy): Bacteria > Pseudomonadati > Pseudomonadota > Gammaproteobacteria > Enterobacterales > Gallaecimonadaceae > Gallaecimonas > Gallaecimonas pentaromativorans. The sequence goes on from NZ_RJUL01000006.1 coordinate 263,190, forward strand.
AAGACGGCTACCCTGTTGGATGCTCGCCGCGACCACCACAGGGAAAACACAATGAAAAAGACCCTTCTTTGCCTGGCGCTGTCCAGCTCCTTACTGGGCTGCGCTACCACCACCAGCGCACCGCAAAGCACCATGGCAACCAGCCAGGTTGCCCCGCAGCAACAATTTCAGGCACTGGTTAACGACTTCATCCCGGCCTTCTGGCAGCAGTTCCCTACCTGGGGGCTGTACGTGGGTTACACCCGCTACGCCGGCGAGCTGGTTATCCCCACCCCGGCCGCCCGCCAGCAGGAGCTGGCCTTTGCCAAGCACTGGCAGGACAAGCTCCATAGCCTGGATTTCGAGGCCCTGAGCCCGGCCAGCAAGATTGACTACCTACTCATCCAAAACCAATTGGGCAGCATCGTTTTTGATGTCACCGAGCTTAAAAGCTGGCAGTGGGATCCGTCCCAGTACAACATCGCCGGCGCCATCGCCGAGCTTGGCGCCAGCAAGGCCATCAGTGAACCCGATGCCCTTAACGCCATCAGCGCCCGCCTGGAAAAGGCGCCGGCCTATTACCAGGCTGCCCGCCAGAACATTGAGCGCCCCACCCTCGAGCACACCCAGCTTGCCATAGTGCAAAACCAGGGCGCGTTCTCGGTGATAAACGATGCGCTGCTTTCCCGCGCCGACGCCAGCGCCCTGAGCGCCGCCGACAAAGCCCGCTTTCATGCCAACTACCAAGCGGCCCGCAGCGCTATCAATAGCCAGATTGACTGGCTCAAGGCCCTGGCAGCCAAGCTTGAAAAAGGCGGCAATGCCCGCTCCTTTCGCTTGGGTAAGGCCCTTTACGAACAGAAGTTCGCCTTTGACATTCAGTCCGGGCTGACCGCCAAAGAGCTGTACGACAAAGCCCAGGCTGACAAGGCCAAGGTACTTGGCGAGATGAATCGCATCACCGACAGCCTGTGGAGCAAGTATTTCCCGGGAGAGCCGCGCCTGGCCGGCAATGCCGGGGTGAAAAAGCTCATCGACAAACTCTCGGCCAACCACGTGAAGCGCGATGCCTTTGTTGACGCCGTCAAGGCGCAGATCCCAACCCTGGAGGCCTTCGTCAACCAGCACCAGTTGCTGACCCTGGACCCGAACAAACCGCTGGTAGTGCGGGAGACCCCCGAGTACATGCGCGGTGTGGCCGGCGCCTCGGTATCAGCCCCTGGCCCCTACGACAAGGGCGGCAACACCTACTACAACGTCACCCCCCTTGATGGCATGAGCGACGCCCAGGCCGAGAGCTACCTGCGCGAATACAATCATTGGGTGTTGCAGGTACTGAATATCCACGAGGCCATCCCTGGCCACTACGCCCAGTTGGTGTATTCCAACCAGTCGCCGAGCCTGGTCAAGAGCCTGTTCGGCAACGGCGCCATGGTCGAAGGTTGGGCCGTCTATGCCGAGCGGATGATGCTCGAAGCAGGCTACGGCAACAACGAGCCAGAAATGTGGCTGATGTACTACAAGTGGAACCTGCGCACCATCTGCAACACCATCCTCGACTACAGCGTGCATGTGCTTGGCATGAGCCGCGACCAGGCGCTGGACTTGCTGATGAACCAGGCCTTCCAGCAACAAGCCGAAGCCGAAGGCAAATGGCGGCGAGTAACCCTGTCTCAGGTGCAGCTCACCAGCTATTACGCCGGGTTCAGGGAGATTTACGATTTCCGTGACGCGCAGAAAAAGGCCCTGGGTACAGGCTTTAACCTCAAGGACTTTAACGAAAGGTTTTTGAGTTATGGCTCGGCGCCGGTGCGGTATATCAAGGCGCTGATGTCAGGCGAAAAGATCGAGCCCCAGTGACGCCTTGGGTTTAGCCGCCGTTTCATAGGCACGCTCAGGCGTGCCTTTTAATTGCTCCTGCTGCTGGGCAAGGATGGCGGCCCGGGCTTCGGTGATCATCTGCCGCGCTTCGCTGGCAACTTGCTTGTCTTGACCCGACGGCTGGGCCGGGGCCAGGGCCGCTTTTAAGATGGTCTGGGCTTTGCTGAGGGTGGCTTGAGGGTCCCCCGCTACCTTTGAGGTATCAATCTGCACCTCGCCGTCCACCGCATAGCGGCGGCCATCGGCGCCCTTTTCAAAGCTTAAGTGCATCCCTTTGGAATAACTGCCAGCCGCGCTCTGGTGGGCCTGCTCGTGGCTGCGCACTTCCTGGTCGCGCGCCTTGAGGGAATCAAGCTCGGCTTGGTCAGTTTCATTCAAGAGGGGCTGGCCAGGCGCTTGGCCTTTACTGGCTGGCGCGTTACGGCTTATTTGATCTGAAGAGGCCTTGTCTGGCGCTGGGGTGGGATTGGCCTTATCGGTAGCACTGGCGCCAGTCGCCGCGGGTTGCGACGCAACAGCACTTGCCGCCGGCACCTGGGTGTCAGCAGCAATAGACTGATTGTAAGAAGAGGCCCCAACCTGAAGCATCAACGCTCCCGCTCAAAAATTGGTCACATACCTGCCATACACTAATCGCCCTTGCGCCCTTTTGCCACAAGTGTTACCTCTTTTGTGAGCCAATCTTTAGGAGTGTATTTTGGCGAGCCACTTATTTGCCCAACTAGCCCGACTGCGGCTTATTCGCCGCTGGCCACTGATGTATAACGTGCAACCCGAGAACGTCGCCGAACACAGCCTGCAGGTGGCCATGGTGGCCCATGCCCTGGCCCTTATCAGCAATCATTGCTTTGGCACCCAGTTGGACGCCAACCGGGTGGCGGCCCTGGCGCTGTTTCACGACGCCTCGGAAGTGCTCACCGGCGATCTGCCGACCCCGGTCAAGTACTACAACCCGGCCATCGCCGATGAATACAAGAAGATTGAAGCGGTTGCCGAGCAGCGCCTGGTGGACATGGCGCCGCCGGAGCTTCGCGAGGCGTATCGCCAGCTCTTTGTAGCCAGCGCCGACGAAGCGCCGCTGCAAAGCCTGGTTAAAGACGCCGATACCCTCTGCGCCTACCTCAAATGCCTGCAGGAGCTCAACATGGGTAACCACGAGTTCACCCAGGCCAAGGGCCGCCTGGAGGCAATGCTGGCCAAACGCATGAATCCGCCGATGCGCTATTTTCTCGACCAGTTCGTGCCGAGTTTTTCCCTTTCCCTGGACGACATCGCCGATGACCCAGAACACCCTCTGGTCCGCCCGGGCCAGCAATAACAACAGCCAGCGCCAGGACGACCATCGCAGCCCCTTTCAGCGTGATAAGGCAAGGGTGCTGCATTCGGCCGCCTTTCGCCGCCTGCAGGCCAAAACCCAGGTGCTGGGGGTCGGCCAGAGCGATTTTTACCGCACCCGCCTCACCCACTCACTGGAAGCGGCGCAAATTGGCACCGGCATTCTTAACCAGTTAAAACGCAAGGCGCCACAGCATCAGGCACTCTTTGCCGAAGAGGCCCTTATTGAGGCCATTTGCCTGGCCCATGACATTGGTCATCCACCTTTTGGCCACGGCGGCGAGGTGGCCCTTAATTACCTGATGCGCCACGACGGCGGCTTTGAGGGTAACGCCCAGACCCTTCGCATTCTCGCCAAGCTCGAGCCCTACACCGAGGGCAACGGCATGGATCTTTGCCGGCGCACCCTGCTTGGGGTGGTGAAATACCCGGTGCTGCAAAGTGCGGTCAGAGGCCCCTTGGCGCCAGAGCCCGCCAATCCGCGGCAACTGAAAGTCAGCGACTGGTACCCGGCCAAGGCCAATTACGACGAAGACGCCGATATCCTCGAGTGGATCCTCGCGCCCCTTGGCAACCACGACCGAGATCTTTTCAGCCAATTCCAACCCCTCGCCCCCCACGGCAAGGCCAAATTCAAATCGTTGGACAGCGCCATCATGGAGTTGGGGGACGATATCGCCTATGCCATCCACGACATGGAAGATGCCATCGTCATGGGCCTGGTTGGCCGTGAGGTGTGGGACAGTGACGTGGCCAGCGAGCTTAAAGCGCTGTCGCTGCCCGGTTTTGCCATGAGCCTTGAGGAGCTCGGCAGCCAGCTTTTCTCCGGCCAGCACCACCTTCGCAAGCAAGCCATCGGCGCCCTGGTCAACGGCCTTATCACCGCCACCACCCTGGTGCCGGTCGACGGCTTTGAATCGCCGCTGCTGGCCTTTAACGCCGGCCTGCCCGAGCACTACGCCCGGGCACTTAAAGTGTTCAAGGATTTTGTCTACAACCAGGTGGTAACCAAGCCGGAGCTGCAGCTTCTGGAATACAAGGGCCAGCAGATGGTGATGGCGCTCTTTGAGGCCCTGGCCTCTGATCCGGCCCGGCTACTGCCGCACAATACCCGTCGCCGCTGGCAAGCCGCCGGCCAAAGCCCGAGGGTCATTGCCGATTATATTGCCGGCATGACCGACGAATACGCCGGCCGCCTTTACGGCACCTTATTCCTGCCCAAAACCGGTACGGTGTTTGAGCGCCAGCCCCATTAAAAAGGCGCCCTTGGGCGCCTTTTCTTAGCAACGGCCCTTTTTGGCCTGGCCGGGCGGGCAGTGGGTGCCCTGGCCATCAACCACCACTTCCGGCGCCTTGACCCGGACCTCAGGGCCCCTCAAGGTACAACCGGCCAGTAACGATAGCGCTGCCAGGGCAGCGAGCAAGCGAACGGACATGACATTCTCCTTTATTTGTTTTGCCTAAAGTCTAGGAGAATTGCCCTAACCTGCCCTTAACCTGCCAGAGCCGGGAACAGCCCTTTGAGGCCCTTGGCCATAAATTCCACCGCCAGCGCCATCATGATAAGGCCCATCACCCGGGTAATAAGGTTGATACCGGTGGTACCCAGCCAACGCGCCAGCATCGGCGCGCATAAAAACACCCCCCAGGTCACCAGGCCCAGCAGCGCAATGGCAATGCCCAGCGCGCCTTTGTCCATGACGGTATGGTGAGCCTGGGTAAAGACGATGACCGTGGTAATGGCGGCGGGACCAGCGATCAGCGGCAGTGCCAGGGGCACCAGGGTCACCGAGTTCATGTGCGCCGCTTCACGGCCTTCTTCTGTGGTGCGGCGGGTCTCGCCGAGCTTACCTTGCAGCATCGACAAGGCGGTAAAGCTCAGCAACACGCCGCCCGCCACCTGGAAAGAGGACACCGAAATGGAGAAGAAATCCAGCAGGCTTTCCCCCAACAGCAGCACCACCCACAGGATCACCGCCGAGGCAAAAGAAGCCATCATGGCGGTGCGGCGCCGCTCAACCAGGGATTGATCCGAGGTCAGGCCGATAAACACCGGCAGCAGCCCAAAAGGGTTGACGATAGCCAGCATGGCCACAAAAAATTGAGTGTAAATAGCGTAATCCACTGCTGGCGCCTCCCCTAATGAGACCTTAAGTGGCGCAGAGTCTAAACGCCTTGCAGGGCGCCGTATAACGAGATATTTTGGCCCGCAAGCATTAGTTTTTTTGATTATTCCCTGTACGTTAAAGTTGACGTTTACGCCTGCGGCAACGCGCTGACAATGCCAGCTGTTCTGCGTATAATGCCGCCCCTGTTGCATAACAGAGGTTTTCCCGCGTATGACAAAGGTTCTCGAACACAGCACCGATTTCAGCCTGGTCCAGGGCCTGCTGGCAAAAGACACCGGTTTTGAAATGCTGGCATCGAGCTTTGCCGACCTGCCGCTGGACCCCTACATCCAGGGGGACTTTCGTTACCGCTGCTATTCCAATGTCAAAATCGAGGCCGGCCACATTCGCCGCCAGCCCACCAAGACCTTTATGCAGCCCAGCCACATCAACCAGTACCTGGGCGATGTGGAGCGCCAGTATCAGGAGATCCCCGAGCAGACCCTGACCGGCGCCGCCATGAGCAGTATGCTCAAGGATTTCAAAGACCAATGCGCCCTGAGCGACGACGCGGTGATTGAAATTCACCAAATTCGCATCAAGACCCAGTCACGCAATGCCACCCCGCCGGCTCCCGAGGGCGTCCATCAGGACGGCTTTAACTACTTAGGGATCTACGTGATTGGTACCCAGACCGTGGAAGGCGGCGAGGTGATGCTGTACGAAGCCAAAGACGAGGCGCCGTTCTTTTGCGAGCGTTTTGCCGACGGCCAGTACGTTATCCTCAACGATGCCCGTTACTTCCATAACGCCGCGCCGGTCCTGCCCCTCCCAGGCCAGGACCAAGGTTACTGGGATGTGGTGGTACTGACGGCCCATGCCGGCTGATTGCCCCTGCGGCAGTGGCCGCCAATATCCAGAATGCTGTGGCCCCCTGCATCAGGGGGCCACAGCCGTTACCGCCGAGGCGCTGATGCGGGCCCGCTACTGCGCCCATGTGGTCAACGCGCCGCAGTTTATCCTCGATAGCTGGCACCCGGACTCCCGCCCCACCCTTGCCGATATCGCCCCTTTTATCGCCCTGCCCTGGCATGATTTGCAGATCCTTGGGCACCTGCCTGGCGAGCAAGAAAGTTTTGTCACCTTTCTTGCCCGTTACCAGCAAGATGATGGCCTTGCCTTTCATCTGGAAAAAAGCCGTTTCCTGAAAATAGACGGGAATTGGTTATTTCATTCAGGCACTTACCCTGAGCCCGAGCGTAATGCCCCCTGCCCCTGCGGCTCTGGACGAAAGTATAAGACCTGTTGCCGCCGTTAATTGCTAATCTAGCCCCAGGCAAGTTGTGCCCTCTTTTCATAACAATCAATAGAAAAAGGAACCGTTTATGGGGTGGTTAGTTAAAGGCGCGGTGCGCATGGTGGAGCGGTATCTTCCCGATCCTTTTGTGCTGGTACTGCTATTGACCATGCTGGTACTGGGCCTGTCCATCGGCGTGCAAGGCATGGCGCCTATGAATGCGGTCGATGTCTGGGGTAAAGGGTTCTGGAACCTGCTGAGCTTTGCCATGCAGATGGCCCTGATCCTGGTGCTCGGCCACCTGGTGGCCTCCACACCGCCGGTGAGAAAAGCCCTGGGCGCCCTGGCCCGTCGGCTGCCGGGGCCGAAAAGCGCCATCGTTACCGTCACTTTGGTGGCTTTGGTGGCCTCCTGGCTCAACTGGGGTTTTGGCCTGGTGGTAGGTGCCTTTTTTGCTCGTGCCATCGCCCGGGAAATCGCCATTGATTACAAGCTGCTGGTGGCCTCGGCCTACTCGGGGTTCCTTATCTGGCACGCCGGCCTGTCAGGCTCCATTCCCCTGACCATCAACACCCCTGGCAACTTTACTGAAAAGCAAATCGGCCTTATCCCCACCAGCGAAACCATCTTCGCCTCTTATAACCTCATCATCGTGGTGGCGCTGCTGATTGTAATGCCGCTGCTGAACATGCTGATGCTCGATAAAAGCAGCAAGCTCAGCAAGGTACAAAGCCAAGAAGAAGAAAACCGCGTTGCCGGCCACGGCCCCATGCTCAACCAGCGCTGGCCCATGTACCTGGGCGGCGCCATCATGCTGGCCTACTTGGTGCCCTATTTTATGGGCGGTGGCGGCCTTAACCTGAACGTGCTGAACCTGGTGTTTTTGATGCTGGCCATGGTGCTGTTCGGCACCGCTTCGCGCTTTTTGGGCGCCCTGCCTCCGGCGGTGGCCAGTGCCGGCGGCATCCTTATTCAGTTTCCCTTCTACGCCGGCATCATGGCCCTGATGCAAGGCTCTGGCCTTGCCACCCGCCTGGCCGAGTTTTTTGTGCATGTGTCCACCGCCGACACCCTGCCGCTGTGGAGCTTCCTCTCTGCCGGCCTTATCAACCTCTTTGTGCCCTCCGGTGGTGGCCAGTGGGCGGTGCAGGCGCCGGTTATGCTGCCTGCCGCTCAAATGCTGCACGTGGACGTGGCCAAGGTGGCCATGTCGGTCGCCTGGGGCGATGCCTGGACCAACCTGCTGCAACCCTTCTGGGCACTGCCGGTGCTGGCCATTGCTGGCCTTGGCGCCAAGGACGTGATGGGCTATTGCCTCATCCAGTTGCTGGTATCCGGGGTAGTGATAGGCTTGGGCCTGAGCTTCCTGTAAGCCGCATTGGACAGAAAAAAGGCCGCAGTAGCGGCCTTTTTTATTACCCGGCAAGTTGCTTGGCCTGGGGCTCGTCTTTGGGGGGCATCTTGGCCAGATCGTAAGGGGTTATCTGGTAGACGCAGTAGTTTATCCAGTTGCTGTACAGCAAGCTGGCATGGCTGCGCCAGCGTGCCCTTGGGGTTTGGCTGGCGTCGTCTTGCGGGTAGTAGTTCTCCGGCAGCACCGGGTTGATACCGGCCTTGAGGTCGCGCTGGTATTCCTGGTCCAGGGTGTCGAAATCGTATTCTGGATGCCCGGTCACAAAAATCTGCCGAAGGTCGTCGCTTGCCGCCAGATAAACCCCGGCCTCGGGGTGGTCGGCAAGGATCTGCAACTCGGTGTGCTCGCCGATAAAGCCGGCGTCAAAGTCGGCATAACGGCTCAGCGGCGCCAGGAAGTAATCGTCAAAGCCGCGCACCAGCGGGTTGTCGCGGTTGAGGGTGCGGTGCTCATAGACCCCGGAAAGCTTCTGGCCGCGGGTCATCTTCGGCAGGCCGTAGAGGTAGTTCAGGGCCGCCTGGGCCGCCCAGCACAAAAACAGCGTGGAGGTGACATGGGTGCGGGACCACTCGATGACATTTCGCACATCGTCCCAGTAATACACCTCGTCAAAAGGCACCTGCCCCAGGGGCGCGCCGGTCACGATAAGGCCGTCAAAGTTCTGGTCCTTGATGTCGTCAAAATCGCGGTAAAAGCGCTCCAGGTGCGAGCTTGGGGTGTTGTTGGACTCGCGATGATCGATACGCAGCAGCTTGACGTTGACCTGCAACGGGGTGTTGGCCAAGAGCCTTAAGATCTGGTTCTCGGTATCGATTTTCTTGGGCATCAGGTTGAGCAGCACCACCTCCATGGGACGGATGTCCTGGTGGATGGCGCGGGTTTCATCCATCACAAAGATGTTTTCCTTGCGCAGCACTTCGGCGGCCGGCAAGGCATCGGGAATTCGGATGGGCATGGCAATCTCCGCGGCATTAGCCTGGATATTTAAACGTCTAAACGTCTAAATGTCCACTTCCAAGCCAATAACAGCCACAAAAAAGGCGCCCACCGGCGCCTTGTTCAGGGTTGCAGCCATTGCAGCTGCCATTTGTTGTCGGTGCGCTGGTAACGCACTCGGTGATGCAGGCGATTCTCCCGGCCTGCCCAGAATTCCATCAGGCTGGGTACCAGCACATAACCGCCCCAATGCGGCGGGCATGGCACGGTATCGCCAAAGCGCGCCTCGGCCTCGGCCAGTTGGCGCTCCAGAACCGAGGCATCGCTAATGGGCTCAGACTGATGCGAGGCCCAGGCACCGAGCTGCGAGCCTCGGGGGCGGGAGGCAAAATAAGCCTCTGAGTCGCTACGCGGCAGCTTGGTGACCAAGCCCTGTACCCGCACCTGGCGGGCCAGATGAGGCCAGTAAAAATTTAGGCTGGCCCGCGGGTCGGCCGCTAGCTCAAGACCCTTGTGGGACTGGTAGTTGGTAAAAAACTGCAGGCCCTGCTCGCTTATCCCCTTTAAAAGCACGATGCGGCTTTGGGGAAAGCCGTCCAGCCCCTGGGTACAGAGGGTCATGGCGTTGACTTCCAGCCAGTCCACCGGGGCGCTGTCTTTGGCTTCGTCAAACCAATGGCCAAATTGTTTGAGGGGGTTGGGGTCCAGTTCGGTAAGGGGGGCGTGGCGGAACACCCGGCGCATGGCATCAATGCTCATCATGACTCCAAAGAAAAAAGGCAGTCCAAAGACTGCCTTAGCTTACTGCACCAGACCTTGCAGCACATCAAAGAAGCGCGCCAGCTCCTCGGTGGTGTTGTAGTGCATGCACCCCACTCGCACTATGCCACTCTCCTCCAGCCCCAGTTGGCGCACCAGGCCCAGGGCATAGAAGTTACCATCGCCAAGACAAATACCGGCCGCCGCCATGGCTTCGGACACCGCTCTGTTAGCCACACCTTCTAGGGTAAAGGCGAAAGTGGGGGTGCGCTCGGCAAGGCGGGCCGGGTCGGTAATGCCAAAGATGCGAAGCCCAGGCACGGTCGCGGCGCGTTCCAAAAAGTACTGGCTGAGCTGCATTTCATGCTGCTTGCTGGCGCTATAGGTGGCCGCCAGGCGCTGGCGCCGGGGCAAGTCGGGGCTCAGGCCACTGAGCTCGGCCAGATGCTCGACCGTCGCCACGAACCCAGCCAAGGCTTCAAAGCTCTGGGTGCCGGTTTCAAACTTGTTCGGCGCAAGGTTGGTGGCAGGCTCCACCTTATATGGGGTGATGGCGTCTAGCAGCTGGTGGCGGCCAAAAACCATCCCCAGGTGCGGGCCAAAGAACTTGTAGCTGCTACACGCCAGGAAATCGCAACCGATGGCCTGCACGTCCACCAGTTCATGGGGGGTAAAGTGCACGGCATCGACCCACACCAGCGCCCCCACCTTATGGGCCGCTTCCACCACCTTTTTGACATCGACGATAGAGCCGGTGGTGTTGGAGGCGTGGGTCAGGGCCACCAGCTTGGTGCGCGGCGACAGCTTGGCAAAGAGCGCCTGGTAATCGAGGGTGCAATCGGCCTCGACCAGCGGCACTTGGTGCACAGTGGCGCCTTTGTCGGCGGCAGCCTGCGCCCAGGACGACACGTTGGAGTAGTGGTCCAATGCGGTGACGATAACCTCGTCCCCGGCTTGCCAGCCGCGGCTGATGGCGCGGCTCATGGCAAAGGTCAGGGTGGTCATGTTGGGGCCGAAGATGATTTCATCGCTGCTGGCCGCGCCCAATAAATCCCGGGCGGCGGCTCGCGCTTCGCTCATTACGGCGGTGGTTTTTTTCGACGAGAAATAGGCGCCGCCCAGGTTGGCATTAAAGCGGCCCAGGTAGTCGGTCATGGCCGCCAGCACCGAGCTTGGTACCTGGGCGCCGCCGGGGCCGTCCAGGAAGATGGGGGTCAGGCCGTCTACTTGCTGATTAAGGGCGGGGAATTTTTCACGCAGGGCTGCAATATTCACAACTGGGTTTCCGTTCACGTCAAGGCGGCGCCAGTGTAAAGAGCCCCTTCGGGCAAGTCCAGCCTGGGGCTGTGCGGGGCGTCACCTTTCAGAACGGTTGCTGCTGCCAGCGGGACAACACATCCCCAAGATCGGCATTGGCGGTCAGCCCTGGCCGGGCAGGCAGAGGCTCACCTTTCACCTGCCAGGCGGCTTTGGGATCAAGGTCGGCCAGCACGTCATCTTGAATAAAGCGGGCATCCTCGGCGCGGCCCAATTGCGGCTCGGGGTCGAGGCAGTCAAACAACCTGGCGGCCACCATGCCCTGCTGGTGAAACACCTCAGACAGGGCGACGGAGCGGGCCGGGGTACGGGCATCGGCGCCAAAGGGCCTTTTAGGAGCTGTGTCCAGCGCGCCTTTTGGCAAGCCCTGTTGCAACTCGGGGCTGGCAATGCCGGGCTTTTCCAACAAATCGTTGCCCAACATCGCCAGCAGCAGTGCAAAATCCGAACGCTGACCAGACGCCACCGCTGACGCCAGTTGGGGCGCCAGGGTTAGTTCGTCTTGGAAGGCAAGGCCGTTGATTTGCACAGAAAATCATCATTTAACAGGGTTAAACCCTATATCGGCCGCTAAACCGGGATTTTTAGCAAATTTCTTCCTTTACATCAGATCGGATTTTGGTAGTATGGCGGCGCATCGGCGGTGGGGTTCCCGAGCGGCCAAAGGGATCAGACTGTAAATCTGACGGCTCAGCCTTCGAAGGTTCGAATCCTTCCCCCACCACCATCCTTTACAACGAAAGTGGCTCAAGCGGCGGCTTTCCATATACCGAACCCGGTGGGGTTCCCGAGTGGCCAAAGGGATCAGACTGTAAATCTGACGGCTCAGCCTTCGAAGGTTCGAATCCTTCCCCCACCACCATATATGCCGCCTTTGGGGCGGCTTTTTTTTTGGGTTATACTGCCCGCCCTTTTGCGACTAAGGCTTTGTCAGTGGAACTTCAGGAACTCACCGATCAGTTGGTTGCCCGCTACCAGGAAGGCCTGGAAATGTGGCAGTACAACCACGAAACCGAAGCCGGCCAGTTTACTGGCAGCTTTCTGGTGCATCGTGATTGGGAAACCCTGACCACCACCGAGCCCGGCAGCTGGCTGGCGTGCCTCATTTATTGCCTGGAAGTGGCCGCCGTGGTGCGCCTGGCTAACGAACTGCCAGGCCTCGGCACCCTGCCCGACGCCAAGCAATTGGAGCTTGCCGCTCTTATCAGCGAAGCGGAAATGAGCGCGGCGCTGCTTCGCGCCCTGCCCCAAGGCTTTGGCGACGATCACCCCAAGGGTGACGAAGAGCGCGAGTTTATTCCTGACGAAGCCCACGAGATGCTGGACATACTGGTGCGCCTAGCCGACTCGGCCCCCGAGGAGCACCAGCACGACGGCGACTCCTTTATCTGCCTGATGGACACTTTGCAGTCCGGCGCCGTGGATTTTGCCGCCCAGTACGTGGCCGAAGACAGCAATATGATGCAGCCAAGCCTCGGGGCCAGCGCCATTTTGCAAGACATGCTGGTGGAAATGACGGTGCTGGACCAAGACTACGTAGCCCAGCGGCTACTGACCTTTATCCAGCGCTTTTGTAACCCGCTGCTCACCGCCCAGCGCCTGGAAATGCTCACCGAAATGATGGGCAAACCCACCAAAGCTCCTATGGGCCGCCTGCACTAAAACACAGGTAAGCAACAGCGGACCTTGCGCCCCCTGGTTAAAAGTTCAACAATGAGAAGAACTTACCCAGGGGGATAACATGAAGACAACAGCCCTAGCCTTGCTCGGCAGCACCCTGTTGCTCAGCGCCTGTACCTCAACCAACCCTTGTGAACGTATTGTCGAAATGAGCGACCAGGCCCGGCGCTGCGATATGATGCGCCGCAACATGGACAACCTCAAAGACAACCCCCAGTTGATGAGCGCCGCCAAAGAGCGTTATCAGCAAGAATGCGTCAACTTCCTTTACTACCAAGAGAACTTTTCCGACGAAGAGCTCAAGTGTCTGAGCCCGGAAGAGAAGAAGGCATTGCGCACTCGCAGCCAGCAAAAGTAGCTGGTAACCTTCAGCCATCTGAAGGAGGAAAAGCGCGATGTCTCAAACCATTATCAACACCCAAGACGCTCCGGCGGCCATTGGCCCTTATGTGCAGGCCCGCCGCGTGGGGCCATTCCTTTATACGTCCGGGCAGATCCCCATCGACCCTAAAACCGGTGACGTAGTCGAGGGTATCGAAGCCCAGACCGAGCAGGCCCTTAACAACCTGCTGGCCATTCTCAAAGCCGCCGGTTTCGACAAAGAGCACGTGCTCAAAACCACGGTCTTTATCAAGGATATGAACCAGTTCGCCACCATCAACGGCATCTATGAGCGTTTCTTTGGCGACCACAAGCCAGCCCGCAGCTGCGTGGAAGTGGCGCGCCTGCCCAAAGACGTGCTGGTAGAAGTCGAGGCAGTAGCCTACGGCGAGTAAAAGAGGCGGCCCAGGCCGCCTTTCATCGCCGCCGGTAACGGCGGCCTGTGTTACCCTAGCCTCACCATTTAGCGATACTCCTAGCCATGAAAATTATCTCATTCAACATCAATGGCCTGCGCGCCCGCCTTCATCAACTGCAAGCCCTTATCGACAAGCACCAGCCCGATATCATCGGCCTGCAGGAAACCAAGGTGCATGATGACCAATTCCCGCTGGAAGAGGTTCGCGCCATGGGTTACGAGGTGCACTTTCATGGTCAAAAAGGCCACTACGGCGTGGCTATGCTCTCCAAGCAGTCGCCGGTATCGGTGCAAAAAGGCTTCCCCACTGATGGGGAAGAAGCCCAGCGCCGCATGATCATCGGCCGTTTCACCTTGCCGGACGGCAGCCCGCTGACGGTGCTGAACGGTTACTTCCCGCAAGGGGAAAACCGCAGCCACGAGCTGAAATTCCCGGCCAAGGAAAAGTTCTACGCCGATTTGATGCACTATCTTGAGCAGCACCACAGCCCCGATGAGGCGGTGGCGATCATCGGTGACATGAACATCTCCTGCACCGACTTAGACATCGGTATCGGTGAAGCCAACGCCAAGCGCTGGCTCAAAGAAGGCAAGTGCTCGTTCCTGCCCGAAGAGCGCCAGTGGATGGACAAACTGCTGGGCTGGGGTCTGGTGGATACCTTCCGCGCCGAGCACCCCGACACCGCCGACCGCTACTCCTGGTTTGACTACCGCTCCAAGGGCTTTGACGACAACCGTGGCCTGCGTATCGACCTGGTACTGGCCACCCGCCCCCTGGCTCAAAAGGCGGTGGAGACCGGCATCGACTACGAGCTGCGCGGCATAGAGAAACCCTCGGACCACGCCCCCATCTGGACCACCTTCAAGGTCTGAACAAAGCCGGTCGCCAGACCGGCTTTTTAACCTAAGGGCCATCTCAAGGACAGCATTTGTGACCGCATCAACCAAGGCAACTATGGACACCCTGACGCTTTTTATCGTTATCACCCTGGCAGCCGGCGCCATGATGCCGCTGCAGGCCGGTATCAATGCCCAACTGGCCGCCAACACCGGCGGCGCTATATGGGCCGCCTTTATCAGCTTTGGGGTAGGCACCTTGGTGCTGGCCCTATACCTGCTTTTGACCCGCCAAGGGGTGCCCAGCGCCGGCGCCTTGGCCGCCCTGCCCTGGTGGCAATGGAGCGGCGGCCTGCTGGGGGCCTTTTTCGTGGCGGTGGCGGCTTTTGTGGCGCCGCGGCTGGGGGCGGCGGCCTTTATCGGTTTTCTGGTGGCCGGGCAAATGCTGGCATCCTTGCTGCTGGACCATCAAGGCTGGGTGGGTTACCTGCAAAAGGAAATCAACCCTTACCGCATCGCCGGCGCCCTGCTGGTCATTGGTGGCGTGGTGCTTATTCGCCGCAATTAATCGCCGATAAGCTGGGTGTCTTGTTCGGTATGCAAGAACAGCCACAACAGCTTTTGGCTGGCTGACCAGAAGGCGTGGCCATACTCTAAGGGTGATTTGAAAAACGGCGCCGCATCAATACTTTGAAAATCCACAGGCACCTCGGTAATGGCCCGGCGCACCGCGCCGTTACCGATGAGGTTAAATAGCTGCGGGTCGGGAGGCGCCAGGGTATCGGCGTGGCATTGGGGCAGCTTGTCGAGCCCGACCTCGGCAAAAAACCACCAGCCGTGGCTGCCGTTATCGGAGACAAAACAAGTATGAAGCGGGGACAACTCCCCTAGATTGACGTAGCGGGGCAAAACAGTGGACATAGAACCCTCCTTGGTTTCCAAGGCCACAGTCTGCCCAAAATGGCTGCGAAAAAAAACCCGCCTTTCGGCGGGTTTTTCATATCAGAACGAGGTGCGGCGGTAATTGCGATAGCGCGGCAACCAGAAGTTCTTCTCGATAGCGGCGATCAGCGCCTCGTCAGAGGTGGTGAGTGCGACGTCATCGTCCTGAGCCTGTTTGGCCACAGCCAGGGCAATGTACTTGCTCACTTCCTGGATGTCGGATACCAGCGGCAGTACCGGGCCTGAGCCCTCGTTGGCAAGCGGTGAGCAGTCAGCCAGTGCCCTGGAGGCAGCCATCAGCATGTTGTCGGTCACCCGTTTGGCTTTGGCCGCCAGAACTCCAAGGCCGATGCCAGGGAAGATGTAGGAGTTGTTGCACTGGGCAATGGCCACCTTCTCGTCGCCTACCAGGGCAGGGGCAAAAGGGCTGCCTGTAGCGACCATGGCTTTGCCGTCGGTCCAGTTAAGGATCTCCTGGGGCGTGGCTTCCACCCGCGAGGTGGGATTGGACAGCGGCATCACAAACGGACGCTCGCAGCCGGCCAGCATGGTTTTGATAACTTCTTCGGTAAAGAGACCGCGCTGGCCGGACACCCCGACAAGGATGCTGGGTTTGGCGTTTTTGATCACTTCCAGCAGGGAAATGTTGTCCCCTTCGGTCTCCCAGCTGTCCAGCAGATCAACGTGCTGAGACAGGCGGCTTTGGAAGTTCATCAGGTTGGGCATGTCGCTGGTCAGAAGGCCCCAGCGGTCCACCATGAACACCCGGGCGCGGGCCTCGGCTTCGGTCAGGCCTTCGGTCTGCATGGCCGCCACGATTTGCTCGGCAATGCCGCATCCGGCGCTACCGGCGCCCAGAAACACCACTTTCTGGTCTTTGAGCAGCTCGCCTTTGGCCTTACAGGCAGCCCACAGGGTGCCGACGGTCACGGCAGCAGTGCCCTGGATATCGTCGTTGAAGCAGCACAGATCGTCTTTGTAGCGTTCCAGCAGCGGCATGGCGTTGGCTTGGGCGAAGTCTTCAAACTGCAACAGGGCATTGGGCCAGCGGCGTTTTACCGCCTGGATGAAGGTTTCGACGAAGGCGTAGTACTCGTCACCGCTGATGCGGTTTTGACGGCGGCCCATGTACATGGGGTCGTCCAGCAGATCGGGGTTGTTGGTACCCACGTCCAGTACCACCGGCAAGGTATAAGCCGGGCTGATACCGCCACAGGCGGTGTACAGGGACAATTTACCGATGGGAATGCCCATGCCACCAATACCTTGGTCGCCAAGGCCGAGGATCCGCTCACCGTCGGTCACCACGATGATCTTCACATTCTGCTTGGTGGCGTTTTGCAGGATATCGTCGATATGGTCTTTATCTTCGTAGGATATAAAGAGGCCACGGTGAGTACGGTAGATTTTGGAAAATTCCTGGCAAGCCTGGCCCACTGTAGGGGTGTAGATAATCGGCATCACCTCTTCGAGGTGCTCTTCCAGCAGGCGATAGAACAGGGTCTCGTTGTTGTCCTGAATGGAGCGCAAGTAAACGTGCTTGTCCAGATCAGAGGTGCAGCTGCAGAACTGGGCATAGGCCCGCTCTTTTTGTTCTTCAATGGTTTCAACATACTGCGGCACCAGGCCCAGCAAGTTGAAATGAATGCGCTCTTCCTGGGTAAAGGCACTGCCTTTATTGAGCAGGGGGGACTCCAGCAGGGCCGGGCCCGCGTAGGGGATGTACAGAGGGCGTTTCGGGCTTTGGCTCATTGATTAATCCTTCGGTACTGGGCGGGGGCGGCCAGCATCGTCGATGGCAACATAGGTGTAAGTGGCTTCGGTTACGCAATAACGTCCGGCATTTTCATCGCGCAGCAGCGGCTTGATCCACACTTCGAGTTTTATGGTCATGGAAGTCCGGCCGATGCGGGTACATTCACCATAGACGCAAACCACATCGCCAACCTTGACCGGTTGATGAAAGGTCATCCCTTCAACGGCAACGGTGGCAATACGGCCTTTGGCGATTTCGGTAGCGAGCATGCCGCCACCAAGGTCCATTTGGGACATGATCCAGCCGCCGAAAATGTCACCGTTTTGGTTGGTGTCGGCAGGCATGGTCTGGGTACGGATGATGAGATCCCCACTGGGATGGCGTTTGGCGTCGGTCATACAGCACTCCTCAAAAGAGGCTGTTAACTATACCGATATCAATGGCTTTTGACTACGTTCACTCGGTCCGACCAAAGGCCTTGTCGCCCTTGCTGAAAGCTTGCTCCATGGCCAGCGCCAGCTCCAGGTAACGGGCGCCCTCAAGCTTGACGCTGGGCTTGATGCCCTGGCCTTTCATGCGCTCGGAAAGCTGGGCCAACCAGTGCCGGTCGCCGGGGCTAAGAGGTTTGCGCCCCTCCCTGCCCAGCCACAGCAAGCCTTGCAGCGGCAGGCTCAGCATCAGCAGCGCCATCATGCCCTGTAGTGGGCTCAGGCTTTGGTGGTTGAGGTTAAAACTGACCAGCAACCAGGCAAAGGTCATGCCCGGCAAATAATAAAGCAAGCCTTTGGCGAGCAGCACCGTCTGGGTAAGGGGAAAACGCAGCATCAGGGAGCGACGCACCGGCCAGTGCTTGAGCAGACGGTAACCATCTCGAACCAGTTCCCACATGGCGGGGCCTCCTGATACAACCTTATAAGAAGCAGACACTCTACTTCCTCACACTAGCACGACTCAACGGATTTTGGGCGGCCAAACAGGCAAGGTTCAAATGCGTAACCTGTGATCTGCCGCCACGGCTTTACACCCCAGACGCAAGTCGAATAGCCAACAGGGGCAGCTTTGTGGCTTATGAATAGTTAAGCTTTCCCCCATACAACCATAAGAACCGGCTTTGCAGGCCGGTCAGCAGAAACGATGCAGCATAGAAAGGACATTCCATGACCAAGCCACTGTTGCTGGTTCCCCTTTGCACCGGTGTCGCCCAAACCTCCCTGAGCCTGGGGCTGGTGCACGCCTTGCAGCGGCAAGGCATCCGGGTTGGCTTTGGTAAGCTGATGCCCGCCGAGCGTGTCGATAAAGACCGGACCCTGGCCATCATGGCAAAGCTGGTAGAAAGCCCCGCGGCACTGGTTATCGACGATCTGGCACCTCTGGCCAGCCTGACAAAGCAGCTAACGGCCTTAACCGAAACCTCGCCTCTCCCCCTTATCATCGCCGGGCTTCCGGCCATCGACGGCGGCGCCAATCCGCTGAACCTGGAGCTGGCCAACGCCTTGGGACTAGATGTGCTGTTGCTGGGCAACGGCGCTCCGGCGAGCAAACTCCTTCCCCGTATTGAAAAGGTGCTGACCCAGCTTTCGAGCAGCCAGGTACAAGGGCTGGTACTGAACCAGTGGCCGGCCGATAACAGCGACGGGCCCATCAGTAAACTGGGCCAGGGTAGCCAGAGCAAGCCAGAAGACACCCTTGCCTCAGCGCTGCCGGTTCCGCTTTGGGCCACCATTCCCTGGGTGCCAAGGCTGCTCGCTCCCCGCATCGAAGACGTGGCCCGGCACCTCGGCGCCCTGCCCCTTTGCAGCGGCGATTGGTCTACCCGGCGGGTAAAGGAGGTGATCCTCGAGTCCCGCTCCCTGACCAATATGGCAACACTGTTTAAACCGGGCGCGCTGTTGGTGACCTCGGGGGACCGCAGCGACCTTATCGTTGCCGCCGCTCTTGCCACCCGCAACGGTTTGCAGCTTGGCGGGTTGTTGCTCACCGGCGGCTACCAGCCAGAGCCGGCGATCATGGATTTGTGTGAAGGCGCCTTTGACGATGGCCTGCCGATGCTGCTGGTGGAAGACGACACCTGGCATACCTCCCAGGCCCTACAAGCGCTGTCACTGCACCTGGAGGTGGACGACAGTAATCGCCAGCGCTGGATCATGGAATGGATAGCCGACCATCTCGACACCGAGGCGCTGCTGCGCCGCCATCAAGGTGAAGAAAAACGGCTCTCCCCCACCGCTTTTCGCTACCAGTTGATGCAAAAAGCCCGGCGCCAACGCCAGCGGGTGCTGCTGCCAGAAGGTGAAGATGCCAGGGTGGTGGAAGCGGCGGTCAAGGCGGCGCAGCTGGGAATAGCCCAGTGCCTGCTGCTGGGAAACCCGGCCCGCATCCGCGCCGTGGCACAAAGCCATGATGTGCAGTTAAGCCATGACGTGGTCATTATCGACCCCGATTCCATTCGGGAGCGCTACGTGGCGCCGATGATGAAGCTGCGCCAGCACAAAGGCCTGGAAGAAGTCATGGCCAGAGAGCAGCTACAAGACAACAACGTGCTGGGCGCCATGATGCTGGCCCAAGACGAGGCCGATGCCATGGTCAGCGGCGCCCAGGGCACTACCCTCAGCACCTTGCGCCCGGCGCTGCAGCTCATTAAAACAGCGCCGGGGCAATCTCTGGTTTCCAGCGCCTTTTTACTGCTGCTGCCTGATCAGGTGCTTATCTATGGCGATTGCGCCATCAACCCCAGCCCCAATGCCCAGCAACTTGCCGAAATTGCCTTGCAATGCGCCGATACGGCTGCCTTGTTTGACCTTACCCCGCAGGTGGCGATGATCAGCACCGCCAGCAGCCAGCCCAAGGTGCAACAAGCCACAGCGCAGGCCAGAGCCCAGGCACCCCGGCTGGTAATAGAAGGGCCTCTTGCCTACGACACCGCCATTATCGAGTCCCTGGCCCGGGCCAAAGCGCCGGGCAGCCCTATTGCCGGGCGCTCCAATGTTTTTATTTTTCCCGAACTCAACCTCGGATACAGCACCTTTCAAACCGTGCGGCGCTCTGCAGAGCTGGTGACCCTGGGACCCATGGTGCAGGGGCTTAAAAAGCCGGTGAACGACCTGTCACGAGACGCCAGTATCCATGACATCGTGCAAACCATCGCTTTGACTGCGGTACAGGCCGCAAACCCGGGCATAAAAAAAGCAGCGACTTAAGTCGCTGCTTTTCGCACAAAAAAGAAAAGGCCAGTCAGACTGGCCTTTTGGTTTTGTGTACCACTGCAGTGCAATGATTGCACAAAGTACCCCGTTTTTTTGCTGCTTGCTTTTATTTTATTTACCGCACTCGACGGTGGGCATTCTTATTTTTGTTTCCCTTTTGTGTAACCCCTGGCCATCCTTAGCCAAGTCTTCTCCCCCAACGAGAATTCTTTTTTGAGTCCGCATCTCGCGCCTCAAGTGGTGCTAACTATATGACCTCTTTACGCACACGTAAAGTGATAAATAGAAAAAACCAACTGAGCAGACCAGTTTCATTACCCTTGCGTAAACTCAAGGCTTAATTTCTTCGTCAGTGGGAGGGAGTTGTTCGGGTTGAGCGACTTCTTCTTCGCTTTCATCCACCGGCTCGGGATGGATCCCCAGGTAAGCCAACTCTGCCAATAGGAACTTGGACATCCTCTCGACACAGGCCTCGCCTTCGGCAATGGCTTCTTCGGCGCGGTGAAACTCCATGATGTTGATTTCCGACACCCGGGGCTTGAGTTCCATTTCC
Source organism: Gallaecimonas pentaromativorans (assembly GCF_003751625.1). Lineage (NCBI taxonomy): Bacteria > Pseudomonadati > Pseudomonadota > Gammaproteobacteria > Enterobacterales > Gallaecimonadaceae > Gallaecimonas > Gallaecimonas pentaromativorans. Next base: position 283,986 of record NZ_RJUL01000006.1, read on the forward strand.
GGCGGGTCCCCTGCCATGCGGGCGCGGGTAATACGCTCTTGCATGATGTTGATGGCGCCGCTCATCACGTTCCACATGGACGGCAGGGCCGGCTCTTTCTCCTTGGCGCCGCGTTCCGGGCGAATTCGGCTGATCCACTGGCGCAGCATGCCCTCTTCTTCTTCTTCCTCTTCTTCTACTGCCACCTTATGGGGCTGATCGCCTGCCAGGTTGACGGCAATAACGATCTCGGCGCCCATGGCCCGAGCCAGGGACACTGGCACTGGATTTACCACGGCGCCGTCAATCAAGAGGTGATTGTCACGGTAGATGGGCACGAAGATCCCCGGCATGGCGCAGGAGGCACGCACCGCCGAGACCATGTCGCCGTCCTGGATCCACAGCTCGCGGCCGGTATTGAGGTCGGTCGCTACCACCCCAAAGGGCAGCTTGGTTTCAGAGAAGTCTTTGTGCTTCATGCCATTGGCAATCACGTTAAAGACCTTGTCGCCGGAAAAAAGCCCCCGGCCACTAAAGGTGGGGTCCAGCAGCGACATTACCTGCAGCTTGGTAAAACCGCGCACCCAGGATTCGAGCCGGCCAAGGTTCCCACCAGCATAAGCCGCGCCAACCAAAGCACCGATGGAGCAACCACTGATAAGGTCGGGCTTGATGCCCAACTTGGCCAGTCCATTGAGAATACCGATATGCGCCCACCCCTTGGCCGCGCCGCTGCCAAGGGCAATACCCAAAATCGGCCTATGACGACCTGTCATCTGTGGTTTCCTCCTCTTAATCCTGCTTAGGGCCAGACTACCAGTTTGCCGACCAGGGCCCAATAAAAAGGCTGTTTGCAGCTTTTACCATAACCTTAATCGGATATATCAATACTGACCGGCAACGCTGCGTAATCGCTTCGGGGAACTATCCTTTATTAACCAACCCTAAAGTTAATGGAGAGCGATATGAAAGACCCATACCAAGGCCCGGAGCGCCGGTTTCACGAGCGTCGCTGCGGCCATGAGCGCCGCGAAGAAATGCGTTGGGAGCCCGACAAAGAAGACCGTCGGCGCAGCGAAGGCCGCCGCAGTTGCGATAAACAAAACAGTTTGTGGCAACGCTAGGGGCTTGTATTTGGTTTCGCAAAGCTCCATAACGTACTCATAGGCATTTTTGAAAGGCAGTATCTGATGTTCTCCTTCTCCCCGGCTCTTCGTAGCGTAACCTGGGTCATCCTGATGACCCAGCTCGCTTGGCTGAGCCTGGGTGAAGCGGTAGCCCAATCCCAACAAGATGGCTATCAGCAGAGCCAGTTACTGGATCAGAACGCCAGCCCCGACCTGGACTCGTCCCTCCCCGGTACCCTTTCTCTCAGCCCCTGTAATGTCTTGGCCTGGACGCTGGCAAGAGAAAGCCATACCGAGCCCATGTCTTCGGCGCGGTGCCAACTGCCCCCTCCCCGGGCACCGCCGACTGACCTCACCGGTTTTTAGTCAAGCAGTCAAAAAAACAGTTAGGTTCAGTAGAGGTAGTTATGAACAATTTCAGCGCCATTCCCACCGTCGCAATGACCGACGTAGACCATTTTGTTGATGCCGAATATCCCGCTCAATTGAGCCTGGAAAGCCCGGCCGCCTGGATCACCACCGACTTTGCCCGCCGCGCCCCTTTGGTTATCGAGCATGACGTCAAGGTTGACGACGCCCTGTACATGATGAAAAAGGCCCACGTCAAAGCCAAACTGGTGGTGGATGCCAACAACCGTTTCTTAGGCATCGTCAGTGCTTCTGACTTGCAGAGCCACAAAGTGCTGATGCATGCCACCAACAAGGCCATCCATCGCAACGAGGTCACCGTGGGTGACGTGATGGTCGACAAGGCCCACCTGCACGGTTTTGCCTACCAGGAGCTGGAAAGCGCCACCATCGGTGACGTGCTCTACACCCTGCAAGAGCTGGGCGAGCAGCACATCCTGCTGCTGGATAAAAAGATGAACAGCCTGCGCGGCATGATCTCCGCTGCCGATATCGCCCGCGCCCTGCACATCCCTATCGATATCACCCAACGCGCCTACAGCTTTGCCGAAGTATTCCATGTGCTGAAATCCGCCTGATTACGCACAAACCAACGTCTTATGTTGACCGGCCTGATGGCCGGTCTTTTTTTGGGGCGTAATAACCCATCCAGCCCAAAGCCAGGCACAAAAAAGCCGGCCTTGAGGCCGGCTTTTTGACTGCTCTCACTTAGGCATGTTCTTCGATGATTTTCTCCATCTCGTCGAAGTGGCCACGCATCGCCTCACTCGGCGCCGGCGTCACCAAGCTGACCACCACAATGGCAATTGAGCTCAGGATAAAGCCGGGCACAATTTCATAGAGGTAGGCTGACAGCGGCTTGCCGTCGATGGTAACAGGGCCGTAAATCCAGAACAGCACCGTTGCCGCGCCCACCAGCATACCGGCCAGAGCGCCCTGGCGAGTCATGCGCTTCCAAAAAAGCGCCAGGATGATCACCGGGCCAAAGGCGGCACCAAAACCGGCCCAGGCGTTACTGACCAGGCTCAAAATGCTGTTTTCCGGGTTCCAGGCCAAGACGATGGCCACCACCGAAACCAACAACACTGACAAGCGCCCTACCAACACCAGCTCCTTTTGGGTGGCGTCGCGGTGCACGAAGGCCTTGTAGAAGTCTTCGGTCAGGGAGCTGGAGGTGACCAGCAGTTGCGACGAAATGGTGCTCATGATCGCCGCCAGAATGGCCGCCAGCAAGAAGCCGCCAATCAAGGGACTGAACAGGAATTGGGAGAACACGATAAAGATGGTCTCCGGGTCATCCAGGGTCATCTTCGTCTTGGCCACATAGGCAATGCCCACAAAACCGGTTGCCAGGGCGCCGATGATGGACACCACCATCCAGCTGATACCGATGCGGCGGGCAGTTTTGATGTCGCTCACCGAGCGAATGGCCATAAAGCGCACGATGATGTGCGGCTGGCCAAAATAGCCAAGGCCCCAGGCCAGCAGGGAAATGATCCCCAAGGTCGACACGTCTTGAAGCACACCGGATTTGGCGGCGTCTTTGAAGAAATCAAGATACAGCGGGTTAAGCCCTTCAACCTTGTGCACCGTCGCGCTCACGCCACCCAAATCGGTAAAGGCAACAATGGGCACCAGCACCAGGGCGATAAGCATAATGCAGCCCTGCACAAAGTCGGTCATGGAGACCGCCAAAAAGCCGCCAAAGAGGGTATAGGCGCACACCACGGCAGCAGTAACGATAAGGCCGGTGCCGTAAGACATGCCAAAGGAGCTATCGAACAGCTTGCCGCCGGCGACCAAGGAAGCCGAGGTATAGAGGGTAAAGAAGATGATGATCACCACCGAGGACAACAGCCGCAAATGGCGTTTGTGGTCTTCAAAGCGGTTACCGAAGAAATCGGGAATGGTGATGGAGTCATGGGCGACTTCGGTATAGGTGCGAAGCCGCGGCGCCACGATGATGTAGTTAAGAAACGCGCCGATGACCAAACCCACTGCAATCCACAACTGGGAGACACCGGAGACATAAATGGCACCGGGTAGACCCATCAGCATCCAGCCGCTCATATCAGAAGCGCCGGCAGAAAGCGCCGTTACCGCAGGGCCAAGGCCGCGACCGCCCAACATGTAGCCTGACACATCGTCCGTTGATTTTTTATAGGCATACAAACCAATGCCCAGCATGGCAATAAAGTAGGTTGCCAGCGAAATAAGCGTGCCTGTTTCCACTCTGCACTCCTGTTTTTATTGGGTGAGTGTTGTGCTTACGTCTCGGCAAAAACGACAATATCGGCCGACAAACGCGCACATTTCATTCGAGTTCAAACAAATACCTTAACATGGTGGAAGAATAATTTCTCCCCCGCATCCGGGCCGCTGCCGGGGCTATGGCAAGCACCCCAGTGGTGGCGGCAAAGATTATGGTGTCAAAGCCTCAAAATGCGCAGTTACCACCAGCAAGGCAATAAAAACCCCGGCGACAACATGACGCCAGGGCATATAAAAGGCAAGGGCACTGGGCCCTGTCAGGCCGGTAAAGCCATTAAATGCGGATACCTCCGTCAATTTCCAGTACCCGAGCGGTGAAATAATCATTTTCAAAGATGAATTTCACGCCATGGGCAATTTCGTCGGGCAAACCCATTCGCCTTAAAGGTATTACCGACTCCATCCGCTCTATGGCTTCGGGCTTCATTTGGTCGGTCATGGCGGTTTTAACAACCCCAGGCGCGATGGCGCCGGTGCGAATACCAAAACGGGCCAGCTCCTTGCCCCAGGTCACCGCCATGGTGGCCACAGCCGCCTTGGAGGCCGAGTAGTTGGTCTGGCCCATGTTGCCAGCTCGGGACACGCTGGAGATGTTGACTATCACCCCTTGGGCGCCATTGGCCACCATGGTGGCTGCGGCTTCACGGCCACACAGAAACGTGCCCACCACGTTGACATTGATGACCGACTGGAACTGCTCCAGGCTCATCTTGCTCACCTGGCCGTCACGGACCTTGAGCAGCATACCGTCGCGCATTACCCCGGCGTTGTTGATAAGGCCGTTAAGGGTGCCAAAATCGTCACCGATGCGTTTGAAGGTGGCCTCAACAGCCGCCTCTTCGGTGATATTGCAGCCGTAGGCCAGGCCCTGGCTGCCGGCTTTTTCAACCAGACCCAGGGTCTGGGCTAGGTCAGCCTCGTTGATGTCAATCAGCGCCAGCTTGGCGCCCTGCTCGGCCAGCATTACTGCCATGGCCTGGCCCAGGCCGCGTCCGGCACCGGTAACGGCAATCACCGCGTCGTTCAACTTCATGGTTACTCCTCGAAAAGCGCCAGCAGGGACGAAAAGTCCTTGGCGCCATTACCTTTCTTGTTATGCATTTGATAGAGGGAGCGGGCCAGGCTGCCCATGGGCACCGGTGCGGCCACTTCACCGGCCGCCCCCATGGCCAGTTCCAGATCCTTGCTCATCAGCTGGCTCATAAAGCCGCCCTGATAACCGTTGGACGCCGGGGCGTTGTCCATGACCCCGGGCACCGGGTTGTATTTTTCCAGCACCCAGTTGCCGCCGGAGCTGACCTTCATGATGTTGGAGAGCACCAAAGGGTCCAGGCCGTGAGCCATGCCCAGCTTCAGCGCCTCGCAGGTACCGGCCATCAGCACCGACAGCAGCATGTTGTTGCAGATCTTGGCCACCTGCCCTGCCCCGCCGAGGCCGGCGTGAAAGATGTTGGCGCCCATGGCATCCAGTACCGTTTTGGCCCGTTCAAAGGCCTGGTCGCTGCCACCGACGATAAAAGTGAGAGTGCCAGCATTGGCGCCAGCGGTGCCGCCGGAGACCGGCGCATCGACAAAATCGATACCCTTCTCGGCCGCAGCTTGATGCACCTTCTTGGCGGTGGCGGCGTCGATGGTGGAAGAGTCGATAACCAGGGTGCCGGCTTCCAGTTTGGCCAGCAGCCCGTTATCGCCAAGGTAAATACCGGCCACCTGGTGCCCTGCCTGCAACATGGTCACCACCACCGGGCAGCGGCAGGCACTGGCCAGGTCGCCGGCTTCGGCGCCGGCTGCCACTAGTTCGGCCACCGCCTTGGCATTGAGATCCACGGCCAGCACTTCATGGCCGGCCTTGAGCAGGTTTTTGGCCATGGGGCCGCCCATGTTGCCAAGACCGATAAAGGCAATTTTCATAACCACTCCTTAGATATCTGCCAGGGGGTGCTGCCCCCAGGGACTCTCGAAGAATCGCGCCAGCACCTTGGGGTCCACTTCGGCAACGCTGCCAAAACGCCAGCGCGGCGCCTTGTCTTTATCCACCAAGAGCGCCCGTACCCCTTCCAAAAACTCGCCAAATTCGCCGCAGCGCCAAGAGAGCCCCGCCTCCATGCGAAACACCTCGGCAAGGCTCATGTCTTTGCCGCGCTTGAGCTGCTCGAACACCACCGCCGCCGACAGCGGGCTGCCGTTTCGCAGGGTGTCGCGGGCGCGGGTAAGCCAGGGGTCGTCGGTTTCAAGACCGGTAATGGCCTGGACGATGGCGGCAAGGTCACCGCCCTTGCAGAGGCGGTCGATGGTGTCCTGGTGGGCTTTAACCTGGCCACGGGGCAACTTAGCCCGGGCCGGCATCTCCAGGGTTTTAAGGGCCTGGGTGAGCTTTTCGTGATTGAGGCTCAAGGTCTCGCCCCAATTGACATGGCAAAGGGCGTCAAAGAGCCGGCCTTTGTCTTCGGCGGGAATAAAGTGGTCTGCCAAGTCCACATAGAGGGCGTCGGCGGCGTTGATGTTGGCACCGGTCAGGCCCAAAAAGAGCCCGCTTTTACCCGGCATGCGCGACAAAAAGTAACTGCCGCCCACATCGGGATAAAGGCCGATGGTGATCTCCGGCATGGCGATGCGGGCGGTCTGGGTCACCACCCGGTGGGAGGCGCCGCTCATCAACCCCAGGCCGCCGCCCATGATGATGCCGTGGCCCCACACCAGTACCGGTTTTTTCAAACAATGGATTTGATAATCAAGGCGATATTCTTTGACAAAGAACCCCTCCACCGCCTTGCCGCCGTCGTCACTGCCGTTCATGGCGTTATACAAGGCCACCACGTCACCGCCGGCGCAAAAGGCTTTGTCCCCTGCCCCTTCCAGCACCACCATGGCGATGCGCGGGTCCGCATCCCAGGCCGCCAGCTGCGGCCCCAGGGCGTCAATCATGGCCTCGCTGAGGGCATTGAGGGATTTTTCACTGTTCAGGCGGGCCACACCGATGGCTTTGCCGTTGGCGGTGTCCAGTTCTTCGATTTGCAGGAATTCGGTCATGAGTTTTGCCACTTGGGTTGTCTTTTTTCCAAGAAAGCCTGCACACCTTCGCGTTGATCTTCGCCGTCAAAGAGTTTGACGAAGTATTCGCGCTCAAGAGCGCGACCCTTTTCCAGGGGCGCATGGCGGCAGGTCTGCACCAGCTTCTTGCAGTAGGCAACAGCCATGGGGCTCTGGTTCCCCACTTCTTGGGCCAAGGTCATGGCGGCGGCAAAGCTGTCGCCGGTGGCCACCACTTCTTCGACCAAACCGATCTCCAGCGCTTTGCGGGCCGTGACCTGCTCCCCGCAAAGGATAATGCGTTTTGCCCAGCCCTCCCCTACCAGGTGGGTGAGCAGTTGGGTGCCGCCAGCGCAGGGCAACAGCCCCACCCGAGCCTCGGGCAGCGCCATCAGCGCTTGCTCTTCGGCCACTCGCAAGTCGCAGGCCAGGGCCACTTCCAGGCCGCCGCCCATGGCATAACCGTTGATGGCGGCGATGGACACCCCGCGAAAATCGGCAAGGGTTTCAAAGGCGCGGCCAAAAAGGTGGGCCATCTCGCCCGCCACGTCTTTATCGCCGTCGGCAAAGACCTTGAGATCGGCGCCGGCGCTGAAGAACTTTTCGCTGACCGAGCGCACTACCAGCGCATAGACGCTGCGGTTGGCGTTGAGCTCTTCTACCGTGGCGGCAAGGCCGCGCAGGCTCTCGGCTGTCCAGGTATTGGCCGGCGGGTTGTTGAGGGTCAGCACGGCAACGTGGCCGTCTATCTGCAAATCCAGTGGCGATTTCACGATGGCTCCTTAGACGATGGGGTGGCGGTGCTCGGCGAGCAGGCGCCGGCCGATGATAAGACGCATGATCTCGTTGGTCCCTTCGAGGATCTGGTGCACCCGCACATCCCGAAGATGGCGCTCCAGCGGGTACTCACGGATATAACCGTAGCCGCCGTGCAGTTGCAGCGCCTGGTTGCACACCTCAAAACCCACGTCGGTAGCAAACCGCTTGGCCATGGCGCAATAGGCGGTGCGTTCTGGGTCTTTCACGTCCAGCTTATAGGCCGCCAGGCGCACCAGTTGCCGGGCCGCCACCAGTTCGGTGGCCATGTCCGCCAATTTAAATTGCAGCGCCTGGAAGGCGGCCAGGGGTTTGCCGAACTGGCTGCGCTCGGTCATGTAGCGGGTGGCCGTGTCCAGCGCCTGCTGGGCGGTGCCCACCGAGCAGGTGGCGATGTTAATGCGGCCGCCATCGAGCCCCATCATGGCGAATTTAAAGCCCTCGCCCTCTTCGCCCAGGCGATAGTGTTTGGGTACCCGCACCTTGTCGAAGGTAACCATCCGGGTGGGCTGGGCGTTCCAGCCCATTTTTTCCTCGGCCTTGCCGTATTCGATACCGGCGGCATCGGCCGGTACCACAAAGGCGCTAATGCCCGACGGGCCGGCCTCACCGGTACGGGCCATCACCACTAGCACCTGGGTGCTGCCGGCGCCGCTGATAAAGACCTTGGCCCCGGACAGCAGGTAGTCGTCACCGTCTTTGTCGGCGCGAGTACTGAGGTTGGCCGCATCGGAGCCGGCGCCCGGCTCGGTCAGGCAGTAAGAGGCGAGTTTTTCGCCGGTGACCAGCGCTGGGCAAAACTCGTCAATCGCCTCCTTGGTGCCAAAGCTTGCCACCATCCAGGTGGCCATGTTGTGGATGGTCATAAAGGCAGTGGTGCTGGTGCAGCCCATGGCCAGTTGCTCGAACACGATGCTGGCATCGAGCCGGCTAAGGCCAAGGCCGCCGGCGGCTTCCGGGGTGTAGAGGCTTAAAAAGCCCAGCTCACCGGCCTGCCTTATCACCTCAACCGGGAAATAATGTTCTTTGTCCCAGCGGGCAGCATGGGGCGCCAGCTCACTGCTGGCAAACTGACGGGCGGTATCTTCAAAGGCCTGCTGATCGTCGGTCAGATGAAAGTTCATGGCTCACACTCTTTTACTTCAGGTGGATGGTCATGTTGGGGCCAGCCGGGATGTCTCCTTCGAACCAGCGGGCGGTAACGGTTTTGGTTTCTGTGTAAAAACGCACCGCTTGCTTGCCGTAGGCGTGCTGGTCGCCATAGAAGGAGCCCTTCCAGCCGGTGAAGCTGAAAAACGGCAGCGGTACCGGGATAGGCACGTTGATCCCCACCTGGCCGACGCTGATTTTGTGCTGATACTTGCGGGCGGCAGCGCCGCTGGCGGTAAAGATGGAGGTGCCGTTGCCATAGGGGTTGGCGTTGACCACCTCAATGGCCTCATCCAGCGAGTCGACGTTCATCAGGCACAATACCGGCCCGAAAATCTCTTCGTTGTAGATGCGCATGTCGGTGGTTACGTCGGCAAAGAGGGTCGGGCCAACCCAGTTGCCCTGCTCATAGCCCTTGACGGTAAAGGCCGAGCCGTCCAGCAGGCAGCGTGCGCCCTCTTCTTTACCGGCCTTGATGAGTTCCAGCACCCGCTCTTTGGCCTTGGGAGAAATCAGCGGGCCGTAGGCCGCCTGGTTATCGTTCCAAAGGCCAGGGGTCACCTCGCCTAGGGCTTGTTGGATGTCTTCGGCCCAGGCCTGGGTTTCACCCACCAGCACCACCACCGAGATGGCCATGCAGCGCTGGCCGGCGGCCCCGACCGAGGCACCGACGATGTTGCTGATCACCTGCTCTTTATTGGCATCGGGCATCACCACCATGTGGTTTTTGGCGCCGGCAAAGGCTTGTACCCGCTTGAGGTTCTCGGTGCCGCGCCGATAAATATATTGGCCAACCGGCACCGACCCCACGAAGGACAGCGCCTTAACGGCCTGGTGGTCGAGCAGGAAGTCTACCTGCTCCTTGCCGCCGTGAATCACTTGCAGCACCCCTTCAGGCGCGCCGGCTTCCACAAAGAGCTCCACCAACCGGGTTGGGGTCATGGGATCTTGCTCTGAGGGCTTAAGGATAAAAGTGTTACCGCAGGCGATGGCCAGCGGGAACATCCACAGCGGGATCATGGCCGGGAAGTTAAACGGCGTGATACCGGCGCACACCCCAAGAGGCTGGGTGAGACTGTAGCAGTCGATGCTGCGAGCTACGTTCTCCACCGTTTCGCCCATCATCAGGCTGGCGATGTTGGCGGCATGCTCCACCACCTCAATGCCGCGCCACACGTCGCCTTTGGCATCTTCAAAGGTTTTGCCGGTCTCAAGGGAGAGAATTTCGGCGATTTCATCGTGGTGGGTTTTCAAAAGGTGCTGGTAGCGCAACATCAACCGGGCCCGCTCCGACACCGGCGTCTCCCGCCAACTCTCAAAGGCGCGCTGGGCGCTATCCACCGCGGCCTGCATCTCGCTTTGGGTGGCACAGGGCACCCGGGCGATAACGCTGTTATCCGCCGGGTTGGTTACGTCGATAAAGGTGTCAGCCTGGCTCTGGGTGAAGTGGCCATCAATAAAAAGCGGAAGGGTTTTCATCGTGCCGGTCCTTAGATGAGTTCGATGGCAACGGCCGTGGCTTCACCACCGCCGATACAAAGGGAAGCAACGCCGCGTTTGAGGCCGCGCTGCTTAAGAGCATGGATAAGGGTTACCAGCAGCCGCGCGCCGGTACAGCCTATGGGGTGGCCTAGGGCACAGGCGCCGCCGTTAACGTTGACCTTGCTGTGGGGCAGCCCCAGTTCGTTGATGGCCAGCATCGCCACCATGGCAAAGGCTTCGTTTATCTCGAAAAGATCCACCTCGTCCTTGTGCCAGCCCACCTTATCGAGGAGCTTTTGAATGGCACCAACCGGCGCAATGGTAAATTCGCTGGGGTGCTGGGCGTGCTGCACTTGGCCCTTGATGCGGGCAAGCGGGCTAAGGCCTCGGCGCTCGGCGTCTTCTTCGCGCATCAGCACCAAGGCGGCGGCGCCGTCAGAAATAGAAGAGGCGTTGGCGGCGGTGATGGAGCCGTCTTTGGCAAAAGCCGGGCGCAGGGTGGGTATTTTTTCAGGCGCGGCCTTACCCGGTTGCTCGTCCACCTCAACCTGCACTTCGCCCTTGCGGGTTTTAACGGTGACCGGGGTGATTTCGTCGGCAAAGTAACCGTTGGCGATGGCAGCCTTGGCACGGGTTAGGGACTCAATGGCAAAGGTGTCCATGGCCTCGCGGCTAAGCTGATACTCATCGGCGGTGTCCTGGGCAAAAGAGCCCATCAGGCGGCCACTGTAGGCATCTTCGAGGCCATCTAAGAACATGTGATCTTTGATTTCGCCATGGCCCATTCGAAGGCCGCCCCGGGCTTTTGGCATTAGGTAAGGGGCGTTGGTCATGGACTCCATGCCGCCAGCCACCACCGCATCGGCGCTGCCGGCCAAGAGCAGGTCGTGGGCCAGCATCACGGTTTTCATCCCCGAGCCACACACCTTGTTGACGGTGGTGGCGCCGCAGCTGTCGGGCAGCCCGGCATGGCGGCTGGCCTGGCGGGCCGGCGCCTGACCAAGCCCGGCGGGTAGCACGCAGCCCATCAGGGTTTCGCTGATATCGGCAGGTTTAAGACCGGCGCGGCTCACCGCCGCCTTGATGGCCGCCGCCCCAAGCAATGGGGCCGGCATATCACTCAGGGCACCTTGAAAAGCCCCCATGGCGGTGCGGGCCGCCCCCAGGATCACGATAGACATGACTTAACTCCTTAAAGCATTGGTCACAGCCTATCGCATGATTAACGTTTACGGCAACGTAAAGATAAAATTCACAAGACCCGCTTAAATAGACTCTCAACCGGTGAGAGCCATTCCTTTTAGCCGCTCTCGCTAGCGGCTAAAAAAACACCTGCCGTTCTCCCTCTTCCTCTGCCTCCACTGGAAGGTCTTTTGCACAAAAAAGCGGCCGTCAGCGTTAAAGGCAAGCTTTAGACTAAGGTCGAATTTATAAATTATCGTAAACAGTGATTTGCCTCCGAGGTAAGCGGTATACAAAGGGGCATTTTTATGCCTTATATGGTAGTGTTGTTAACTTACAACAGCACTGACACCCCTTGATGAGGCTTGCCTTTTCAAGGCGAGAAAGCCAGTCTAGACAGTAGTTTGCGTGTTAATTTCCCCCGAGCACCGCAGACTTTACCTTTACGTAAACTTCCAGTAAGGTAGTAGCATCGACGATGAGCCAAGACACCATGTCCAACATCACTTACAGCATCAGCGAGCTGGCAAAAGAATTCGATATCACCACCCGGTCGATTCGATTCTATGAAGATCAAGGTTTGATCACCCCAGAGCGTAAAGGACAAACCCGTATCTACAATCGCCAGGACAGAGTGCGTTTGAAGCTGACCCTGCGCGGTAAAAGGTTGGGCTTTTCCCTGGCTGAGATCCGTAAGTTGTTCGATCTGTATGATGCCGACAAATCCTCGCTCACCCAGCTACACACCATGCTGGAGCTGGTTTCCGAGAAGAAAGCGGCATTGGAGCAGCAGATGGAAGACATCAAAGTGGTGCTCATGGAACTGACGTCGGCAGAAACCCGCTGCCGTAGCGCCTTGGACGAGATCAACAACAAGAAAAAGGCCAGCGGCAGCTAAACACCACGCATCTCGGGGGAGACGCTGATGATTAGCCCGTTCAAGAGCCTGAACTTCGGTTTGGGCGATACCGCGGACATGCTCCGCGAACACGTCAACCATTTCGCCCGCGAGGTCATTGCACCCCGCGCCGCGCAAATCGACCACGACAACCTTTTTCCCAACGAACTGTGGCCCCGTTTCGGTGAAATGGGCCTGCTGGGCGTAACCGTCTCGGAAGAATACGGTGGCGCCGGCATGGGCTATCTCGAACATGTGCTGGCCATGGAAGAAATCTCCCGGGCCAGCGCCTCGGTGGGGCTTTCTTACGGCGCCCACTCCAATCTCTGCGTCAACCAGATCTACCGCAACGGCTCTGCCGAGCAAAAGCAAAAATATCTGCCCAAACTCATCAGCGGCGAGCATATCGGCGCCCTGGCCATGTCTGAGCCCAATGCTGGCTCTGACGTCGTATCCATGAAGCTCAGCGCCCGCGACGCCGGTGACCATTTTGTGCTGAACGGCACCAAGATGTGGATCACCAACGGCCCCGACGCCCACACCTATGTGGTGTACGCCAAGACCGACACCAGCAAGGGCCCCCACGGCATTACCGCCTTTATTATCGAGCGCGGCTTCAAGGGCTTCTCCCAGGCCCAAAAGCTCGACAAGCTGGGCATGCGCGGCTCCAACACCTGCGAGCTGGTGTTTGAAGACTGCATTGTGCCCAAGGAAAACATCCTTGGTGAGCTGAACCAGGGGGTGCGGGTGCTGATGAGCGGCCTCGATTACGAGCGGGTGGTGCTGTCTGGCGGCCCTCTTGGCATCATGCAGGCCTGCATGGATGTGGTGGTGCCCTACGTCAACGAGCGCGAGCAGTTTGGCCAGGCCATCGGCAGCTTCCAACTGGTACAGGGCAAGCTGGCCGACATGTATACCCGCATGAACGCCGCCCGCGCCTACGTCTATACCGTGGCCCGCGCCTGCGACAGGGGTGAGACCACCCGCAAGGACGCCGCCGGCGTTATTTTGTATTCCGCGGAACTGGCCACCCAAATGGCGCTGGATGCCATCCAACTGCTGGGCGGTAACGGTTACATCAACGAATATCCCACCGGCCGGTTGCTGCGCGACGCTAAGCTCTATGAGATTGGCGCCGGCACCTCCGAGATCCGCCGCATGCTCATTGGCCGTGAACTCGTAAACGAGTCCCGCTGAGTCGTTGTGACAGGCGGCCTTGAGCCGCCTTGAAAAAGGGCCTGTCGATGATCCTGTCATCCAATATCAACACCAAAAGTGACACCTTCTTGCAAAAAGACGCCGCCATGCGCGCCTTGGTGGCCGATCTGCAGGAAAAAATTACCACCCTCACCCAAGGCGGCGGTGCCAAGGCCTGTGAGCGGCACAAGTCGCGCGGCAAGCTGCTGGCCAGGGAGCGTATCGATTTATTGCTCGATGCCGGTTCGGCATTTTTGGAAATCGCCCAATTGGCCGCTTTTAATGTCTATGAAGACTATGTGCCCTGTGCCGGCGTGGTGGCCGGTATTGGCCGGGTCAGTGGCGTCGAGTGCATGATTGTGGCCAACGACGCCACCGTCAAAGGCGGTACCTATTACCCGCTGACGGTCAAAAAACATCTGCGCGCCCAGGAGATAGCCGCCCGCTGTCACCTGCCCTGCCTTTATCTGGTGGACTCCGGCGGCGCCTTCTTGCCTCGCCAGGACGAAGTGTTCCCCGACCGGGACCATTTCGGCCGCATCTTCTTTAACCAGGCACAGATGTCTGCCAAAGGCATACCGCAGGTGGCGGTGGTGATGGGGCTTTGTACCGCCGGCGGCGCCTATGTGCCGGCCATGGCCGACGAGTCCATCATAGTGCGGGGCCAAGGCACCATCTTTCTGGCCGGGCCGCCGCTGGTTAAAGCCGCCACCGGTGAAGAAGTGAGCGCCGAAGACTTAGGGGGCGCCGATGTGCACTGCAAGGTGAGCGGCGTAGCCGACCACTACGCCCAGGATGACGCCCATGCCCTGGCCATGGCCCGTGACGCCATCGCCAACCTCAACTGGCAAAAGCCCCAGCGGTTGGCCCTCAAGGCGCCCAAGCCGCCCCGTTTCCGGGCCGAAGAGCTGTACGGCATTGTCGGCACCGACCTTAAAAAGCCCTTTGATGTCAAAGAGGTTATTGCAAGGCTGGTAGACGACTCCGAATTTCACGAATTCAAGGCGCTGTACGGCCCTACCCTGGTGTGCGGCTTTGCCCATATTCAGGGCTACCCGGTGGGCATTGTCGCCAACAACGGCATCCTCTTTAGTGAAAGCGCCCAAAAAGGCGCCCACTTCATCGAGCTTTGCTGCCAGCGCAAGGTGCCGCTGGTGTTCTTGCAGAACATCACCGGCTTTATGGTGGGCCAGAAATACGAGGCCGAGGGCATTGCCAAGCACGGCGCCAAGATGGTCACCGCAGTAAGCTGCGCCAGCGTGCCCAAGTTCACCTTGGTGATTGGCGGCTCCTATGGCGCCGGTAACTACGGCATGTGTGGCCGCGCTTACGACCCCACCCTGATGTGGATGTGGCCCAATGCCCGGGTATCGGTCATGGGCGGCGAGCAGGCTGCCGGGGTGCTGGCCACCGTCACCCGCGACAACAAGGCCAAGCAGGGTGAAAGCTGGAGCGACGAGCAGGAAAAAGCCTTCAAGGCGCCTATCATCGAACAGTACGAGCAGCAGGGGCACCCCTACTATGCCTCGGCCCGGCTTTGGGACGACGGCATTATCGATCCGGCCCAAAGCCGCGAGGTATTGGCCCTGGCCCTGGCTGCCTCCCTCAACGCACCGATAGCCGAGACACGCTTTGGCGTGTTCCGCATGTAAGGAGAGATCATGGATTGGTTAATCACCGACATCGACCCGCGCGGGGTAGCCACCCTTTGCCTGAACCGGCCGGACAAATTCAACGCCTTTGACGACGCCCTCATAGGCGAGCTGGTACAAGCCCTGGCGGAACTGGCCGAAGAGCCCAAGCTGCGGCTACTGGTGCTAAAAGCCGAGGGCAAGCACTTCTCCGCCGGCGCCGACCTTAACTGGATGCAGCGCCAGGTGACCCAGAGTTTTGACCAAAACCTGGCCGAGGCCGAGGCCCTGGCCGAGTTGATGATGCGCTTAGACAGCTTCCCTCACCCCACGGTGTGCCGCGTGCAAGGCAGCGCCTTTGGCGGCGCCTTGGGCCTCATCGCCTGTTGCGACGTGGCGGTGGCCAGTGACGATGCCAAGTTCTGTCTGTCCGAAGTAAAGCTCGGCCTGGTGCCGGCGGTGATCAGCCCCTATATGGTGCGCAGCATCGGTTATCGCCAAACCCGCCGCTACGCGCTGACAGCCGAGCGCTTCGATGCCGCTACGGCCCTTGATTTATCCTTGGTGCACGACGTGGTGCCGGCCGCCAGCCTTGACGACAAGGTCGAGCAGTTCGTCAACCAACTGCTGGCCAACGGCCCACAGGCGCTGACCGCCTGCAAGCTGCTCCTTGAGCATGTGGCCACCCAGCCCCTGGACAACGAGCTACGCCACTTTACCGCCAATGAAATCGCCCGCATTCGCATCAGCCCCGAAGGCCAGGAAGGTCTGAAAGCCTTCTTTGACAAGCGCCCGCCGGGCTGGCAGGGGAAACGCCGTGTTTAAAAGCCTGCTTATTGCCAACCGCGGCGAAATTGCCTGTCGGGTGATCCGCACCGCCCATCGCATGGGCCTGCGCTGCATTGCCGTATATTCCGACGCCGACAAAGACGCCCGCCACGTGCAACTGGCCGACGAAGCCTGGCATCTGGGGCCAAGCGACGCGGCCCAGTCTTACCTGCGGGCCGATAAAATTCTCGCCATTGCCAAGGCTGCCGGCGCCGATGCCGTGCACCCAGGCTACGGCTTTTTGTCTGAAAACAGCCACTTTGCCAAAGCCTGCCTGGATGCCGGTATCGCCTTTGTTGGCCCACCGGTGGGCGCCATCGAAGCCATGGGCTCCAAATCGGCAGCCAAGGCCATCATGGCCGATGCCGGGGTGCCGCTGGTGCCGGGCTATCACGGCAGCGACCAACATGACGCCACCTTGCTGCGCGAAGCCATCGACATCGGCTTTCCGCTGCTGATCAAGGCGGCCATGGGCGGCGGCGGCAAGGGCATGCGGGTAGTTGAAGGCCCCGAGCAGTTAAAAGACGCCATCAACAGCGCCCGGCGCGAGGCCCTAAGCGCCTTTGGCGACGACACCCTGCTGCTGGAGCGCTACCTCACCACCCCACGCCATGTGGAGGTGCAAGTCTTTGCCGACACAAAAGGCAACTGCATTTATCTGGGGGACCGCGACTGCTCGGCCCAGCGCCGCCACCAAAAGGTCATCGAAGAAGCGCCTGCCCCGGGGCTTAGCCCCCGGCTCAGGGCCGCCATGGGCGACGCGGCGGTCAAGGCCGCCAAGGCTATCGATTATGTCGGCGCCGGTACCGTGGAGTTTTTGCTCGACGGCAACGATTTCTACTTTATGGAAATGAACACCCGGCTGCAGGTGGAGCACCCGGTTACCGAGATGGTGACAGGCCAGGATTTGGTGGAATGGCAGCTCAATGTGGCCGCCGGCCAGCCCTTGGCCCTCACCCAAGACCAGGTGCGCTGCCAAGGCCACAGCGTCGAAGTGCGGATTTACGCCGAAGATCCCTTCAAAGGCTTCTTGCCTCAAAGCGGCCAGATAGCCCTGCTGCGCGAGCCGCAGTCGGACGTGCGCATCGACACCGGGGTGCGCCAGGGGGACGAAATAAGCCCCTATTACGATCCGATGATCGCCAAGCTCATCGTCCACGGCGAGAACCGCAGCAGCGCCCTTGGCAAGATGGCCAGAGCCCTGGACAACTACTGTCTGGCCGGTATCCAAAGCAACGTCGGCTTCTTGCGCCGCCTGGCCAGCCACCCGGCTTTTATCGAAGGTGATTTAACCACCCGCTTTATCGAGCGCCACAGTGAGCAGCTTACCAGCGAGCCGCAATGGACAGAGCATCGCCTGGCCCTGGCGGCACTGACGGTGCTCTGTTATCGCCGCCAGGACGCCCGAGAACAGCGTCAGCAAAGCGCTGAGCCCGGCTCGCTCTGGCACCGCGCCGACGGCTGGCGCCTCAACGGCAAAGCCGGCACCACTTTGCACCTGGATATCGGTAACAGCGAGCCGCTGCGGGTCGAGGCCCAAAGCAGCGGCCAGGGTTGGCAGCTGCGCTTTCACGGCCACCAGTTGCTGGCCGAAGGGGAGCTACAAGGCGAGCAGCTCAATGCCAGCCTCGATGGCCACCAGCTGCACCTGCCGGTGTGGCGCCATGGCGACTGTGTGGTGCTGTTCGACCAGGGCCAACCTTTTGAAGTGCGTAACCACCAGCGTGATACCCAGCTCGATACCGGCCTTGAGAGCGATCTTTGCGCGCCGATGAACGGCACCATCGTCGCGGTACCCATTGAGGCTGGCGCCAAGGTAAAAAGCGGTGAGGTGCTGGTGGTGATGGAAGCCATGAAGATGGAATACGCCATCACCGCCCCACGGGACGGCCAGGTGGCCGAGGTGTTCTTCAAGCCCGGCGAGCGGGTCAGCGATGGCGCAGAGCTGGTGCGTCTGGAGGAGGCTTGATGGCACTGCCGAGCAAGGTCCGCATTGTCGAGGTAGGCCCCCGCGATGGCCTGCAAAACGAGCCGGGGCAACTGAGCCTTGAGGATAAAAAGCAGCTTATCGAGATGCTGGCCGGCGCCGGCCTTAGCCACATCGAGGTGGGTAGCTTTGTCTCGCCGCGCTGGGTGCCGCAAATGGCCGACACCGGCGAGCTTTTTGCAAAGCTTGCCCGCAAGGAAGGGGTGCTGTACTCGGCGCTGACTCCCAATCTCAAGGGCCTGGAAGGGGCCCTGGCCGCCAAGGCCGGTGAAGTGGCGGTGTTTGGCGCGGCGTCCGAGACCTTCAGCCAGACCAACATCAACTGCTCCATTGTTGAGAGCATGGAGCGCTTTGCCCCGGTGGTGGACAAAGCCCGCGCGGCCGGGCTCAAGGTGCGGGGCTACGTGTCTTGCGTGCTGGGCTGCCCTTACGAGGGCGACATTGCCCCGGCCCAGGTGGCGAGAGTTGCACAAGACTTGTGGGACATGGGCTGCGACGAAATTTCCCTTGGCGACACCATCGGGGTGGGCACGCCCCTTCGCACCCAGGCACTTATCGAGGCGGTGGCGGCGGTGGTGCCGGTTGAAAAGCTCGCCGTGCATTTTCACGACACCTACGGCATGGCCATCGCCAATATTCACCAGGCGCTCTTGCTTGGGGTTGCGGTGGTTGATGCCGCCGTTGCCGGCCTTGGCGGCTGCCCCTATGCCAAAGGCGCCAGCGGCAACGTGGCCACCGAAGATCTGGTGTATCTCCTCAATGGCCTGGGAGTTGAACACGGGGTTGACTTGGGGCGCCTGTGTGAAGCTGGCTGGTTTATCAGCGAGCGCCTTGGCCGTCAGCCCACCTCCAAGGTCTCGCAGGCCCTCAAGGGCCGGGAAAAGGACTGCCTACTGACCCACCTTTGAAAAAGGCCGCTTTGGCGGCCTTTTTTATCGCATGCTGGCAAAAAGCGCCTTAACCCGCTGATGAACCTCAGGAAGCTCGTGCGGCGCCACCGGCTTGCTGAACAAAAAGCCCTGACCAAAGCCACCGCCAAGGGACAACACCTGCAGGAACTCCTCTTGGGTCTCGATACCTTCGACTATGACCTTAAGGCCAAGCTTGGCCGAGAGGTTCAGCACCATCTCCAAAATGGCGTATTTGTCTGGATGGCTGTCCAGGCCCGACACCAGGCTGCGGTCGACTTTCAAGATATCGAGCGGCAACTGGCGAAGGTACGCAAGAGACGAGTAACCGGTACCAAAATCGTCCAGGGCGACTTTCATGCCGAGCTGGCGCAGCCGGGTGATAATGTCGATGGCGCTTTTGGGGTCGGCCATCACCGCCGACTCGGTCAGCTCCAGTTTGAAACAGCTAGGCTCTACCCCTTCTCTTTCAAGAAGCGCAGCGATACGGTCCGGCAGGGCCGGGTCGTGCAGTTGCAGCGCCGACAGGTTTACCCCCAAGCTAAAGCCCGTTGGGTGCAGCGCCTTGAGGCCTTCATCGGCAGCCAGCGCCACCGCCTGGGCCATTACCACGTCGCTGAGCTGGCGAATAAGGCCGGTTTCTTCGGCCACCGGAATAAAGCGGCCAGGGCTGATGGTGCCTTTGGTGGGGTGCTCAATGCGGGCCAGGGCCTCGTAACCACTTACCTCGCCTCGTTCAAAATCGACAATGGGTTGGAGCTTAACCTTGACCCAGTTTTGGCGAAGGGCCATGCGCAGCAGCTGCTCGGTGTCCATGCGCTCCAGGCTGGAGGCGCGCATGCAATCTTCAAAGAGCCGGTAATCGCTGCCCTGGTGGGAGCGCATGTCCCGAAGGGCAAGCTGGGCCGCGTAGATACCCTCTTCGGCGCTAAGGGCCTCCATGCTTTGCAGGTCACAAGCCCCGATATGGCAAGACAGCCACAACCGCTGCTCGCCTAGCGCAAAGGGCTCGTCAAACAGCGCCATCAACTCGCGCACGAACTGTTCCAGTTTGCGCGGCTCGCCAATGGGCAGCAAAAAGCCGTACAGCCCCGTCCCCAGCAGCGCCAGCAAGGAGTGGTGATCGGTCTTGGTCATCAACCTTTCGACCACCGCCTGCACCAAAAACAGCACATCGCGGCGGCTGAGGTTTTCCACCACCAGGCCGCGGTTGGCAATATTGAGTATGACGATGGACAGCGGCTCGCCTCGGCTTAAGCGCTCGTTGGTCATCAGCTCAAAATACTGACTGTTCACCAGACCGCTTTCCTTGTCGTGAAAGCGCACTTTGGTGATATCCGAAACGGTACCGGACATCCAGGTAACCTTGCCGGTGTCGGGGGAGCGGTCACAGACCCCACGGCATAACACCCAGCGATAACCGCCGGCGCCGTCGCTGATGCGATATTCCACCTGCAACCGTTCGCTGACCCCGTTCATATGAAGATGCAGGGCCTTTTTAAAGTTGCCCACATCCTCGGGGTGCATTTGCGCCAGCCAGTGATTAAGGCCAAAGGTGCTGTCGCCATTGTTGGACACCAGGGAGCCCAGCCATTGGGTGGACACGGTCACCAAGTCTTGCTCCGGGTCCCATTCCCAGATGCCGACCCCGGCGCCTTTAACGATGAGGTCGAGGCGCTTGGTGCGCTCCAATACCCGTTGTTCCAGTTCCTGGCGGCTCTCCTCCAACGATTGCAGGTTCTCTTCCATAGACTCGAGCAGAAAGTTGGTGAGGATGGCCAGTTTTTGCAGATCGACATCGGCACTGTCGGTACTGACCCGAAAGGAGAAATCCTGGTCCACGGCCCGGCAAAGCTGGTCGGCAATACTGTTAATGCCTTCTCGAAGTAACTGCTGGCTCATGGGCGCTTTCCGTCAAAAAACAGTTCGAACTGGCATAACTCGTCGCCGCGGTGCACGCAGCGCCGGTGCTCGAGGCGACCGGTTTCCCCGTAATGTTCAAGTAAGCGGTAAAAAAGGGCCTCATAAAGGCCGCAAAGGGCATTTTCTGAGCGGTAATTCACCCAAAACCGGCCTTCATCCTCGATAAGTTCAAACTTGCTGGCCACCGCTTTTTTGGTGGAGTGGTCCACCACGCTGGACGCCAACGTCTGGTGAATGCGGGGCTGGCGCCGCAAAAAGTCGTAGGCAGACTCGGCCATGTCGTAGAAAAGCGGAAATTGCTGGCGCGACGCTTTGATAAAGCGCTCGGCATAGAGGGCAAAAAGGGCCTTATCGTCGAGGCCAAAATGCTCGCCAGTGGCCTTTATCAAGGCCAGGCACTGGGCATTGTCGTAATCGGTGTCGATACGAAAGGATGGCAGCGCTTTGAGGCCGGCCTTTTCGGCTACGGCCACCAGGGCCTCTTCGCCCCCCAACTCGCGCACACTGTTAACCAGCACATACTGGATATAGCCAAGCATTCTGTACCCCTTAACCAAGACATCACGTACTCGTCCCTGATCTCAGGCCATTTGCCCGGCAAACCCCTTTAACGGCTGGGGAGCGCCAAAATTTAGTCCAGCAGCACCAGATCGTCCCTGTGAATAACGACAGGCCCCCTGTCGTACCCCAGTGCCATGGCGATGGCGTCGGAATGTATGCCAAGGATAGCTGCCATTTCAGCGGCGCTGTACCGGCATAACCCCACCGCCAGGGTATTACCATCGGGACCGAGCAGTTTTACCGCATCGCCCCGTTCAAACTGCCCGGACACCGCCTTTACCCCTTTGGGCAGCAGGCTGGCGCCCTTGCTGAGCAGGGCGTTGACCGCACCGGCATCAAGCTGGAGTTGTCCTACGGGCGGCGGCCCGGCAAGGATCCATTGCTTGCGATTTTCCAGCGGATCGTCGATGGCGCTAAAGCGGGTGCCAACCCGTTCGCCCTGTACCAGGCGGCGGATCACATCCGGCCCCTGGCCACTGGCGATCACCACGGTAATACCGGCCCGGCGCGCTACATCGGCCGCTTGCAGCTTGGTGGCCATGCCGCCGGTTCCCAGCCCCGATACGCTCCCCCCGGCCAGCCGGTGCAAGGTGGCGTCGATGGTCTTCACCTCTTGTATCAGCTCGGCATCGGGGTTGGCACGGGGGTCTGCGGTAAAGAGACCCGGCTGGTCGGTAAGCAGCATCAGCAGCTCCGCCTTGGCCAAAATAGCCACCCTGGCCGACAGGTTGTCGTTGTCGCCCACCTTTATCTCGTTGGTGGCAACCGCATCGTTCTCGTTGATAAGGGGAATAACGCCGTGGCTAAGCAAGGTGCCGAGGGTATCGCGGGCATTTAAAAAGCGCTCGCGGTCTTCGAGATCGGCCCGGGTCAGCAGCATCTGGCCAACGTTAAGGCCATAGAGCCCAAAGAGGTGTTGCCACAGATGTACCAGTTGGCCCTGGCCGATGGCGGCCAGCATCTGCTTGTGGGGAAGATCGGCCGGCAAATCCGGAAACCCCAGCAGCTCGCGGCCGGCAGCCACGGCGCCGGAAGTAACCACAATCAGCTTGTGGCCGGCCTTTTGCAGCAGGGCGCATTGGCGCACCAGCTCCACCATGTGGGCCCTGTCCAGGTGCTGGGCACCGGCGGTCAGGACACTGGTTCCCAGTTTGACAACAACGATCATCAGGCAGCTTCCGAGACATTAAAGCCCCGTTATACCTGCGCCTCAGGGCCTTGCCAATGCCTCGATATAGTGTTTTCGGCACACCGAGACATAACGGTCGTTGCCGCCTATCTCCACCTGGGCCCCTTCCTTGATGGGCTGGCCGTCAATGCCGACCCTAAGCACCCGGTTGGCCTTGCGGCCACAGTGGCAAACGGTCTTGAGCTCTACCAGCTTGTCGGCCCAGGCCAGCAGGTACTGGGCGCCTTCGAAAAGCTCGGCCCGAAAATCGGTACGAAGGCCAAAGGCCAGCACCGGAATACCGAGCTCGTCGACAATGCGGCAAAGCTGCGCCACCTGGGCTTTGGTCAGAAACTGGGCTTCGTCCAGCAGCAAGCAGTGAAAGCGTTGGGTATGGGAAAGCCCCAGCACCTCGGCAAAGAGATCGCTCTTGTCGTCAAAGACCTGGGCTTCGCTTTCCAGACCGATGCGAGAGCTGATAATGCCCTTGCCGCTGCGGTCGTCCACGGCGGCGGTGTAGAGGAGCACGTTCATGCCGCGCTCCTTGTAGTTGTACGCCGACTGCAGCAGGGACGTGGATTTCCCGGCATTCATCGCCGAGTAATAAAAATAAAGCTGGGCCATTTAGACTTCCTGTTTTTTGGGCGCCAGTGTACCCCATCCCCCCAGCAGCGTCACCGCTACCACCAGGGCGGCCAGCAGCGCACCCCACAGTGCCCAAAGGGGTAGCGCCAGGGCGCTAAGGCCATAACCGAGAACACAAAGCCCGGCAGCAAGGCCAGCGTAGGGCAGCTGGGTCAGCACATGGTCCATGTGCTCACACTCGGCCCCAGCCGACGACAAAATGGTGGTGTCGGAGGCCGGTGAGCAGTGGTCGCCAAAAACGGCGCCGGAAATAACGGCGCCAAGCGCCATGGGCAGCATAGCAGGCTCCACCAACTGGCCGGCCAGCGGCAGCATGATGCCAAAGGTGCCCCAGCTCGAGCCGGTGGCAAGGGCCATGACCATGGCCACCACAAAGAGCGCCAGGGGCATCCAGGGGCCGACCGAGGCCGCCTCGATAAGAGAGGCAAGGTAGCGGCCCACCGCCACGTCCTTCATCACCGCCGCCAGCAGCCAAGCGCTCAGCAACAGGTAAATGGCCGGCAGCATGGTCTTGGCCCCTTCCCAGGCGGTGGCAAGGCGCTGGGTCTTTTGCTTGAAAAAGCTCCAGGCAAGTGCCGGCACGGCGCCGAGCACCAGCGACAAACCCACGTTGGTGTTTTCAAGGGCGGCAATGGCCGAGAAGGGCCCACTGCTGGCAAAGGCGCCGGTGATAAAAAGCGCGGCCAGGGTTACCAGTATCAAGGCCAGTAGCGGCCCCAACAGCGGCATCAGCTGGCCCTTGGCTGCCTTTAGCTCGGCAGCGGCACTCGGCCTTGCCTTGGCCTTTTTCATGGCACCAAGATCCCAGTCAAACCAAGCGGTGATCAGCACAATGGTCAGCGCCAGCCAGGGGTAAAAAGCGGCTTGGCTCATGTCCACAAAAAGCCCCATGGGGCTCGCTGCCATGGGCGCCAACAAGGAGAGCATAAAAGCGCCCCAGGACGAGAGCGGCATCAGGGCGCAGACCGGCGCTGCGGTCGAATCAATGTAGTAGGCCAGGCGCTCGCGGCTCAGCCGGTAGCGGTCGGCCAGTGGCCGGGTGGCCTGCCCTACCGCCAGGGCGTTGAAATAATCGTCGATGAAAATCGCCAGGCCCAGGCCAACGCTCATCAAGCTGACCCCACGGCGAGTGGCGATACGGCTGGCGCAGGCTTCGGCAAAGGCCTGGGCGGCGCCGCTTGCCTGCAGCAGCCGGGACAGCGCCCCAAGCATCAGCAAAAAGCCCACGACTTGCAGCGTCCACCAGCTGATGCCGCCGTCGTAAAACAGCGCCAGGGCCTTGCCGGCAAGATAGCGAGGGGCATCGAAGCTACCGGCCAACAGCCAGGCACCGGTGGCCGAGCCCAGCAGCAGCGACAGCAAAATGCGCCGGGTGGCCAGGGCCAGCCCCAGGGTCAGTAAGGTGGGTAACAGCGCGAGGGAGGATTGGGAGAGATCGTTTAAGTCCATGGAATTTCCAAAAATTCCCATGGAGAACCACAAAAGGAGCCAGGGCCTTCGGTAGCGCTCCATAGTGATTGTTCAAACTATGGCAGTGGCGCAGCTTTCGCTTACGGCACCAGCCGGGCGGCTTGATATCGGCCCGACTTCGGCGTACTGACCTTTTGCCGGGGATCTTGGGCATCACCCTCCCCCCGGCGACTCTTCCAGGACGCACCTCTACTTGGCGGCGCGTACTCTGGCAGGGGTGGTAAGTGATTGCAAACAAAAAGTGCGCCACCAGGGCGCACTTTTTAGCCGAAGGCGCGGGCTCAGAGCTTGCTGGTCAGCTCCGGCACCAGCTCGAACAAATCCCCCACCAGGCCATAGTCGGCCACCTGGAAGATGGGCGCTTCCGGATCTTTATTGATGGCGACAATAACCTTGGAATCTTTCATGCCGGCCAGGTGCTGGATAGCGCCACTGATGCCCACGGCGATGTACAGATCCGGCGCCACTATCTTGCCGGTCTGGCCCACCTGCCAGTCGTTGGGCACAAAGCCGGCGTCAACCGCGGCCCGCGAAGCGCCGATGGCGCCGCCCAGTTTATCGGCCAGGGCTTCGAGCATTTTGAAGTTGTCGCCGCTTTGCAA
The DNA here is from genome assembly GCF_003751625.1 of Gallaecimonas pentaromativorans. NCBI lineage: Bacteria > Pseudomonadati > Pseudomonadota > Gammaproteobacteria > Enterobacterales > Gallaecimonadaceae > Gallaecimonas > Gallaecimonas pentaromativorans. The sequence goes on from NZ_RJUL01000006.1 coordinate 309,248, forward strand.
GCCACGGCCGCCAGACACCACCACCCGGGCGCTGGCCAGCTCAGGGCGCTCGCTTTCGGTAAGCTCGGCGCTGACAAAGCGGCTGCGGCTGTTGTCCTGGCCAGCGGCCAGGTTCTCAACCGGGGCGCTATTGGCGCTGCCGGTGCCCTCAAAGGCGGCCGGGCGCACCGTAACCACTTTAATGGGGTCCAGCGCCTGGACAGTGGCAATGGCGTTACCGGCGTAGATGGGGCGGCAGAAGGTATCGGCGCTTTCTACGGCGACGATATCGGAGATCTGCGCCACATCCAGCAAGGCGGCAATGCGCGGCATCAGGTTCTTGCCGGTGGTGGAGCTGGCCGCCACCAAGTGGCTGTAAGCCGGCGCCAGGGCTACCAGGGTTTGACTCAGGCCTTCTGGCAGCGGATGCGCAAAACGCGCCTCATCCAGCACCAGGACTTTGGCGACACCATCAAGTTCAGTTGCAGCACGGATAACCTCCTGACACTGATGGCCGGCCACCAGCAAATGAATATCGTCGCCCATGGCCAGGGCAGCGCTCAGCACCCGCGCCGTTTCAGGCTTGAGGTGTTTGTTGTCGTGTTCGGCAATGACCAGAATGCTCATCAGATCACCTTCGCTTGGTTACGCAGTTTATCCACCAGGGCATCGACCCCATCTAGGATCTCCCCGCCTTGGCGCGCCGCTGGCGCCGCGACTTTAAGCACCTTCACCCGAGGCGCCAAATCCACCCCAAGGGCGGCGCCGTCCAGCACGTCCAGGGGTTTGCGCTTGGCCTTCATGATGTTGGGCAAGGTGGCGTAACGAGGCTCGTTCAGGCGAAGGTCGGTGGTCACTACTGCTGGCAGAGCCACGGCGATGGTTTCCAGGCCGCCGTCCACTTCCCGGGTGACCAGCAGCTCGCGCCCCTCGACCACCAACTTGGAGGCAAAGGTGGCCTGGGGCCAGTCGCTTAGGGCCGCCAGCATCTGGCCGGTTTGGTTGTTGTCAGAATCGATGGCTTGTTTACCGAGGATCGCTAAATCCGGGCTTTCCTGCTCGCACACCTTGGCCAGCAGTTTGGCCACCAGCAAGGAGTCGAGGCCGTCTTCGGTTTTAACCAGCACGGCGCGGTCGGCGCCCAGGGCCAGCGCGGTACGCAGCTGCTCCTGGCAGGCATCAGAGCCCACAGAGACCGCCACCACTTCGGTGGCAACGCCTTGTTCTTTAAGACGTACCGCCTCTTCTACCGCGATTTCACAAAAGGGGTTGATGGCCATTTTCACGTTGGCCAGGTCAACGGCGCTGTTGTCGGATTTGACCCGCACCTTGACGTTGTAATCGATGACGCGTTTGACGGCGACCAGTACCTTCATGGGTTGTACCTCTGGGCTCATCCAAGCCGGCCACTGGACCGGCGCAACCTTTACCGTCAAAATACTTACTGTTAACGTAAACGTCAACCTGACAAGTCACAGATAAGAGCAGCCCCCAAGGCTACCGAGGAGCCCTTATGGAACGCGAAACCATGGAATTTGATGTCGTCATCGTCGGCGCCGGCCCAGCCGGGCTGAGTGCCGCCTGTCGCTTAAAGCAGTTGGCGCCAGAGCTGATGGTTTGTGTGGTGGAAAAAGGCTCGGAGGTGGGGGCCCATATTCTGAGCGGCGCCCTGTTCGAGCCCCGCGCCTTAAATGAGTTGTTTCCCGATTGGCAGCAGCGCCAGGCGCCCCTCACCACGGCCGTCAATAAAGACGCCCTGTACCTTTTAAAAGAAAACGGCGAAGTGGAATTGCCAGGCTGGGCCATCCCCCCTTCCATGCACAACAACGGCAATTACATCATCAGTCTTGGCAACCTGTGCCGCTGGCTGGCCGAACAGGCCGAAGCCCTGGGGGTGGAGATTTACCCGGGCTTTCCCGCCGCCGACATCCTCTATGGCGCCGACAACCAGGTCATCGGCATTCAAACCGGCGATATGGGCCGCTTAAAAGACGGCAGTGAAGGCCCGCAGTTTCAGCCCGGCATGCAGCTTTTGGCCAAATACACCCTCTTTGCCGAGGGTTGCCGGGGCCACCTTGGCAAGGAGCTTATCGAGCGCTTTGCGCTCGACAAAGGTAAAGATCCCCAGCACTACGCCCTGGGGTTCAAGGAGCTGTGGCGTATTCCCAAGGCCCAGCACCAGCCTGGCCTGGTGGTCCACGGCGCCGGTTGGCCCTTGGACGACACCGCCAGCGGCGGCAGCTTTCTCTACCACCTTGACGACGACTTGGTGTCGGTGGGGCTGATCGTCGATTTGAACTACCGCGACCCTTACCTCTCGCCCTTTGACGAATTCCAGCGCCTAAAGCACCACCCGCTTTTTGCAAAGTATTTAAGCGGCGGCGAACGGCTCAGCTATGGCGCCCGCGCCATCGCCAAGGGCGGCTTTAACGCCCTGCCCCAGACGGTGTTCCCCGGCGGCCTCTTGATAGGCTGCGACGCCGGCACCCTGAACTTTGCCAAGATAAAAGGCAGCCACACCGCCATGAAGTCCGGCATGCTGGCCGCCGAAGCGGTAGCGGCGACACTGACTGGCAGCCAGCCGCTGACTCCACAGAGCTTTGATGAACGCTTTACTCAATCCTGGCTTTATCAGGAGCTTTACCAGCACCGTAATTTCGGGGCGGCGCTCCATAAATGGGGGCCGCTGTGGGGCGGCGCCTTTAACTGGTTCGAACAAAAATGCCTGGCCAATAAAGCGCCCTGGACCCTTTCCGACGCCATTGCCGACCACCAGCAATTGGAAACCATTGATTCCCACAGGCCGCGTGAATATCCCAAACCCGATGGAAAATTAAGCTTCGACAGGTTGAGTTCAGTTTTTATTTCCAACACCAACCACGAAGAAAACCAGCCTTGCCATTTAAAACTCAAGGATCCCTCGCTGCCGGTAAGCTACAACTTGCCAAATTTTGCCGAACCGGCGCAGCGTTACTGCCCGGCTGGAGTTTATGAGATTGTTGATGAAGGGGACGCAAGACGTTTACAAATCAATGCACAAAACTGCATCCACTGTAAAACCTGCGATATAAAAGACCCCTCATTGAATATTCGCTGGTGCCCTCCGGAAGGGGGTGGCGGGCCAAATTACCCCAATATGTAAGAAAAAAAGCAGCAAAAGCTGCTTTTTTTCTTTTAAGGGCTTGCAAGAAAGGCAATCCTTTTTTAAAAATAGAGTATCTTCATTCCTTGCTAATCTCTTAAGGGAACTTCAATGTCAGATTTTCTGCAAATTCTGGGCAACCAACGTCGCCTGAACGCCGCCACTAAAGAACTCACCCTGGCCGAGCTCGAAGAAATCAAAGGCAAACTGGACGCGATCATCGCGTCTCGCGCCGAAGAAGAAGCCGAGCGTCAAAAAGAAGAAGCCGAGCGCACCGCTAAAATCGACGAGCTGCGTAAAGCCATGGCTGAAGCCGGCATTTCTGCAGAAGACATCCTGGGCGGCGCTGCCGCTGCTCCTTCTCGCCGCGGCGGCAAAGGCGCCAAGCGTCCTGCCAAATACCGCCTGGAAAAAGACGGTGAAGAGCACCAGTGGACCGGCATTGGCCGTATGCCCAAAGTATTCAAGGAAATCGTCGACAACGGCGGTAGCCTGGACAAGTACCTGATCAAATAAGTTTCAGGTATTTGCAAAAAAGGGCCTTAAGGCCCTTTTTTATTTTCCGCTTATTCCTGTTTTGCCGTAGCAATAGCACGCCGTTACTGCGCTCAAAAAAACACCACTTCAAAAGGCCGCTGAAATTTCCTCCGCCAGCACCACCGCATTTACCGCGCCAGCAGCAGCTGAGCCGTCCTTAAAGCCCAGCTTGCTAAACCTTGACTGAAATAGCCCACAAGGCCAGACATCAGCCACCAGCAACAATCATTTACAAAATCTCAGGTAGTTGATTTTAAATTAAATTAGCTATGCCGCCTTGGGCTTTCGGCAAAGCCTGGCAACAAAAAGGCCGCTTGCGCGGCCTTTGGTATCAGAATTTACTGTGGGCAGGGCAACAACTTTCGTCGTCGCTTTCCAGGGCATGGTGCCCTTCTTCTTTTTTCGCTGCCAGGTAACGGGCGTTATGAGCGTTACGGTAAACCCGGGTGCCGACTCTGTCGTCCACATGAATACCGTTGGCTTGCAATTGGGCAATTTTGCGCGGGTTGTTGGTCAACAGCCGAATATGGTCAATCCCAAGGGCTTTTAACATTTCGGCCGCGACAGTGAAATCGCGCTGGTCGTCTTCAAACCCTAAGGCGCGATTGGCCTCGTAGGTATTCATGCCTTCGTCTTGCAGGGCATAGGCGTCCAATTTATTGATAAGGCCAATACCGCGGCCTTCTTGGCGCAGGTAAAGAATAAGGCCACCTTCGGCACTGATGCGCACTATGGCTTCTTCCAATTGCGGGCCGCAATCGCAGCGGGCAGACATAAACACATCGCCGGTTACGCACTCGGAGTGCATCCGCACCAGCGGCTCGCTGCGCTGCCAGTCGCCAAGGGCCAGGGCAAAGTGCTCCTTGCCGTCAGCCAGATTATCGAAGGTGATGAAGGTCGCCAGGTAACGGCCTCCAAGAACAGGGATCTCTACCTGACGTCGTACCTTGACTGCCATATCGCCAGTATCAGCTGTCATCGCTTCACCTATACATCACGATTTATCGCAAGGTTGCCCCTGCTCTTAAGAAAATGCTTTTTAAGCTTAGCCCCAACACCTTTGGGGGTGCCATGATAGATCAGTCGCGCCATTTAAAAACCCCTGAAAAAGGAATGACTTTGTTCGCTTTCCTGCAAAGCCGATCACAAGGGCCATTTCACTGGATGCATCCCGGTGCCGACTTGGCTAGAATGTGGCGCCTTTTTGGCGGCATTTTTTCATTTGAGGTAGAGCATGAGTAACCAGACCGTCGGCTTTGTCAGCCTGGGCTGCCCCAAGAACCTGGTGGATTCCGAGCGGATCCTGACCCAACTGCGGGTTGAGGGCTATAACATTGTGCCCAGCTACAACGATGCCGATCTGGTGATCGTCAACACCTGCGGCTTTATCGACAGCGCCGTGCAAGAATCCCTGGACGCTATCGGCGAAGCCCTCAATGAAAACGGCAAGGTTATCGTTACCGGCTGCCTGGGCGCCAAGGAAGATGAAATTCGTGAAATTCACCCCCATGTGCTGGGCATCACCGGCCCCCACGCCTATGAAGCGGTGCTGGACAAGGTTCACGAGCACCTGCCGGTGCCCAAACAGCACAATCCCTTTTTGGATTTGGTGCCGCCGCAAGGGGTTAAGCTGACTCCGCGCCACTACGCCTACCTGAAGATCTCCGAAGGCTGTAACCACCGCTGCAGTTTCTGCATCATCCCCAGCATGCGCGGCGATCTGGTATCCCGCCCGGTGGGCCAGGTGCTGAGCGAGGCCGAGCGCTTGGTGGGTGCCGGCGTCAAAGAGCTGCTGGTGATAAGCCAAGACACCTCCGCCTACGGCGTGGATACCAAACACCGCACCGATTTTTGGAACGGCCGCCCGGTGAAATCCGACATGTACCAGCTCACCGAAGCCCTTGGCGAGCTGGGGGTCTGGACCCGCCTGCACTATGTGTACCCCTACCCGCACGTGGACAACATCATTCCGCTGATGGCCGAAGGCAAGGTATTGCCTTACTTGGATATGCCGCTGCAACACGCCAGCCCTGCCATCCTCAAGCAGATGAAGCGCCCCGGCCAGGTGGAGCGCACCCTTGAGCGCATCCAGCGCTGGCGCCGCGACGTGCCGGACTTGACCCTGCGTTCCACCTTTATCGTCGGCTTCCCCGGTGAAACCGAGGACGACTTCCAGATGCTGCTCGATTTCATCAACGAAGCCGAGCTGGACCGGGTGGGCTGCTTTAAATACAGCCCAGTGGAAGGCGCCGCCGCCAATGCTCTGGCCAATCCGGTGGACGAAGCCGTTAAAGAAGAACGCTTCGCCCGCTTTATGGAAGCCCAGCAGCGCATCAGCGCCGCCAAGCTGCAGCGCAAGGTTGGCACAGTGCAAGAGGTGCTGATTGACGAAGTGGACGAAGAAGGCGCCATCGGCCGCACCAAGGGTGATGCCCCCGAGATTGACGGCGTGGTGTATCTCAACGGTGAAAGCGGCGTGAAGCCCGGCGACATCGTCAAGGTCAATATCGACAACGCCGACGAGTACGACCTCTGGGGCAGCAAGCTCTAAGCAATAAGCCGGCGCAAGCCGGCTTTTTTATCAGGCCCGTTCGGGCTAAGCCAGGCGGGCGCAAATGCCGCCAGCCATGTCATCGTCATTTGTCCTCCCTAGAGTAAAAGCGGTTTTACCTCACTACCCTAAGGGACAAGGACAATGAAAAAACTGCTGTTAGCCGCTCTGCCCTGCCTGCTGGCCAGCCAGGCCCAGGCCTTTACCCAGGAAACCCACAAACGCATCGTGCTCGATGCCGTGGCCTACATGAAAGCCCACCCCGCCGCCACCCAATACGCCCGGCTTGCCCAATACGCCACCCAGGCCGGCCTGAGCGTGGACCAACTGGCCGAACGCCTGGGCCAGGGCGCCTATGACGTGGACGACTTCGAAGACACCTACCTGTGCGGCGCCGTCACCGGCGATTGTGTCAGGGCGCCGCTGTGGGGCACCTTGAGCAGCATCGTCTCCTACAGCTCCTACTGGCACTTTCAAAACCACACCCAGGGCCCCGACGCCCACGGCAACGACTTTGGCGGCTACAACTACGCCAAGCTCACCGTGTCTGGCGATGTCGACAACCTGGCTGCCGCCTGGCTGAGCGGCGATCACTTAGACGATGGCCCCGGCGGCCAGGGCGGCTGGTTTGGTGACGACTCCGAGTACAACAGCTACGGCATCACCGAAGCCCACTACCGCCAGGGCTCCACTTCCAGCTACAGCATGTACAAAGACTTCGAGACCATGCCATTCCAGCCCATCGATAACCTGGCCCAGTACTGGTACGGCCGTTATCTGGCCAACCACAGCGTTGACGCCTTGGGCTACAGCCTGCACGCCACCGACCTCCTCCAGCCCCACCATACCTGGACCACCTCGGCCCTGAATCACTCGGGCTGGGAAACCTGGGTGCGGGATTATTACGACAGCGAGCAGCTCTCCAGCGACAGTCTAGTCACCGAGGCCCTGGCGGACTTTGACACCATCAGCCCAAGCGAAGACGACATTCGCCCCCTGCTCACCGAAGGCGGCGATATCTCCTACAGCCAGGGGGGCCTGGTGCTGAACTCCCAGGACCACAATGAGCGGGTGATGATTGGCCGCATCGTCATTCCCCACGCCATCGCCATGGTGGTCAAGGTGCTGAACCATGCGATGCAGCGTTAACCTGCTTGGCGCCTTGGCGCTGATATTGAGCGGCCCCCTGTGGGCCGCTTGCCCCACGGCGGATCTGCTGGCGCGCCTGGCACGGATGAGCAAATTGCCGCAACAGGTTGTGGCGGCGCAGCTCGCCGACGACGCCCTGCTTGGCCCTTATGCCAGGGGCCATTTTGACGATACCGTGCACCAGCCCAGCCGCGTGGGCAGCAGCCACCAGCGCCAGTTGGACGAGCAGTGGCTGGGGCTCATTACCCCGGATATTGAAAATCGCGCCAGCCGCGCCCGCCAAGCGGCCCGTTTTGACGATGACGGCCTGCACCTTAAAGGCCAAAGCTGGGGCCCGGCCAGCCTTAGCGGCCTTAACCTGCAGCAGCGCCTGGCGCTAAAGGATGGCGACAACGCCACCTTAGAGCACCTTCTTTGGCAGCAGGCGCTAGTCACACTCGCCCCCAACTGGCTCAAAGAAGCCGGCTGGCCAGAGGAGAAAATAGCCTGCTCCAAAGCCTTGGTGGAAAACCGCCTCGACAGGGTCTGGCTGATGCAGCGCCTGGGGGTATCAACCGACCCGCATCACCCCAGCCCCGCCCTCGATGCCCTGGCCAAGGCGGTAAGCAGCGATGATATTGCCGCCTACTACCAAGCCCACCAAGGGGATTTTCGGCAATTGGCCGCGGTGGACGCGCGCCTTTTTGAGGCGGACAGCGCGGCGAACATTAACCACCGGCAGCCTGAGATAACCCACCTCACCCGGCAAGAGGCCCAGGGCCAGGTGCTAAAAACCTTGGCCTTTGTGACCCCGGAGCTGGGCCGCTCGGCGGTTATCCGCCTGCCTTCTGGCCGCTATGGCCAGGTGGAAGTGCTAAAGCGCCACTACCAGCAGCTTGCGCCAGATTCGGAATCAGTGGCCTTTGTGGCCCGCCAGGCCATCGCCAAGGCACAAGCCAAGGCCAACTGGCAGGCGCTGCTGGTTAAGCTTCGCCAGGAGGCGCAATGAAGGTTGCCATCGCCCTTTTTAGCTTGCTGGCCGCCCTTGGCTGGTTGTTCTGGCCCAAGGCACAGCTCGCCTTGCCGCCGCCAGCAACAAAGCCTCAGCCAAGGGTTATTACCCCCGCGCCAGTTATCACTGCTGCGCCTTTGCCAAAGGCCGCCCAAAAGGCGCAGCAGCCACCGATAACAGCCAAACCATCGGTGCCTCTTAGGGACCCGCTGGCGCCCGGCATCAAAGCCCATCAGCCGGTGGCGCCGCAGCCCCTTGGCGACCCGGAGCAATACCTTGAGGCGGAAAATGCCCGCCACCAGGCGCTGCTGGCCGACTTTGCCAAAGCCGCCCGCCCCAAGATAGCCGAGTTGGAAAGGCTCATTGCCAAAGGGCGGGCCGAGGGCATCAGCGCCGGGCAGCTTGCGAAGGGAGAGCGCAAGCTTGCCGCCCTCAAGGCAGCTCTGGCGGCGGTGGAGGCAAAAGCGCCCATTCCCCGGCTGGCGCTGCCTTAGCAGGCAGGCGCGCGGCTAACTCGTTGTACCGGCACGGCATTTGCTTAAGTACGGTTTCTGGTGTCAAGTTCCCGCCGCAGAGGAACACGGCGCCCAATAAGCCGTACTTTTAAGGAATGTTATGCGCGAAGTGAAATTCAGATGGGTCGATAAATACCTGGTCCATCTTAAACTCCAGGAAAAGCTCTTTTTGCTGTTCGGGCTGCCGATGCTGATGATGGTTATCCTCGCCGCCATTGGCATCAGCCGCGATTTCACCGCTTTTGAGAACGAGCAGCGCCACCAGGCCCGCTCCGAAGTGGCGGTACTGGCCCGGGTGCTTACCAGCCTTGACCAGCAACAGGCCATAAAGGCCGTTAAGGACGCCGGCAGCAACCTGGCGCTTTTTGACGGCAGTGGCCGCCCCTTTGGCGGCTTTTCCGGCGCCATGGCCGGCGAGCTTGACCGGCTGGAAGGGAAAACCCGGATTGAACAGGGGCAAGTGCTCGCCGCCGCCTCGGTACCGGGCAAAAACTGGCAACTGGCCATGGCCCAGCCCCTGCAAAAAGCCGCGTTTTGGGACACCAGCAAGGATTACTTCATTCTGATGGCCATTGCCCTGGTGGTGCTGGCCTTCATCACCTACTACGTATCCACCTTTATCGGCGGGGCGCTGTTTAGCCAGGTACAGGCGCTGACCAAAGTGGCCGAAGGAGACCTGACCTTTCGCCTTAACTTCTTGCCGGTGCGAGACGAGTTCTCGGCCCTTGCCATTGCCATCGACAAGCTGGCCGAGCGCCAGCACCGGTTGGTAAAACTGGTCAAAGAAAGCTCCGATGCCCTGGCAGGCTCTGCCGACCTGTTCGGCACCGAAGCGGCCAATACCGACCGCCTGGCCCAGTCCCAGCGCCAAAGCCTGGATTCTCTGGCCACCGCCATGGAAGAGATGAGCGCCACCGTCAAGGAAGTGGCGCGCCATGCCGAAGACGCCTCCGGCGAAACCCAGCGCGCCTCCAACGAGTCGCAAAAGGGTACCCACAACATTCAGCAGACCATCGGCGCCATCGAGGCCCTGTCGCGGGAAATTTTTGATGCCAGCAGCGCCGTGGCCAAGGTTAACGACAACGCCAGTCACATCGACGAAGTGGTGACCACCATCAAGGCCATTTCCGAGCAAACCAACCTACTGGCGCTAAATGCCGCCATCGAGGCGGCCCGCGCCGGCGAGCAGGGCCGAGGCTTTGCGGTGGTGGCCGATGAAGTGCGCACACTGGCGGCCCGCACCCAGCAGGCGACGGTGGAAATTCAAAAGATGATTGAGTCCTTGCAAAGCGGCACCGGCGAGGCCATTCGCATCATGGACAAAACCGTGCAGCAGGCCGAGCACAGCGGCACCTTGATTGCCCAGGCCGGACAAGATCTCAGCACCATCAATCGCCACTCCGAGCAGGTGTTCTCGATGATGGCGCAAATTGCCGCCAGCGCCGAAGAGCAAAGCGCCGTGGCCGAAGACATTGCCCACAACATCTCCTCGGTGCGCCAGCAGTCTTTGGAGGTGGAAAAGGCCGCCAAGGACAACGCCGACGGCACCCGTGAGCTCAACCGGCTGTCGGGTTCCTTGGCCGACATCCTCAAAGGCCTGAAGATCTAAGCAAAGCCGGGCACTGCCCGGCTTTTTATTTGCTACAATCTGCGCCCCAAAATCGTCAACAAGGCAGCCTTATGCCCCGCAATGCCCTGGTTCTGGCCGAAGGCCGTGAAAAGTCCGTAAAACGCCGCCACCCCTGGATCTTTGCCGGTGCCGTGCACCACAGCAAAGGCAAACCCAAGGCCGGCGACACCGTGGAGATTTACAGCCACGACGGCACCTGGCTGGCACGGGCCGCCTACTCCCCGGCCTCGCAAATTCGCGCCAGGGTCTGGACCTTCGATAAAAACGAAGAGGTAGACGCCGATTTCTTTGCCCGTCGCATCAATGCCGCCGACCAGCGCCGCCGGCCCATGGTGGAGCGTGAAGGCATCACCGGTTACCGGGTGGTAGCGGCTGAATCCGACGGCCTGCCCGGCATCACCATCGACCGTTACGACAACGTGCTGGTCTGCCAGCTGTTGTCCATCGGCGCCGACAAATGGCGCGATGCCATCGTTGCCGCCTTGAAGGCCCGCTTCCCCGGCTGCGTTATTCATGAACGCTCCGACGTGGAAGTGCGCCGCAAAGAAGAGCTGGTGCCCCTGGTGCAAACCCTGGCAGGGGAACTGCCCGGCAAAGTGGCTATCGTGGAAAACGGCATCAAGCTGTGGGTGGACCTTATCCAGGGCCACAAAACCGGCTATTACCTCGACCAGCGCGATAACCGCGCCGCCGTGCTGCCCTATGTGGAAGGCAAAGAGGTACTGAACTGCTTTTCCTACACCGGCGGTTTTGGCACCTACGCCCTTAAAGGCGGCGCCAAGCATGTGACCCAGGTGGACGTGTCAGAATCGGCCCTGGCCCTTGCCCGCGACAACCTCAAGCTCAATGGCCTGGATGAAAGCCGCTGCGACCTTATCAAGGAAGACGTGTTTGCCCTGCTGCGCCGCTACGCCAGCGAGGGCCGCCAGTTTGACGTTATCGTGCTGGACCCGCCCAAGTTTGTGGACTCCAAGTCCAGCCTTAAAGGCGCGGCCCGCGGCTACAAGGACATCAACCTGCACGCCCTGAAATTGCTGCGCCCCGGCGGCATTTTGCTGACCTTCTCCTGCTCGGGCCTGATGGAGCAAAGCCTGTTTCAAAAAATTGTCGCCGACGCTGCCTTGGATGCCGGCCGCGACGCGCAAATTCTGCGCTTTTTAAGCCAGTCTGCCGACCACCCGGTCAATGTCCACTACCCCGAAGGCCTCTACCTGAAAGGCCTTGTGGTACAAGCCAGCTAAGAAAAAGCCCCGCGACGCGGGGCTTTTTACTCTTGAGGCTCGAAGTTCACAGCCAACATGATGGCGTCTACATAACTCGCCATACTTATCCTTTCATATGCACCTTCCACTCTCTCCTTCAAGGAGAATGCAAAGTGATCTTTATATAAAGGAACGTTAAAATGAGGCTTTATCTCGTAAAAAGACGGTGATTGGCGACACAAGCAAAGCAATATTATCTCTTTGATTTTCTTTGGGTATATCTGGTCTCCAAACGCGATATCTTTGTTAAGGCTTTTTTCATTTATATCTAATAACACATCAGCGTATGTCCTTGGCAGAGCTCTAACGGCTGCTGTTTCCTGAGCAATTATCAGCATTAACAACATAAAGTGATCAAACTCGGGATTAAACCTTAAGCATGCAACAAACCTCTCTAGGACAGCTGTTTTTTTACGCATCTCCCAGTTGATGCTCGATAGCAATTTGCTAAGCAGCTCCAAATCCCCTGAATTCTTATCTACTGTTACGCGATGGTTCTCCATGAAGCGCTTGAGCAACGGTTCTGGGAACGCCGTCGCCGCCAAGTGGTAGGTCTTATCAAAGAAGCGTTCAAAGTAGTGTTCAGCATCAAAGCCAGCCCCATAGAGGCCCTGAACCGTGTGCTGTAGCTGGTTGGTATTGGTGGCCAGCACAAAGACCCAGTTGGGAATATTGAAAAGATGCTTGATAACTTCCAGCATCTCGACCGCGTAGGTAGGGCGGCAGCGGTCCAACTCGTCAATAAAGACGAATACCGGGACTGTCATGCCCTCTTGTTGAACCAGTTTATCGGTTAGCTCAGTCATGGCTTTGCCAAAGACGTCGATGGCTTCCACTCTTTCTTTTTGATCTTCAAGCAAACGCTCGGCCACACTTTCAGTGGCATCCCCAGCCCCGTCGGCAAGAATGTCCTGCACTTTGTCAGCAAAGTCATCCGCTGCTTTTCCCGCCGCCAAGCGGGCCAGCATCTTCAGCAGGAAGGGTAAACCGGCCTTTAATAAAGGCCCCAGCTTGGAAGTGGCCTGCTTTAAAGAAGTTTTCACCCCTTCATCCGTTAGCTGCGCAGATAACTGACGCTCAATATCTGAAAGCAGCACCGGCAAGGGATCGGCAATAAAGTCATGCCGCCAAGCATCCACGTAAACCACAGGGTGGCTTCGGGCTTTGACCAAACTTCGCCAGCATTTTAGAAATGTCGTTTTACCAGCACCCCATTCGGCATTGAGGTTGAGAACAAAGCCCTTTGATAGCCCCTTTCTTGCTGTATTAGTTCTGGCATTCGCTTCGCCAACCAGATAGCTGGTGAGAAAAAAGGCGGTTTGCTCCCTGTCGAGAAAACAATCTTCCTCAAAACACCAATCTTCCAGTTCCTTATCAAAATCTGCCATTTTCGCGTCGTCCCTGGCCATGCTTTGCCCTCAAGAAGTATTAGTTCATGCTGCCACGCTCGCCCCTTAGTAAAAAGCCCCGCGATGCGGGGCTTTTTACTAACCCAAATCCTTGGGCACTCGGCCATCATCAGCTTGGGCCTCGGGGTCGGCGCCAAAGGCCAGTAGCAGGGCCACCAGCTCCGGGTGTTGTTGGTGGTAGGCGCTGTGCAGCGCGCTAAAGCCGCCGGCCTGGCGGGCGTTGACCTCGGCGCCAGCTTCTAACAATGCCTGGGTGCAGTTAAGGCGGCTTTCGCGGTCGCTACCGGCTACCGCCGAGTGCAGCGGCTGCACCTGTGAGTCATTGGCCGCGCTTTGGTTGACCTCGGCGCCAGCGCCCAGCAGCTCCTTTAGCGCTTCAAATGCGCCGAAAAAGGCGGCCAGATGCAGCGGGCTAAAGCCATCGCGGGCCAGTAAAGACACCAGGGCGCCGTTTTCGGCCAGCACCCGCTGGATGGCCCCGACGTCGTTAAGGGCCGCCGCTTCCCAGATATCTAAATCGACCCTTGCCGCCAGCTCTTTGGCCAGCAGCGGCTGGCCCTGGTAGCTGGCATAGAGCACCGGGCTGACGCCCTCTTGGCGGCAAGCAATAAGCCCGGGGCTTTGCTTTAACAGCTCGAAGACCTTGATCTCGTTGCCCTGCCCTATGGCGTTAAAAAAGCTGGCTTTGTCCACAGAGACTCCTTTTATTCGGCTTTTCATAACCTTAGCTGCAAATAGAAAAGGCGCCGCAAAGGGCGCCTTTTCGTCAGCCAGCTTTGGCCTTCTCTTCCATAAAGTTCCAGATGCGCTTGTCGGAGATGGGGTAAGGGGTGCCCAGCTGCTGGGCAAAATAACTGACCCTCAGCTCCTCTATCATCCAGCGCGCTTCTACCAGCCAGCTAGGCTCGCTAAGGCCCTTGGGCACCTTGGCGCGATATTGGCCCAGTTTGTCCTGCACGTTCTCTACCTTGCCCTGGTGTACCCGGTCACGGTTGGGGTCGATGGGCAGTTTTTCCAGGCGCCGCTCTATGGCGTCAAGGTAGCGGGTAACGTCTTTTAAGCGCGCCGCGCCGGTGGCGGCAACAAAGCCCTTGAACACCAGGCCGTCGAGCTGGGCCTGGATATCGGCCTGGGCCCGCACCATGGTGAGATCGGTCTTGCCCTTGAGGCGCTTTTTAATGGCGTTATGGCGCACCAGGATTTGCTCCACCAGCTTGGCGATGTCCACCACGGTGTCATTCAGCTCGGCCCGCACTTTGTCTTTAAGGGCCACAAAGGCGGCTGCGTCGCGGCAATCAATGCCTTGGATAAGGCTGTCGACGGCGGCGCTGATGCAGTCATCAATCAAGTCGCCAATCTTGCCAAAGGGGTTGAAGTAGAGCCCCAGCTTGGCCTTGTTGGGCAGGGTGTCCTGCAGGTGCTTGATAGGCGACGGCACGTTCAACAGCAGCAGGCGGCGCAGGCCCTTTTGCTGGGCATCGAGCTGCGCGGCAGGGCTGTCAAAGAGCTTGACCGCGACGCTGTCTTTTTCGTCCACCAGCGCCGGGTAGGCTTTGATTTCCAGGCCCTGGCGCTTTTCTACAAAGACCTCAGGCAAGGCGCCAAAGCTCCATTCGGTGAGCTTGGCTTTCTCGATACCGGGGGTGGCCACTTGCGCCAGGGTTTCTTTGACCGCGCCCTTGAGCTTGGCTTTAAGCGCCAGCAAGTCGCGCCCTGCCGCCAGCTCTTTGCCGGTCTCGTCCAGTACCGAAAAACGCATTTTAAGGTGCTCGGCAATGGCCGATTGCTCCCAAAGCTCTACCTCGGTGCGCACCCCGGTCATTTGCCGCAAGGTGTCGCTGAGCTTTTCAATCAGCCGCCCTTCCAGCGGCGCCATGCGGCCAAGGGCGGCCTGGGCGTAGTTGGGAGCTGGCACAAAGTTGCGGCGCACCGGCTTGGGCAGGCCCTTAATCAGGGCAATCACCAGCTCTTCGCGAAGGCCCGGCACCTGCCAGTCAAAACCTTGGGGCTCCACCTGGTTAAGGGCCGCCAGCGGCAGCTGCACCGTCACGCCGTCGTCGTCCTGGCCCGGCTCAAAACGGTATTTGAGGGGGAAACGCAGGTTGCCCTGGGCCCAGCTGTTGGGGAAGGCGTTTTCGGTAACGTGGTCGGTGTCCTGGGCCAGAAGGTCTGCTTCGGTAAACAGCAGCGCCTGTTGGGCCTTCTCATCGGTGCGGCGCCACCAATGGTCCAGGGTGCGGCCGTCAAAGACGTTTTGGGGCAATCTGGCGTCGTACAGTGCGAACAGGGTGTCGTCTTCCACCAGGATGTCGCGGCGCCGGGATTTATCCTCCAGGGCCTCCAGGCTCTTGATGAGCTGCTGGTTGTGCTTGAAGAACGGCAACCGGCAACGAAACTCCCCTTCCACCAGGGCGCTGCGGATAAAAATAGTGCGCGCCTCAATGGGGTTAATGCGGCCAAAGTCGATGCGCCGGCGGGGGATAAGCACCAGGCCGTAGAGGCTGACCTGCTCGTAGGCCACCACGTTGGCGCGGTTTTTCTCCCAGTGGGGCTCAAAGTAGCTGCGGTTGACCCGCTCCCCGGCCAGCTGTTCGGCCCATTCCGGCTCGACCCTTGCCAGGGTGCGGGCAAAAAGGCGCGAGGTCTCGGTAAGCTCGGCGGCCATCAGCCACTTGGGCTTTTTGTCGATGGTAGAGCCCGGGAACGGCAAAAATCGGCTTTGGCGGGCGCCAAAATATTCCCGTTCTTTGTCTTTAAAGCCGAGGTTGGACAGGTGCCCGGCCAGCAAGGACTGGTGAATGGCCTCGTAACTGGCCGGCTCGCTGTTTTCTTTAAAGCCCAGCTCGTCGCAGAATTCGCGCAGCTGTTCGGTCAAGTCCTGCCACTCGCGCATGCGCACGTAGTTTAAGAATTCCTTCTGGCAAAGGCGCCGCCACTGGCTGCTCGACAGCGCCTGCTGCTGGGCCTCGGAATAAGCCCAAAGGTTCACAAAGGCATAGAAATCGGACTCGGGATGGGCAAAGCGCCGGTGCTGCTCGTCGGCCTTTTGCTGGGCGTCCAGGGGGCGCTCGCGCGGGTCCTGGATGGCAAGGGCCGCGCTGATAATAAGCAGCTCTTTTAGCGCGCCCCGTTTGGCACCTTCCACCAAACAGCGGGCCAGGCGGGTGTCTACCGGCAATTTGGCCAACTGGCGGCCGATGTCGGTAAGCTCGCGCCCGTCAATGGCGCCCAGCTCGTCCAAGAGGTTTAGGCCGTCTTTAACAAAGCGGCTGTCCGGCGCTTCCACAAAGGGGAAGGCTTCGATGTCCCCCAGGCCCAAAGACAGCATTTGCAGGATAACGGCGCCGAGGTTGGTGCGCAGGATCTCCGGCTCGGTAAATTCCGGGCGGCCGGTAAAATCCTCTTCGCTGTAAAGGCGGATACAGATGCCGGGCTCGGTACGGCCGCAGCGGCCCTTACGCTGGTTGGCGCTGGCCTGGCTGATGGCCTCGATAGGCAGGCGCTGCACCTTGGTGCGGTAGCTGTAGCGGCTGATGCGGGCCGTGCCCGGGTCAATCACGTACTTGATGCCGGGCACCGTCAAGGAGGTTTCGGCGACGTTGGTGGCCAGCACAATGCGCCGCCCGCCGTGGGAGGCAAAAATGCGGTTTTGCTCGGCGGCAGAAAGCCTTGAGAACAGCGGCAAGATCTCGGTGTGGCGCAGCTTTCGCTTCTCAAGGGCATCGGCGGTGTCGCGAATTTCCCGCTCACCGTTCATGAAGATCAGGATGTCGCCCCGAGGGCCTTCGCGGAACAGCTCGTCCACGGCGTCAAAGATGGCCTGGAGCTGGTCCTTTTCTTTTTCTTCGTCAGTAATGGGGCGATAGCGCACCTCCACCGGGTAGGTGCGGCCAGAGACTTCCAGCATGGGAGCGTCATTGAAATGCCGGGAAAAACGCTCAGGGTCTATGGTGGCGGAGGTGATGATCACCTTGAGATCGGGGCGCTTGGGCAAAATGGTGCGAAGGTAACCCAGCAGGAAATCGATATTAAGGCTGCGCTCGTGGGCCTCGTCGATGATCAGGGTGTCGTAGCGGCGAAGCAGCTTATCCTTTTGAATTTCGGCCAAAAGGATACCGTCTGTCATCAGCTTGACGCAGGTTTGGGCGCGGGTGTGGTCGGTAAAGCGCACCTGGTAGCCCACCAGACCGCCCAGCTCGCTTTGCAGCTCTTCGGCAAGGCGGGTGGCCACGGCGCGGGCCGCCAGCCGCCGGGGCTGGGTGTGGCCAATCAGGCCGTCCACGCCCCGGCCCAGTTCCAGGCAAATTTTCGGCAACTGGGTGGTTTTACCCGAGCCGGTTTCGCCAGCGATGATCACCACCTGGTTCTCGCTGATGGCTTTTTTGATGTCTTCTCTTGCCGCCACCACCGGCAGCTGCGCCGGGTAATCTAAGTGCAGGCTGCGGTTTTTACGGGCCAGCAGGCGCTCGCGGGCTTTATCCACTTCCTTTTGCAACATGGCAAGGGTAGCAGCGCGCTTTTGCTCGTCCTTTACCTTATAGGCGCCTTCAATACGGCGGCGCAGGCGGCTGCGGTCAAGACTGGGCACATCTTCAAGGGAAATTTGCGGGGCAGAGTCAGACATCAAGTTCGCTTGTGGCTAAATAGAAACCGCACAATGCTACTGGATTGTCGCCCGTTGAGAAAGGTAAAGGCCAGCCTGGTTGGGCAGGCTGGCCTCGGCAACCAGGGTTAGCTGGCTTTGTAGCAGTCGTGCATGTTCTTATCGATGGCCAGCAGCACCTGGCGGCGGTTGATGATGCCTACCAGCACCCCTTGCTCTACCACCGGGTAGATCTTCGGTTTTTGGGCGGTCATCTGCTGGGCCAGCTCAAAGACCGAATCATTGGGGCCAACGGTGAGCACCTGCGTGCGCATGATGTCGGACACCTTGGCCACGGTCTCGCAGTGGTAACTGCACTCGATGAGCTTGGCGAGAAAGTCTTGCTCGGACACAAAGCCCACCAGGCGATTGCCGCTGTCCACCACCGGCGCGCCGGTTTGCTGGCCAGCCAGCAGTTTTTCAACGGCGGTGGCGATGGGCATTTCCGGGTGTAGACTCAGTGGCCGGTGCTGCATGTGGTCTCTGATAATGAGTGATTGCATAGTGAGCCTCTTGTGTTGTCTCCCCTAATACCTAAAGCATAGGCCCGTATCGTTGCTGCGGTTGTAATTTAGCCGGGCCGTCCCCACCTTGGTAAAAAGACCAGAACGGAATCCTCCATGGCGATACTGACCCTCATTGTGCTTGGCCTGCTGCTGATCGCCTGGTGGCTTTACGGCGACACCTTCAAGCAGCGTTATTACCGGCAAAAAGAGCGCCCGCTAGACCAAAACCAGCGCCGCCAGCTGGCCTATGACATGCCCCTCTACCCTCGCCTACCCAAAGCCCAGCGCGACAAGCTCGACACCCTGATGCGCGCCTTTTTAAGCCGGGTGGAATTTATCGGTTGCGACGGTTTGGTGGTAAGCGATCGCATGCGGTATCTGGTTGCGGCCCAGGCTTGCCTGCTACTGATTGGCCGCGACGAACCGGCCTACCCCAACGTGCACAGCGTTTATCTCTTTGAGGGGGATTTTATCAACAAGATGCCCCAGTACCTGCCGGGCGGCATTGTCGATACCCAAGGCAAGCACCTGGCAGGAGAATCCTGGGGCAATGGCCGGGTGCTACTGAGCTGGCAGGGCTGCCTGCGCTCGGCGGCCCACCCTTTTGATGGCGAGAACCTTATCGTGCACGAATTTGCCCACCAGTTGGACCAGGCCAAGGGCCTTGCCACCGGGGCGCCCTTGCAGCGCTCAGTGCCAGATGCTGCCCGCTGGCAGCAGGTGTTTCGTGAGGCTTTTATCCGCCACTGCGAGGCGACCTTTCATGGCCACCGTGGCCTGATTGACCCTTACGGCGCCACCAACCCGGCGGAGTTTTTTGCGGTGGTGTCAGAGGTGTACTTCGAGCAGGGCCTAGCCCTCAGCGAGCAAGAACCGGCCATGTATGAGCTGCTGGAGCATTTTTACGGCATCAACACCCGGCTCTGGCATTAAAAAAGCCGCCCCGGTGGGCGGCTTTTTTAGTCGTGGCTGCAGTGCTCGTCGCACTCGTGTTCGTCGGCTTCCAGGGTTTGCACCAGTTTGCCTTTGTAGAACACCCGCACCCGGCGCAGCGGCGACTCGTCGCTTTCCAGGGCGCTGATAAGGCCACGGGCTTCGCGGTTAAAGCGAGCCAGGGCTACGTCGCGCTGGGACAGGTTGGTTACCAACAGGCTGCCGCCTTCGGTGCTGACCAGCAGCTGGTCGCCATCCTGCCAGCCGAAATCGGCGATAACGTCCGGTGCCAGTGCCAGCTCGTCCTTGCCCAGAACTTTGAGTTCCGGGATCAGGTATAGCTGGGGGCGATTGACAACGGTTTTGGCCTGCTGACGCGGCTTAAGCATGGGTAACTCCCCTGAATGTAAAAATCGCGCCATGATAACGGCTTAACCGGCGTTAGGAAACAGCGGCCGTTAAAACCAGCGCCGCCACCACATCACCAGCCCCGAGATCCCAAGGCAGCCGCCCATCAACATGGAGACCCACAGCCAGCCGTCTTTGTCTTCCACCCAGGGCAAGCCGCCAACGTTCATGCCAAAGTAACCGGTAATAACCGACAGCGGCAGGAACAGCGCGGTGATGATGGACAACAGATACAGGGTCTTGTTCATCTGGGCGTCGCGCTCGGCGTTCATGTCGTCGCGCAGCAGTTTGACCCGCTCGCGCAGGATGTTAAGGCTCTCCAAAAGCCGGGTCATGCGGTCTTGCACTTCCAAAAGCAGGCGCAGGGCGTCGGCTTCTAAGTCGTCTTCGAGGTCGTCGGTCAGCTCTTCGAGCATCTCCTGCTGGGGCTCGATGTAACGGCGCAGGCTCAAAAGACGCCGGTCGAGGTTCAAGATGGGGCTGCGAAGCTCGGGCTTACTCTCAAGCCAGGCCATTTCCATATCCAGCAAGCCTTCGGTTAGGCGCTTTAAGTGCTCATCTGCGCCACGCACCAGGTTTCGAAGAATATCCCCCAGCACCGCCCAGGTGGAGGTGCCTTCCGAGGCCCGGCACAGTTTGTCGCTGGCCTCTGATACCGATTTAAGGCTCTGCCCGGCCAGGGTAACCAGGTTACGGTCATTGACCAGGCAGCGGATGGACACCATATCCTCGGCTTCCTTGCCGGGATTGAAGTTGATGCCGCGCATGATCAGCAGCAAGGTGCCATCGGTGTCGTATTGCCAGCGCGGCCGGGTTTCCTCGGCTAGGGCCGCTTCCACCAGGTAACGGGGGAAGCATTTTTTCAGCAGCTTGCGGCTTTGGTCCTGGTTGCGATCCAGGTGCAACCAGGCCGGTATATCGTCGCCCACAGCATTAACGCGGGCGCTTTCATCCAAGGGTTGGCGGCTGTCGAGCCAGTATCCGTATTCATTCATCCTGTGGCCTGCAAAGCTTCCTTGGGTCCAGTAAGTCTTTGAGCTGGGCTTCGCCCAGGTCGGTTTCTTCCTTGGCCACCTCCAAGATAGGGCGCCCTTCGGCATAAGCCTTCTTGGCGATGGCCGCGGCCTTAAGGTAGCCGATCTCGCTGTTGAGCGCTGTTACCAAAATGGGGTTTTTATCAAGGCTCTCGTTGACCCGCTCTTGGTTGACGCTAAAGCCGGCAATGGCTTTGTCGGCCAGGTGTTCGCAGCCTTTGGCAAGGATATCCACCATCTGGTTGAGGTTATGGGCCAGCAGCGGCAACATCACGTTGAGCTGGAAATTCCCGCTTTGGGCGGCGATGGTATTGGCGCTATCAAGGCCGATAATTTGGGCGCTGATCATGGCCAGGGCCTCGGGAATAACCGGGTTGACCTTGCCGGGCATGATGCTTGAGCCCGGCTGCAACGCGGTGAGGCTGATTTCCCCAAGCCCGGCCAGGGGGCCTGAGTTCATCCAGCGCAGGTCGTTGCTGATCTTGGTGAGCGCTACCGCCAGTTGGCGCATGGCAGCCGAGGCCGCCAGGGGCGCTTCTACCGCCGCCATGTGGGCAAAGGGCCAGTCGTGAGCTTCCACATGGATGTGCATCCGCTCGCTAAGGCGCACACAGACGCCGCCCGCCAGTTTGGGGTGGGCATTGATACCGGTGCCGACCGCGGTGCCCCCTAAAGGCAATTTTGCCAGCCGCTTAATGGCGTGGCGGATGTCTTCTTCCACCTCTTCGAGCTGCACCTGCCAGGTGGTGAGCTCCTGGCCGAAGGTGAGCGGCATGGCGTCCATCAGGTGGGTACGGCCGGTTTTTACTACGTGCTCAAGGCTCGCCGCCTTTTTCTCGATGGTTTTGATGAGGTGATTGAGCTTTACCAGCAGCACCTTCTCAAGCCCGGCCAGCACCGAGATTTGCAGCGCCGAGGGCACGGTGTCGTTGGAACTCTGGCCCATGTTGACGTCGTCATTGGGCTGCACGCCATTGCCGGCAAGGCTTGCTATCACTTCGTTGACGTTCATGTTGCTGGAGGTGCCGGAGCCGGTCTGGAACACCTCCACCGGGAAGGCCGCCAGGGGTTTATCGGCCAGCAGCTGGTCGGCCGCCTTGATAATGGCCTGGGCCTTGGTGTCGTCCAGCAGCCCCAAGGTCAGGTGGGTTTGGGCGGCGGCGCGCTTGATCTCGATAAGGGCGGCTAAAAAGCGCCAGGGCATGGTTTGCCCGGAGAGCTGGAAATTGTCGACCGCACGCTGGGTTTGCGGGCCGTAGAGGGCATCGTCAGGCAGGCTGACTTCACCCAGTGAGTCTTTCATTACTTTTGCCATGTCATTCCTCCGTTTTCAGTCACCCTGCCACGATGCCAAGGTGTTGTCATCTAAGAGATTTATCAGCATTAAGGTGGTTTGGGCCGCACCGGCCAGAAACACAGGGTTCAGGCGGTCTGCGGTATCGGTGCGATTGTGCCAATCGCTGTGGGTGTCATTGCCAAGGTACAGATAAGGAATGTGGGCCTGCCGAAAGGGGGCATGGTCAGAGGCTTGACGCCAGTCAGTGTAAAGGCTCGAGCCCTGCTGTTGCTGGCGCCGGTCGTGGCCCGGCTTGAAACACAGCGGTGCCGTGGCGGCAACAGCCGCCACCAGCGGCGCCAGCATGGGGTTGTCTTTGGTGCCGGCGCCAAAGAGCACCGGGCCGCGCCCAACCATGTCGAGGTTTATCACCAGCTTGGGTAGCGTAAGAGGCGGCGCGGCCAGCAGCGCCTTGGCCCCGAATAGGCCCCGCTCTTCGCTGTCGGTGGCGATAAGGGCAATATCACGCGCGGGCAGAGCCCGGGCCAGTGCCAGCAGCACTGCAACCCCCGAGGCGTTGTCGTCGGCGCCGGGGTAGCCCGGCCCCAGGTGATCGTAATGGGCCAGCACCCAAAGCTTGGGCTGGCCACGCCAGGCAATGATGTTATGCTCGCCTTCGGCAATAGCCTGGCGCTTGACCCAAAAGCCCTGGCGCAAAAATCCGGCAATGATGTACTGCTGCGCCAACTGGTGCCCTGGCGTTCCCGGGCGGCGCCCGGCCATGCTGGGCGCACTCAAAGCCTCGACATCGGCCATCAACGGGGCTGGGTCCAGACTTGGCTGTAACGGGCGGCAAGGCTGAGACTGGCAGCCGGCCAGTAGCAGCAGCCCCAAGATGGCAAGGCGCATTCATTAAAAAAGGGCCCGAAGGCCCTTTTTGTCAATGCTCGCGATACCCCACCGTCAGCGGCTGGCTGCGGTTTTCCGCCAGCAGGCTGTTGAGGCGGTCGGGGTAGTCGGTTTCGATGCCATCGACCCCCAGGCTCAGCATGCTTTGCAGCGCCTGGCGTGAATGGGCGCCCCAGGCAATCACCTTGAAGCCCTGGCCGTGGGCCTGGGTGAGGAACTCGGGGGTCAGCAGGCTGTAGTAAACCTGCAGGTAACTGACCTTCATGGCCAGGGGATTGACCCGGCGAATTTCGTCGTCCAGCAACAAGTTAAAGCGGGGAGACCAGCCAAAAAAGCCGTAAAGACGCGGAATATCGGGGGCAAGAGCGGCGAACCGGTCGAGAATGTCTGGATCAAAGGATTTGATGATCACCCTGTCTTGCATCTGGTAGGTGCGAATATGGGCCAGCACCTCCTCTTCCATGCCTGGCTCTTTGAGCTCGAGGATAAGCCGCGGCGTGCGGCTGGCAAGGGCTTGCATGACTTCGGCCAGGGTGGGGATCCACTCGTCCTGGTATTGAGGGCCAAACCAGGCGCCGGCATCCAGGGCGTTAAGTTGGGCCAGGGTAAGATTGCTGACTTTGCCGTGGCCGTTGGTGGTTCTGTCGACGCTGTCGTCATGAAACACCACCAGGGCGCCGTCTTTGGCCCGGCGCACATCCACTTCGATGGCATCAACCCCCAGATGCACCGCTTTTTCAACGGCAGCCAGGGTGTTTTCAGGGGCCAGGCCCGCCACCCCGCGGTGGCTGATGACCATGACCTTGGCCATGGCCGGCATGGCAAGCAACAGGACACTGGCCAGCAAGGCGGCTTTGTATTGTCTTCCCACGTTGATCCCTCAAACCGGGGTTAAGCCCCGTTTATTTTTTTGTTATTAAATTTGAAGGCGCTATCTTACGCAGTTTGTAACAGGCCGACAACAAAGAAGGGGCGCCAGGCCCCTTCTTGTCAGACGTTCAAAAAGTGTTGCGGCGGGTTGGGGTTAACGTCGGCCTCGTAGTCGACCTCATCCAGCCCAAAACCGAACAGCTTCAAGAACTCTTCCTTGTAACCGTCGTAGTCGGTCAGCTCGCGCAGGTTCTGGGTGGTCACCTGGCTCCACAGGGCTTTACAGGCGTTCTGCACGTCTTCTTGCAGCTCCCAGTCGTCCATGCGGATACGGTCCATGTCGTCGGTGTCGCAAGCGCTGCCATCGGCTTTGTAAAGCTGCTGACTGAACAGGCGGAACACGTGCTCCATGGTGCCTTCGTGCAGGCCTTTTTCCTTCATCACCTTGTAAACAATGGCGATATACAGCGGCATCACCGGAATGGCGGAGCTGGCCTGGGTAACCACGGATTTGAGCACGGCCACGTGGGCTTCACCGCCGGTGCCTTTGAGGAGCGCATCGATAGCGGCTGCGGCGCGGTCCAAGTCTTCCTTGGCTTTGCCGATGGTGCCGTGCCAGTAGATGGGCCAGGTGATCTCGGTACCAATGTAGCTGTAGGCAATGGATTTACAGCCATCGGCCAGCACGCCGGCCTCATGGAGGGCCTTGATCCAAAGCTCCCAGTCCTGGCCGCCCATCACGGTGATGGTGTCCTGAATTTCCTGCTCGACAGCCGGCTCCACATCGACGGAGATGATTTCGTCTTTGTTGGTGTCAACCGCAGTGGCGCTGTAGGGCTTGCCAATGGGCTTGAGGGTGGATCGCACCAACTCACCGGTATCAGGCAGTTTACGCACCGGCGAGGCGATGGAGTAAACCACCAGATCAACCTGGCCAAGGTCGGCCTTGATGGTGTCGATGGCTTGTTGCTTCACCTCGTTAGAGAAGGCGTCGCCATTGATGGACTTGGCATAGTAACCCGCTTCGGTCGCCAGCTTGTCAAAGGCAACGGCATTGTAGAAACCGGCGGTACCCGGCTTGGTATCGCTACCCGGTTTCTCGAAGAAAACCCCCAGGGTATCGGCACCGGCACCGAAGGTGGCTGCTATACGGGACGGCATGCCGTAACCGCTGGAGCTACCAATTACCAGCACCCGTTTGGGGCCATTTTCGATGGCGGGATGCTCTTTGGTGTAATTGATCTGTTCCAGAATGTTGGCTTCACAGCCCGCAGGGTGGGCAGTAGTACAGATGAAGCCACGGATCTTGGGCTTGATAATCATGTGGGGGTCCGTGTGTGTGTTTCACAATCAGCGCTGATGGTAGCCCATTTTTAGCAAGACAAACATCCGATCACCTTCCCGCCCTGCACTTTCCTTCTCCTTGCTAACCGCTGCCACAGGCTAAAAAAAGCACAACAGCAACAGTCAGTTAGCATTCATGTTGGATCTTTTTTTAACCAACCGGCTTGCCAGGTGGCGCCCCAGCAATTACTGTATGCCCATACACTGTATATGATTACAGTACTCAGGAGAGCCCCATGGACCCGCGTTTGAATCAACTGCTGCAAAACAACACCGTATGGACCGGTCGTCATTGGCAACAGCAAGTGCCAGCCCATGGCACCGGTTATCAGGAACTGGACCAACACCTGCCGGGCCAGGGGCTCCCCAAAGGCGCCATCACCGAGATCCACTATCACCAAGACGGTATCGGCGAGCTGCGCCTGCTAATGCCCATGCTGGCCAAGCTGTCCCAGGAAAAGCGCTGGATAATCTTTATTGCCCCGCCCCACATCCCCTACGGGCCAGCTCTGGCCGCCATGGGCGTAGATCTGTCCAAAGTGCTGGTGGTGCATCCTTCCAAGATAAAAGACGAACTGTGGACCTTGGAGCAGGCCCTGAAAAGCGGCGCCTGCAGCGCCGTACTGGCCTGGCCAAAAGACGTGACAGATCCACAGATCCGCCGCCTGCAACTGGCCGCCCAAAAAGGTGATGCCATGGGCATTTTCTTTTATCGCCGCCAGCGCGCTCAAAGCCCGGCCGCCCTGCGCCTGGCGCTGAGCAGCCAGCAGAACGTGGTCAATATCGGCATTGAAAAACGCAAAGGCGGCTGGCCCCTGCCCGCCCAACCGATGGACCTTGGCAACAATGCCATTACCGGCCAACACAGTGCCAACGTGCTCAAGGGCCCCTGGGAACACTGACATGCGCTGGCTTTACCTGCACTTCCCCGACTTGGCACTGGAGCTTGGCAATGGCGGCCTCGTAGCCGAGCAGCCCCAGGCTTGCCTTGATAAAGAAAACCTTATCAGCAGCCTCAACAAGGCCGCCGCCGATGCAGGATTGCAACAAGGCATGCGCCTCAGTACCGCCCTGGCCCTGTGCCCGGTACTGGAGCAAGTCTCGGTTTCGCCCCTGCAATTGCACCAGGGCCTGCAAGCCCTGGCCCAGGCCGCTTATGACCTGGCTGGCCCCTTAAGCCTGGCCCCCCCTAGCGGCCTGTTGATTGAGCTTTCCTCCATGCAGCGTCTCTACGGTAGCGACCAAGCCCTGCTGGCCTGCCTGCATGACAATTTTCAAAAGCTTGGCCACCAGCTTTGCAGCGGCATTGGCGCCACGCCTCTGGCCGCCCGCCTGTTGGCTGAGGTGGATATGGGCCCGCTGCCCCTTGAAAGCGGCTGGGAAATGCTGCGCAGCCTGTCCCTTTGCGCTTTGGGTTTGCCGGTTAACCTCAACGCCCGCCTGCAAAGGGCCGGGTTGCGGCAAATTGGCCAGTTGCTGGACCTGCCGCGCATGGAGCTGGGTAAACGCTACGGCGCCACCTTGTTGTCGGTACTGGGCCGCCTGGAAGGCAGCCTTAAAGAAGCCCGCCAGCTTTATCACCCCCCTGAAGGCTTTGAGCGTCAATTGATCTTTAACCACGAAGTCAGCCAGGCACAGGCCTTGCTGTTCCCACTCAGTGCCCAGCTGCAAGCCCTGGCCCTGTTCTTGGAAAAACGCCAACTAGCCTGTAGCCAACTGCAATTGACCCTGTATTTTCGCGCCCAGGAGCCTTTGGAGCTCACCCTAAGAGGCGCCGAGCCCCTGTGGCGCCACCATGACTGGCGTGATATTGCCCAGCTGCAGTTAGAGAAGCTGCGGCTGGACGCCCCGGCGGTGGCCATCGCCCTTCAAGCCCAGCAATTTAGCCCCAGGGCCCCGGGCAACAACGCCTTGTTCGAACCCTCAAGGCCCAACGAGCCCTTGCTTGGCCGCCTTATTACTCGCTTGGGCGAACAGGCCATACAGGGTATCTGCCTTAACGAAAACCACTGCCCGGAAGAGGCCTTTTTATGGGTAAGGCCCGGGGAGAATTGCGCGGTAAAACCGCAAAAGGCGCTACGACCCCTTTGGCTATTGCCCAGCCCCGAGCCCTTGGATGATGCCCCCGACATTATTCGCGGCCCTGAGAGACTGGCCAGCGGCTGGTGGCAAAACAGCATTAGCCGAGACTATTTCATTGCCCGCCATCCCCAAGGGGGGCTTTGCTGGACATTTAAAGACAAGGAAGAGCGCTGGTATCTGCACGGCTGGTTTGGCTGATGTTTGCCCAGCTGTGTACCCGCAGCAATTTTACCTTCCTGACCGGGGCCTCTCACCCGGAAGAACTGGTCACCCAGGCCCATGCTCTTAGCTACCAGGCCATTGCCATTACCGATGAATGCTCGGTAGCCGGGGTGGTGCGGGCCTTCAGCACTGCCAAAGAGTTGAGCATCAAATTGCTGGTTGGCAGCCTTATCCAGGTGGAAGACAACCTGGAGCTGACTTTGCTGGCCCCAAGCCTTGCCGCCTACCAAGAGCTTTGCGCCCTGATAAGTGATGCCCGCCGCCAAGCGCCCAAAGGCCAGTACCGGCTGGCCCGCGAGCGCCTCCGCCAGTTGCGCCACTGCCTGCTGCTTTGGCACGCCAACCAGCCAGACGATACCCTGGCCGACTGGCTGGCCCGCCATTTTGCCGGGCGCCTGTGGCTGGCGCTCGGGCGCTACTACCACAGTGGTGAAGATGAACATATCAGCCACCTTGAAAGGTGGGCCAAGGCCCGCCAGCTGCCCATTGTCGCCGCCCCCCAGATACTGATGCACAGCCGCGATCGCCAGCCGCTGCTGGACTGCCTGAGCGCCCTTCGCCACCACACCACCGTCCAAGAAGCCGGCTGGCGCCTGAGCTGTAACCAAGAAGCGGTGCTGCACAACCTACCCACGCTCGGCCAGCGCTATCCACAGGCTTGGCTAACCGAAACCCTTGCCATTGCCAAGCGCTGCCAGTTCAGCCTGGAAGAGCTTAAATACCGCTACCCGGATGAATGGCTGCCGCCAGGGCTCAGCGCCAGCCAGTACCTGGCCCAGGAAGTGGAAAGAGGCCTGCACCGGCACTTCCCCGAAGGCCCCTCAGCCAAGGTACAAGGCCTTATCGCCAAGGAGCTGGCCCTGATTGGCGAACTGGGTTACGAGCATTATTTTTTGACCCTCTATGACATCGTCAATTTTGCCCGCAGCCAAGACATTCTTTGCCAGGGCCGCGGCTCGGCGGCCAACTCGGCGATCTGCTTTTGCCTGGGTATCACCTCGGTCAACCCCGAGCAGGGCAACCTGCTGTTTGAACGCTTTGTCTCCAAGGAGCGCAAAGAGCCACCGGATATCGATGTGGATTTCGAGCACGAACGCCGGGAAGAAGTGATCCAGTACATCTATCGCCGCTACGGCCGGGCCCGCACCGCCCTGACCGCCACGGTAGTGAGCTACCGGCGTAAAAGCGCCATCCGCGATATCGGCAAGGCCTTAGGGCTAGAACTGCCGGTGATTGAAAGCCTGCTCAGCCAACTGGACTGGCGAGACAAGCTGGACCCTTGGCGTGAGCAGCTCAAACGGCTTTGCCAGGCCAGAGGCGGCGTTTGGCCGCATTTTCTGGCGCTGGTCGATAGCCTTATCGGCTTTCCACGGCATCTGTCCCAACACGTGGGGGGCTTTGTGATAAGCCAGGTTCCCCTGGATAACCTGGTGCCCCAGGAAAATGCCGCCATGGAAGGGCGTACCGTCATTCAGTGGGACAAGGACGACTTGGAAAGCCTGGGGCTGATGAAGGTGGATATCCTGGCCCTTGGCATGCTCACCGCCATCCAAAAATGCCTGGCGATGATTCAGGAGCAAGGGGGCCCTGCCCTCACCTTGGCCACCATCCCCCAGGAAGACCCTCGGGTATACGCCATGTTGCAAGAGCCCGACAACATCGGCGTGTTTCAGGTGGAGTCCCGGGCCCAGAGCAACATGCTGCCCAGGCTCAAGCCCCGCATTTTTTATGATTTGGTCATCGAAGTGGCCATAGTGCGCCCCGGCCCCATCCAGGGAGACATGGTGCACCCCTACCTCAAGCGCCGCGACGGCATCGAACCGGTTAGTTACCCCTCCCCGGCTTTACAGAAGGTGCTGGAGCGCACCCTGGGGGTGCCGCTTTTTCAAGAGCAAGTCATCGAAATTGCCATGGTGGCAGCCGGTTTTAGCGGTGGCGAGGCCGACCAACTGCGCCGGGCCATGGCCAATTGGTCTCGTAACGGCCATATCGAAGCGTTCCGGCAAAAGCTGATTCAAGGCATGCAGGCTAATGGCTACGAACCGGACTTTGCCGAACGCATCTTCGAGCAAATAAAAGGCTTTTCCGGCTATGGTTTTCCCGAGTCCCACTCGGCCAGCTTTGCATTGCTGGTTTATGTGTCGGCCTGGCTCAAGTGCCACCACAGGGCCGCCTTTTGCTGCGCTCTGCTTAACAGCCAGCCCATGGGTTTTTACACCCCCGACCAGCTGATACAGGATGCCCGCCGCCATGGGGTTGAGGTGTTGGCGGTTTCAGCGGCGCACTCCTATTTTGAGCATCGCCTTGAAGGCCAGGCACTGCGCCTGGGCTTTTGCCTGATAAAGGGCATCAACGCGGCCGCTATCGAGGCCCTTATCGCCCAAAGACAGCAAGGGTCGCTCATGGCTGCCCTTACTGCGCTGCCCGCCACCCAACAAGAACTGCTGGCCGGGTGCGGCGCCTTAGATGGGCTCTACCAACACCGCTTTGAAGCGGCTTGGCAAAGGGCCAGCTTAGGTGAACAACTGCCGCTTTTTGCCGGTATCGAAGAAAGTGCCCCTGCCCGCACGCAGCTGGCGCCCCCCAGCGACCATGAAGTCATGCAGGCCGATTACCGCCAATTGGGGCTGACTCTGGGTACCCATCCCATGGCGCTGCTGCGCCGCCAGGGCCTTTTTAGCCAATGGGTGACGGCGGCCGCTTTGCCACAATGTCGCCATGGCCAACTGGTACGAATTGCAGGATTGGTCACCGGCCGCCAACGCCCGGGCACGGCCTCGGGAGTGACCTTTGTCACCCTGGAAGACGAGACCGGCAATATCAACCTGGTGGTATGGGCCGCTACCGCCCATCATCAGCGCCAGCCCTTTCTCAAGGCCAGGTTACTGGAGGTGGCAGGCACGGTAGAAAAGGAAGGGGCAATAGTGCATGTGGTAGCCGGCAAGCTTGTCGACCACAGCCTGTTGCTCGACAAGCTGCCGGTACCGTCGCGGGATTTTCGCTGAGGTTAGCGGCTACAGCGGATCTGCCAGGTAAGCTGGTACTCGCCGTCGTCCGACACCATGGCGGCCATGTCGGCGTCGTCATCCAAGGTGGCACCGGTCATGGTGCGGTCGGAGGCGCGATTCTTGGCCAGGGTATCGTCAGGTGCCAGCAGCTCCTGCTGGACTATGGTGAAGGAGGCAAAATCATGCTCCTCGCACTGCTCAAGGGCTTTGTCCTTGGCGTCACTCAGCACCTCGGCGCGGCTGTCCCCTTTGGCGGTAATGACATAGGTGCCTTCGGGCTTTTCCATTGCAGTGGTGCTGCTGCAACCAGCCAACAGCATCAGGGTAGCGCTCGCGGTTAAAGCTAAGGTCTTCATATGACACTCCTTTTTCCTTGAAGTCCTGATTCAGGCTAGTCGTTCCCCCTTGGCTACTACCTGAACAGTGCCCCCAGAGCGCCGTTAACAAGAAAGGTGGTACAGAGTGCGTTCAGCGCCGCCAGCGGTAACAGCGCTCCGGCCGGCCAATGCTGCCGTAGGAAAGGTCGGCAACCAGTTCGTGCTGGGTCAGCAAAAACTCCAGATAACGCCTCGCGGTAGAGCGGCTGGCCCCGATAAGGGCTCCCACCTTCTCGGCGCTCAGCTGCGCCTGAGGGTCTTCTTGAAAGAGTTGCCGCACTTTGGAAAGAGTCACCGCATCAATGCCCTTGGGGAGCCGGGTGTCGCTGGCAGCGCTGGCGCCGCTGTCGGTGCCCAAGAGTTTGTCCACCAGAGATTGGGTCAGCACTTCGCCCTGCTGCAGCTGCTGGTGGCGGGCACGAAACTTGGCAAGGGCCTGGTCCAGCCGGGCCAACATGATGGGCTTGACCAGAAAATCAAAGGCCCCCAGTTGCATGGCCTTTTCCAAGGCCGCCACCTCTTTGGCGGCGGTCACCATGATCACATCGCTCCCCACACCCTGGCGGCGCAGCTCACCCAACAGCTCCAGGCCATTGCCGTCAGGCAGGTGGATATCCAGCAGTAACAGCTCCGGCTGGCCCAGCGCCACCAGCCGGCTTGCCGTGGCCTTGTCGGTGGCTATCCCCAGTACTTGGAAGTCGTCACACTGGCCGAGGTAATCGGCCAGCAGCTGGGCAACGGCAATTTCGTCTTCGACTATCACCACCGAATGGGGCATCAACGGGGCTCCTCCTGGGTTGGAGTCTTGGGCAGGTAAACACTGAAGCGGGCGCCGCCCAGTATGGATTGGCCAAGCTCCAGGCTGCCGCCCAAGGCTTGAATATAGGTTTGAACAAGGTAAAGGCCGACACCGT
Organism: Gallaecimonas pentaromativorans; assembly: GCF_003751625.1. Lineage (NCBI taxonomy): Bacteria > Pseudomonadati > Pseudomonadota > Gammaproteobacteria > Enterobacterales > Gallaecimonadaceae > Gallaecimonas > Gallaecimonas pentaromativorans. Next base: position 340,938 of record NZ_RJUL01000006.1, read on the forward strand.
GCTGGCGCCCGTCTTTGCTGGAATACTCCGGCGAGCAGAGGCTGGCGAACTGGTCATCGCTGATGCCGCAGCCGCTGTCTTCCACGTCAAAGATGATGTTGTTGCCCACATCGTCCAGCATTACCGAGATCCTGGGCGGGCGCGCTCGGGTTTTGACCGCCGCTTCAATGGCGTTATCGATAAGATTGCCGAGGATGGACAGCAGTTTCTCCACCAGCGCCGCCTCCCCGACCGCTTGCATCAGGCTGTCGGGCTCCACCGTCATCTCAACGCCCAGCTCCCGAGCTTTATGGTATTTACCAAGCAGCAGGCCCACCACCATGGGCTCTTGGATATGCTCAATCAACTGATTGACCTGCTCCTGGTAGCCCTGGCTTTCAAGGCCGATAAACTCCACCGCCTTCTGATAGGCCCCCATTTGAATAAGGGCGCCCAAGGTGTTGAGCTTGTTGGAATAATCATGGGTTTGCACCCGCAGTAGCTCAGAGAAGGCCTGCACCTTGGCCAACTGCTGGCTGAGCTCTTCTATCTCGTCAACCGGGCGAAAGCTGATCAAAACGCCGTCGGTTTGATCCTTGACCTTAAGGGGCAGGCGCGACAGCACCAGCCAGCGCTCGTTGGCGAAAAGCTCCACGCCGTTAAGGGTCAGCTCTGGGTCTTTGAGTAAGAACTCGGCCTGCTCTGGCAACAGCATCTGAATATGGCGCCTTGGCTGGCCCGGTTGGCGGTCAGGCAGGCCCAACAGATCCTTGGCGCGGCGGTTGAGTTTGCGCACCACCCCATGGTTATCAAGGGCCAGGATACCGGTACGCACCGTGTTGAGGATGGCGTTTTGTTCGGCATAAAGGCGCCCAATTTCCTCAGGTTGCAAACCATAAAGCGCCCCTTTGACCCGCCGTGCTATCCAAAGGGAGGCCAGGACGCCCAGCACCAAAAGCCCGGCAACCGCCGCCACCAACGTGGCGAGCTTGGCCGAGATCAGAGAATTGACCGAGGTCGCCAAAAAGCCTACCGACACCAGCCCCACCACTTTACCTTGGGCATCGCGAACCGGCACCTTGCCCCGCAGCGAATAACCCAAGGAGCCTTTGGCCTCGGAGATATAAGAGCGCCCGTCCAGCGCTTCGCGGCTGTCGCCCCCCACCATCAGCGAGCCGATGCGGCCAGGGTCTGGGTGGGTCAGGCGGATGCGCCGGGTGTTACCCACCACGATAAAGTCGGCGCCAGTGGAGCGGCGCAGCTTCTCAATAAAATCTTGCAGCCCTTGAGTGTCGCCGTAAGCCAGGGCGTTTTGCACCTCGTCGAGCTCAGCGATGGATGAGGCCAGCGCCAGAGCCTTTTTCCCCACCTCTTCACGCACACTTTTTTCCAGCAAATGCTGGCCCAAGAGTGCAAACAACAACGCCTGGATAAGGCTAAGGGCCGTTATCCAGACGATAAGACGGGTTTCCAGACGTTTGATATGCCACATAGGGTCAAAGGGCCCCGCAGGGCCCTGTCGTCAGAGGTTGTCCAATTGAGCGTCGCCCGGCGCCTTGTTGGCGCCGCGCCGGCTGCGAAGGTAATCGACCAAGGGTACCAGCAAAACCCCCACCGCCAACAGCATGATGCATAAGGTCAACGGCCTGTCCCACAGGAAGCTCAGGGAGCCGTCGGAGATCATCATGGCGCGGCGGAAGTTGCGCTCAATCATGTCCCCGAGGATAAAGCCGAGGATCAGCGGCGCCATGGGAAAGTCCATCAGCCGCAGCACCAGGGCGATCACCGCAAAGAGCACCATCATCTGCAGGTCGAAGGTGTTGAACGACACCAGGTACACGCCAATCAGGCTGAAGAACAGAATCAGTACCGTCAGCAGCTGCCGAGGCAGGGCCAGGGTCTTGGCGATGTAGGGGATCATCGGCAGGTTGAGGATCAGCAGCACCACGTTGCCGATATACATGGACATGATCACCGACCAGAACACGTCAGGGTTTTCTTCCATTAGCAGCGGCCCGGGTTGCAGCCCATAGGCGATAAGTGCCCCCAGCATCACCGCCGTGGTGCCCGAGCCCGGAATGCCCAGGGTCAGCAGCGGCACGAATGAGCCGGTACAGGCCGCGTTATTGGCGGTTTCCGGCGCGGCCAGGCCACGCAATGAGCCTTTGCCAAACAGCGCCTTCTTGGCGCCCCGCGCCAGATTACGCTCGGCAGCGTAGGCCATGAAACTGGCGATGGTCGCCCCGGCCCCCGGCAATATACCCACCAAAAAGCCCAGCACTGACGAGCGGCCAATCACAGGGGCCATCTCTTTGACCTCTTCCTTGCTGAGCTTGAGGCTGCCCATGTCGGTGTTGGCGGCCGCTTCGCTCTTGGCCTTGTCTTTTTCAGGCTTAAGCACACCAATGAGCGCCTCGGACAAGGCGAACATGGACATGGCTACCAGCAGGAAGCTGATGCCGTCCAGAAGGTTGCTTTGCCCAAAGGTGAAGCGCTCAGCGCCAGAGGACGGGTCTATGCCAACGGTAGAGAGCATCAGACCCAGCACCGTCATCATCATCGCCTTGAGAAACTGCCCCTTGTTGGAAAAGGCCGCGATGGCGGTCAAGCCCATCAGCATCAGCGCAAAGTAGTCGGCTGAGCGAAAGCTCAAAGACACCTTGGCCAGCAGCGGCGCTGCCACCATCAGGAAGATGGCGGCGATGGTGCCACCGCTAAAAGAGGCGTAAGCCGCAATGGCCAGCGCCTTGCCGGCCTTGCCCTGGCGAGCCATGGGATAACCATCAAAGGAGGTGGCCACGGTGCCGGCAACACCGGGAGCGTTGATCAAGATAGACGAGGTGGAGCCGCCGAAAATGGCGCCGTAATACACGCCGGCCATCAGGATCATCCCGGAGGAAGGGTCGATGCTGTAAGTCACCGGTATCATCAAGGCGATGGCAGTGATGGGCCCAAGGCCCGGCAGCATGCCGATAAAGGTGCCGGCAAAGCAGCCCAGCACCACGTACATCAGATTTTTTATGCTGAGCGCTGTGGTCAGCCCCAGCAGGATCCCGTCAAGCATGGGTTAACTCCACAGTGAACCAGAAACAAGATAGATGCCTAGCAGGCGGGTCATCACCAGCCAGAACAGCACCACCACCGGCACCGACGCCAACAGCAATACCTTGACGCGCCGCTCCCCCATCACCCAATAGCCGGCCAGCAAAAAAGCCAGGGTCGCCACCATGAACCCCAGGGGCTCCATCGCCAGCGCGTAAAGCAGCATCAGCCCCAGCAAGGCTGCGGTGCGCGCCATGGCGCGGCGAGAAAAGCCGGCACCTTTTGCCTCACTTTTGGCTTCGGTAAAGCTCAGCACCAAGGCCAGGAGGCTGAACAGCGCGCCAAGGCCAGCGTAAATTTTGGGCAGGGTTGAGGAGGTGACCGCGTCCCTTACCTCTATGGGCAGCGGCACTATCTGCCAGGCGTAAAAGCCGTAAGCCAGGGAGAACACCAGGAACAGAAAGGCGCCCAGGCTGTCTTTGGTTATGTTCATCAGGTGCTCCTACTGGATAAAGCCGAGATCTTGCATGACCTGGCGCATGTCGGACTCTTGGCGCTCCAAGGACTGCAAGAAGGTCTTGGGCTCTTCATAAAGATTCAGCCAACCGTTGCGCTTGCGCACCGCCTCCCACTGGGGCGTGGCCATCAGCTTTTTAAAAAGCGCGGCGTATTCGGCGACTTTGGCGTCCGGCGTATCGGGAGAGGCAAACAGGCCCCGCCAGTTGGTAAAGCTCATGTCGCAGCCAAGAGATTTGAGGGTGGGGATATTGGGCCTGTCCGCTAACGGCTGCGGCGCCGTCATCGCCAAAATCTTGGCCTCACCGGAGTCGGCCAAGTCCAGGGCTTCGCTTAGCCCGGTCGACAGCAACTGCACCTCACCGGACAACAGCCCGGCTTTGGCACGACCACCAGCGTCGTAAGGAATGTATCTAAGGGCCCGGCCATTGCCGGTAGCGGCTTCAAAGGCCTGGGCCGCAACCAGGTGGTCCATGCTGCCCCGGGCCGAACCGCCCGCCACTTTGACCAGTCTTGGGTCCTTACGGTAGGCCGCCACCACGGCGTCCCAGCTTTGATAAGGGGAGTTTTTGGTCACCACAAAGGCGCCATAATCGGCGATAAGCCCCACCACGGGTTTAAGATCCCTAAAACTATTGGGGATCTGCCCGGATAGCGCCCGCAGCACGATGGGGGTGGAGTTGATCATCAACATGTCCCTCTGCTTGTTACCCATTTCGATAAGGTAAGCAATGGCGCGGCCGCCACCGCCTCCCGAGAGGTTTTGGAAGGAGGTGTTGTCGGCAAGGCCTGCCTTCACCAACGCCTCTCCCGTGCCCCTGGCGGTGGTGTCCCAACCACCACCGGGCCCGCCGGGGATCAAAAAGTGGATATCGGTTTTGGCCAGCAGGCTGCCGGGGAAGACCAGCAGCGCAGCCAACAGAAAAAAGGCCTTCATGGCAGGCTCCTAGAATAGGTATTGGGTTCTGAAGGTCAGGGCGTTACCGGTATCTTCATCGCCGACAAGGGCTGCCCGGCCCGGCCCCCCCACCTTGGAGTGAATAAGGTTAAGCATGAGCTTCACTTGCGGGCTGTAGTAATAGGAACTGCCCAGGGTGTAGGAAGTCACCTTGGTACCTTGGGTATCGGAGGCAGCATCCATACCGGAGACTCGCCCATAAAGCTCCCAGGCATTTTTAACGCCTTTGGGTTGGCTGAACACGGCGCTACCGGCTTTGTACTGGCGCTGCTCGCCGGTCAGGAAGTAGCTCGCTGTAACCGAATAACCGTTGTAATGCTGGCCGTCCAGCGGCGAGGTGGTGTCAGTGGTGTGCAACTGGCGCTGGGCAAACTCGCCTTGCAGAGAAAACGCCTTCCACTGCCCTGCCGCTTCCAAACCGTATTGAGTTAAGTGATCGATAGCCACTGTCTCGCCGCCGGCGGCGTAATCGGCCAGCTTGACGCTGGTTTCACGGACTTCACCACGGGCAAAGGCACTGGAAAGCGTGTCGCCCCCCATTTCCCGATAAGAGCCCCAAAGGCCAAAGTGCAGGGTTTTACCGTCTCCTTGGATTGGCGCCCAAGTCAAACGCCCGGTTGTTGCCAAATCAAGGTTGTTGTTCTTGTTTTTACCGCTGTCGCCAAACGCATCATTCTTATAAACACCGATGGCATAGCGTACCTTGGACGTAGGGAAGTACTGATAGGCCGCAACACCCCAACGAAAATAAGGCGAGAAAGTATCAGCCAGGTTGGAGCGTTCGATGGTGGTGATGTACTTGCTGCTGGAGAGTGCTTCAAGGGAAATGTCCTCCCTTATCTTACCCAGCTTGATAACCGGGCCGCCGTTAAAGCCCTTGTATTGAAGCCGGGCCATGGTGATCTCGGCGCCATCCTCGGCAAACTCCAACAGCAATTTATAGTCCCAGTCACCGCTCTCTTTTTCTGCAAAAAGCCGCGCCCTGCGGGCAAAGAGATCCGAACCGGTATGGCCCTGATGGTTGGCGTTATAGGCTCCATCAAAAAGGTTGTAATCGAGCTGCAAACGGCCACCGATGGAAACGCCAGCGAAGGGCTCGCTTTTCTCTTCCTTTGCCTCAAGCTCACCGACCTTCTTGGACAAAGCGTCGATCTGCGCTTTAAGACTCTCTACAGATGTATCTGCTCCCCAGGCCGGGTTAAGCCCGGCAACACTCCCCAGCACAACCAGGGAGCCCAATGCTGACATTCTCATTATTCGCTGCCTTTCGTTTATTAAGGTTATTGTCGCTAGCGGCACTCCAAGCGCCGCCGCAACAGAACGTTAACGTCAAGGAAAAGCAAAGAGAACTTATCGGCCATAACGAGCGTTTTGTGCTTTTTGTTCACAAGCATCATCCAATGGCGCGTAAAAAGGAGCAACGTCGTTAGGTAATGGCCATGTCAAAAGTCAGGGTAAATCTGCTCGAAGAACGCTTAAGTAGAAAATGTTCGGCAGGTTATAACGCCCCATCCTATTGAAGTTTAGGGATGGTCAACGAACTCAAGATCTCCCTCAGATGACACTGTTGGTGTGCAGAATACTATTGAGCTTCGACACGCAGCGGCCATGACCAAAGGACATATACCAGAGAGAATGTTGAAAGAAACATCACCTAAACCAGACGATGACCAGCCCTAACACCACCCTCTTCTGCTTTTCACAAAATATTAGGACCAAAGAAGCATCACATGGCGGTCACGGTGTAAGGAACACCGTTGAACATCGGCGCTTACGACGATGGCCCGTAGGGCGAGGACAGGGACAGTCCGAGTAGTGCGAGCACACCGGATGTGCGAGCGGGGTGAGCGCGTGAAGAAAAGGATCTGGTGAACCCTTTTTAGCTGGCGAACGCGAGCAGCTTGCCTGTGAGTTGTGGACGGCCAGGGGCGAAGCTCGAAGCCAAGGCGCTGCCTTGGTGCAGCTGAGCGTGAGGCCTGGATGGCCGAACCGGCAGGAGCCGTCAGGACGACAACCACTCCGGACTGTCAAATAGCCAAGCACCCTTAATGAAGCCTGGCGGTGGCCAGGGCCGCGCAGAGCGCGACCCGCTACGCCGGGCAGCATGAAACTGTTCATGCCGCTATTCCCGGCTTCGCCCTCCTCTCATAGGGGAAGGACGCTGCCTGCGGCAGCGGCTTGTTTGCTTGTCGCCATGCCACACCGCTTGCGGCGGTGGCCGTGATGTACGGGTGGGTCACCGCCGGGCGTAGCCCAAATGCAAAAACCCCCGGCCTTTCGGTCGGGGGTTTTGCGTTTCGTGTTAGGTGCCTGGCGGTGACCTACTCTCACATGGCGAATGCCACACTACCATCGGCGCGGCTGCGTTTCACTTCTGAGTTCGGAATGGAGTCAGGTGGTTCCACAGCGCTATTGCCGCCAGGCGAATTCGTTTAAGTCCGCTCTTACGAGCCAACTTAGTAATTCGGATTAAGCTGATAACAGTGCTTTGATTCTCTCGCCTTACTTTGGCGTCCCACAAAACCCTTTGGGTGTTGTATGGTTAAGCCGCACGGGCAATTAGTACTGGTTAGCTCAACGTA